>NZ_LKDU01000006.1:0-149721 GCF_001401855.1 Pseudoalteromonas sp. P1-7a | reverse complement strand
TGTAAGTCATTAGAATAACGCAGGAGCAGTTATCGAGCCCACTAGGTTACAAACCTCGCGCCGCGATTTAATCGCCCCTAGGTTGAACAAATTTCAATCCGCAAAGGTCAACACGCCCTAGTTTTTAGTGCCCATGTTTTTTGTAACTCCATCAATGGCGATTGTTTCTATGCCATTTTCATCAAAATTAATCACTATGCTTGCGTTATTACGAGTAAAAAAGTAACTGCGGCCATTGAGCTCAATCACGTAATTGCCTTTTACGGGGTCTTTAAATTGCTGCTTTTTTAGACTGACAGTATGTTTACCTATATGCCATTCAAACGTTTCAATAAAGCCATTATTAAACTCTTGTACCCACACTTGGCTATCATCTTTAGCTAACGTGATTGCCACCGAGTATGAATTAGGTAATTGCGACATATCGTAGCTTTTATTTCCTATTGTAAATTTACCCAGTTGCTGCTGCCATGCAAACCCAAAATTAAATGGTTTTTCTATGCCTGTGGGGTAACTCACCGCGCCTGAGCCTTTAATTGTAAAATCGGCCAATGCGCTGGGGCTAATGCATAATAAACTGATGGTAAAAAGTGTCGCTAATTTATATTTCATACTATGACTTTTTTATATTTATAATTTGAGAGTAAAACGGAACATTCGCCTTAACAAGTGGTTATGTTACACTGAGTTAACTTTATACTGGTAAGACCTTCTCGTGAACTTATATATTAGACTTCTTTTATTATTTTTTAAAATTAAGCGCAACCGTGACTACCAACAGTTACTTGATACGGTAGATATTGATTACAAAGCACTACCCACAGATTGCGATATAAACCTGCATCTAACAAATTCGCGTTATTTGGCGATGATGGACTTGTCGCGCACCTGGATGATTGAGCGAATAGGCTTATTAAAACAAGTAATGAAGCGCCGTTGGTTTCCAATAGTTAATGCGACAGCCATCACTTATATTCGCGATATTAAACCTATGCAGCGTTATACCATCAGTACCCGGCTGGTGGGGTGGGATCATAAATATTTTTACATTGAACAAAAATTTCATTCTGCGCGTGGCCTGCACGCTATAGCGTATGTGCGTGGTGTGTTTAAAAACAAAAAAGGCATAGTTTCTATTGAAGAAATGCTTGAAGTAGCCGAGTTTGATGGCGTGGCGCCTATTTTGCCAGCTGAAATTATGCATTGGAAAGAAATGCTTGAGCAAAAAAAGGTGAATAACCTGCCTAAATAATTTTCATAAAATAAGGCCTTTCGGCCTTAAACACATAGAACATAGGCACTGCACACTTAACTAAAAGTTGTACCTTACACCAAACATAGCAACGACTGGGTCAAGCTCAACGGTTGATGTAAGGGCTTTTGCTCCGTTTGCATACACTGTGGCATCGGTATCTATATCAATTATTGATACCATAGCATGTAGCCCCCAATGTTGATCGATTTTATAGTTAGCGCCTACTTGTGCTATAAAGCCAAACGAATCATCGAGTTTTACTTCAACATCATCAGTACCTAGGGTTGCTTTTAGCGCTTGTGAAGGCTGCTCGTCAAAAAAGGTGGTGTAATTTAACCCTACACCAATAAACGGTCGTAGCGCGTAACTGGTATCTAAAAAGTGGTATTGCGCAACCAATGATGGCGGAAGCTGTTTTATGTCGGCAATCTTACTGCCCGCTAGCCCACCCGCGCCATTTACATCGTGCGAAAACGGCGTAGCGGCAATAAGTTCTACCACCCACTTATCGTTAAATGCATAGTCGATTGTAATACCTAGCTGCGTGTCAGAGTCGCCTTTAAGGCCCAGTGTTGGCGCTTCGTTAATGGCCGAGCTGCTGTTATCTGGATTTACATTAATAGCGCCAACATTAATGCTTAAGTTAGCGTGTGCCGTAGGGGTCATAGCTAGTAAAGAGGTAAGTAATGCAATGCTGATTTGGGTTTTCATGTTGTGCTCCAATAACTACTTTTTGATTGCCGCTATTATTACAACCTCCGAGCGTTAAAAACCTGTTCTAGATCAAAGTTTCAAAAATGTTTGAAGCATGTGAATCCTTTTATTGATTTAGATTAAAGTTGCTGCAAAAAGTATTTTAATTAATTGACACTGCTATGTATTTAACAGTCATCGCACTGTATTAACTTTGCCATTATTTGGTCATATTAGCGCGCTTTAATAATCTCTCTTATGGTTATTGAGTGTGTTGTTATGTCTTTTGCAAAAGTATCGCAAAACAGTGTAAGTAAACCTTTAAGCGCGGTGGTCAAAAATACGCAAACGCTTATTAGGTTTGAATCTGTAACGCCTCACCAAGGCGGTGCCATAGATTGGCTTAGCAATGAGTTAGCTGCGCTTGGTTTTAACTGTGAGCAGTTTATGTGTGAAGACGTTACCAATTTAATTGCCTACATTAATTTTGAGCTAGAAGGGCCTTGTGTTGCGTTTTCTGGGCATATTGATGTTGTACCTGCAGAGTCGGGCAACTGGTTAAGTCCGCCTTTTGCCGGCAATATTATTAATAATGCCGTGTATGGGCGTGGCGCTGCTGATATGAAAGGTGGCGTGGCGGCTATGCTAGGTGCCACTAAGGCACTATTAAATGATACAAAAAATAAAAAAGGGCGTTTTTACTGGCTTATCACCTCCGATGAGGAAGGCGAGGCAGAATTTGGCTCAGAGGTAATAGCCACGTGCCTTGCAAAAAATAATATACAACTTGATGGCTGTATTGTTGGTGAACCGACAAGCTCTGCACACGTAGGCGATACAATTAAAAATGGTCGCCGAGGCGCTATATCGTCTCGTATAAAAGTACATGGCAAGACTGGACATGTTGCCTACCCGCAGAACACTATAAATGCGGCGCATATTGCGGGTAATATTGTAAATTGTTTAAGCAATTTAACATGGCCTGAAGATGAGCCAAGCTCTAAAACCACCTTGCAAGTGACTGGTATTAATATAAATAATGTTGTTGATAATCTAGTGCCTAGTGAGTGCGAAATTACCTTTAATGTGCGATATAGCCATGGTTATACAAGCAGTACAATAAAGCAGTGTATATCAGCGGCACTGAGTGAGTACGCTCAGCACCTTGATGTTGAATGGGAGCGAGCGTGTGAGCCCTATTATACAGCACCAACAAACGGGTGGAGTTTATTACAGCAGTTAGAGCACACCATTTATGCGCAAACAGGAAACTACCCCATGTTAAGTACCAGCGGTGGCACGTCTGATGGGCGATTTTTTGCAAACCAGCATACCCAAGTTATTGAGTGCGGAGTTAAAAATAGTACCATTCACCAGGTAAACGAGCATGTTCCAGTTGAGGATTTACTTAAAATTGAGGCCATTTATACCGACTTATTAGCGCGGATTTTTAGCCATAAATAGGCCTTATAAAAATAAACAGCGAGAATTACCTCGCTGTTTGACTAACCTAAATAGCGCTTAGCTTTATTTTCTTTTACGTTTTGTAAGTCTACCAGCACTAACCCATCAATACAGTTGTTAAAGTCGGGGTCGATACTAAAGCTTAAAAACTTTACGCCACCAGGCTGACACAGTTCGGTATATTGTTTAAATAGGGTGGGAACGTGTGCACCCATATTGGCCAGTACGTGTTTTAATTCTACAAAGTCTTCTTTTACATCATTGCCATTAAAAACAGTTTTACACTGAGTAAGTTGTTGTTCGCTTAATTTAAACTCGTTATTAGGGGTGGCGAGGTGCTGCTCTGATTTATAATAATGTTGATAGTAATACACGAGCATGGCTTTTGCTTGTTCAGGCAAGGCGTTAGAGACGCTAACTGCGCCAAATAAGTAACGATATTGCGGGTAGTTTTTAATAAATGCACCAATACCATACCACAAGTAGTCTAAACTTTTTCGCCCCCAATACTTAGGTTGCACAAAACTGCGACCAAGCTCTATACCTTGTTCTAAATACGGTTGCATTGCTTGTGTGTAACTAAATAAACTATCGGTGTATAAGCCTTCTCGGCCATGTTTATTTATTATTTCCTTTGCACAAGCAAGGCGATATGCCCCCACTAATTCTAATTGCGTAGGATCCCATAGCACTAAGTGTTGATAATCCATATCATATTTGTCAATATCGCGGCGTTTACCGCTGCCTTCACCTACCGCTCGAAAGGCAATTTCTCTGAGCCTCCCAAGCTCTCTAAACACCGCTGAGCTACCCGTGTATTGATATAAATGAATATGCATACCATCTTGTGTTTTACCTAATAACTGACAACTCTCTATGGCTTTTTTTAGCTCTTTGCGGCACTCGGGTATTGCAATAGGGGTTTGGGTTTTAAGGGGAAGGGGCTTTTTAGTGGTAAGGCGATAAAGTTGCTTGCGAATGAGGTTAACGATTTCTTTATCTTTTAAATTTTCGATTAAATATGATTCAGGCGGAATGGAAGCGCCAATTTCAAACTCTAATGACTTTTGTCGCTGCTTAAACATTTCTTTTACTAATAATAAGCTCGCAAGCGGCTTGTAAATCATTGATGTACCATAAAAGAGTGGGCTGTTTTTAGCTTTTATATAAATAGGTAAAATAGGGCTGTTTGCTTTTTTAGCCATGCGTAAAAAGCCACTGTTCCACTTGCAATCTTTAATTCCGGTAGGGCTTAATCTAGAGACTTCGCCGGCAGGAAAAATTAACAAAGCACCTTCATTTTTTAAGTGTTTTTGAATATTGCCTAATTCTTGTTTTTTACTGGTTCCAGATAAGTTATCTACTGGCAACAGCAATGAATGCATAGGGGTAACAGACATTAGCATGCGATTAGCAACCACTTTTAAGTCTTGCCTAACGCTTGATAGTACCTTTATCAGTGCGAGCGCGTCGAGCGAGCCAATGGGATGGTTAGCTACAATTACTAATTTACCTTCGCTGGGTATATTTTCAATTTGCTTTGGTTTGTAGCGGGTATCAAAGTCAAGTTCATCAAGTACTTGTTCAACAAATTCTAGCCCTTGTAAATGAGGGTAAGCATCGCCAAAGGCAACAAATTCTTGTTCATGTAATAAGTAGCCAAGCCCTTTTTTAACTAAACCTTTTACTTTAGGGGAGTTCTCTAACTGTGGTAAGTTTGCTGCTATTACTTTATCAACGCTTATCATATTAACCTCATTTACAATTTGGCCTATTCGCCATCCTGTTTAGAGTAAAAAAAGGGTGTGACATTTACTTTGCAGTAGTGTGACTTTTTAAAGAGTAAATAACCAAGAGTACATTTACTCAGTGAGAAATATAAAATTATTTAAGCTTATTAGGAGTTTACATGTCAGTTTTAGTTGCCATTACAGGGCGTGATAATACAAAGTTAATCGCAAGGCTAACTGAGTTGCTACCAAATGAGACCATTGAAGAATGGCCATCGTGTAAAAACCCCAGTGATGTAGAGTTTGTACTCGCCTGGAATGCCCCAAATGACTTGTGGCAACAATTGCCTAATTTAAGAGCTGTTTCTTCATTTGGAGCTGGTGTGGATAGTATTAATCTGTCGCTATTACATGAGCATGTAGATGTGGTGCGTATTGTAGATAAACAACTAGCTGACGATATGGCAGAGTATGTACTAACCCATGTGTTAGCTCAAAAGCTACGCTTACAAGAGTACTTTGTTAGGCAATCGCAAGGTAACTGGAAACCCAAACGCGGTTACAAATATAAGCATGTCGGTATTTTGGGGTTTGGTGAACTCGCAAAAGCATGCGCAGATAAGCTACTTATTAATGGCTTTACGCTAAGCGCATGGTCTAAAACGGCTAAAGAGAGTCAACATGTTAAGCTATACACTGGAACAGGGCTTGATGAAATGTTACCTCAAATAGATTTTTTAGTGTGTTTATTGCCACTAACTGACGAGACGAAAGGCATCATAAATGCACAATTATTAGCAAAGCTTCCCAAACACGCCTGCGTAATAAATGTAGCAAGAGGGCAGCATATTATTGAATCGGATTTATTATCAGCTTTAGATTCAGATAATCTAAGATCAGCAACCCTAGACGTGTTCACTGAGGAGCCATTACCGAGTTCACACCCATTTTGGCAGCACACTAAAGTGACTATCACACCACATTGCGCAGCAATATCAGACTTAAATAGTGTGGCAATACAAATAGCAGAGAATATTAATCGCTTAAATAGGGGGCTTAAGTTAAACAATCGTGTTAATAGAACAAAAGGTTATTAATAGATAACAAATTGGTTTAGAAAACACCTTGTTAACATTTGTAATTTTAATTAATGTAGAATTTAAACACCAAAATAAAAATAATAAGAGTGACGTATGAAATCAAGTCAAGGCGGAGTAAAACTAAGTTTAGTGGTGGTTTCTATTATTGTGTTGGGCGTTTCTGCTTGGTTAAACCAAGCGAGTGCCGATCAGTTACCTCAAAGTGGCAACGCACAGTCAACGCAAAGTGAGTAGTTACACTCTTCAATATGCTCTAAAAAGGGAACTCTTTTAATTCATTCATGGCTAAGCCTGAATGTTCAAGAGTATCCCTCCTTTCATATAACCTTACAATTGCTTTAGCTTGTTTTAATTATCTAGCAACAAGCTAGTTAATAGCGCTTAGCATGGTTCTCTCGGTTTTCGTGTTTTTTCTCATCACTTTTTTTAAGTAATACGTAGGTTGCACCACTGCCACCGTGATGTTTGAGGGCGGTATGATAAGCTAAAACTGCGGGTAGCGCCTGTAGCCACTTATTAACATAGCTTTTAAGTATACCGGGCTTCGCTTTATTTTTTATGCCAATACCATGGCGCACTAATACAACACGAATGTTTCGTTGATGGCAATCAGTGATAAAGTTAAATAATGTTGTACGGGCATTTTTAAGTAGCTGGCCATGTAAGTCTAATGTGGCATCAACTTGGTACTTTGCTAAGCGTAAGTTTTTAAAAACAGCGCTTTGTACACCGTCTTTTTTAAAGCTTAATAATGCATGTGGGTCTAATAGTTCTACATGCTCAGTTTGTAAGTAATTTTCATCATTCGCGAGGCTAAGCTCAGCAGCTTTGCGTTTCTCTTGTTGTGCAAGGGTGACACTGGGATTACTTGCAAGAGGAGTTACAGTATCGTGGTTTATAGGTGTTACATCTTCCATAGAAGATAAAAATAAATCAAAATCAGATAAAGACATAGTAAGACCTAAATGAGGATTAATACGCGGTAAATATTATCTTAGTTCAATCTGTTCCCCAAACCTTTTAATTTTTTAAATAAAAAAGCCCAGCAAGGCTGGGCTATAAAATATTCTAAGGGGAAATGTTAATTCTGCGTTACATTAAACTGCCCAAACGTATACACTTTGAACAAATAAAATGTATTGATCAACACTAAACTCATATTCGAAATAACACTCGACGACATCAAATCCAAGCTAAAAGACAAAAATAACAGTCCACACGCACTAATGGCGGCAACGCGCAGTATTGTTATATTATTAATAAAGAATGCACCTAGTCCTAGTGCAAGTAATACAGTGTTTAAAAGCCAATCTAGCTCGTTTAGCATGGTCGTTTCAATAGTTCAGTTGTTGAAAAAAGGAGCGCCATTATGGTGATCTTTTGCACACCTTTCAACCAAGTAATTTTAAATTTTCAGATTAGTTTTTTTAATGTTAAATGTAGCTAGTCAATGCAGCAAAAAAGCCATTATTTTTTATTAGTTGGTACTTTTGACAGTTTTGCGGCACCTTCATATCTGCGCATAAATAAAGGGCATTACGCTTCTCGTCTAGTTGCGGGTGTAAGTTTGAGTCAAGCAGTGTACGGCCATAACCAAAAACGCCAGGCCAATAAATACTTTCGCTTACTAACCCTAATTTTTTATAGGTGAGCAAAGTTGGTTTTGGAAAAATAATGGCTACAGCAAAAATTATAGCCAACGTAATAAGTAACCCTTTTTTAGACTTTACTGGCTGCTCTGCTGGGGGAGCTATTGGGTTAGCTGAAGATTGCGGTGCTGTTTGCGACCTATTGCGAGGCTTTTTTACAGGGGGTTTTCTTTTTTGTGGTGTTTTACCAAGCAATGATTGTTTTTTTGTATTGTTTGACATAAAGCAAATCTGGCCTTTTGAGCTTAGGTCTCTATAATAAAATGATTAAATATCTAGTTATATAATAACTTATACAATGCTTTTAGCCTACGAGGAAGATACATGGATACGCAGCTATCAATTTTAATAGTGGATGATGTTAGCACAGTGCGTAGTTTTTTGAGCCAAACGCTCATGCACTTAGGAATAGAAAACGTTAAAGAGGCTTCAACGGCTAAACAGTGTATTAGCGAATGCCAGGCTGCTAATTACAATATGATTTTTTTAGATATAGAACTGCCTGATGGTGATGGTAAAGAGTTAATCGCGCAAATTAATAATATTAACCCTGAGACTAATGTGGTGATGGTGTCGGCCCATTCAGCAGTAGAAAACGTGAAAGAAGCCATTGATAAAGGTGCTAAAGGGTTTGTAGTAAAGCCATTTACACCTAAAAAAATAGCAGCCATGTTGAAAAAGTTTTATCCCGATCTAGAAAGCGTTTAGTCATTTTTTAAGCACTAAACTGTAGACATAAAAAAACCGGCCTAAGCCGGTTTTTTAATCATAAAACAAATTATAGCGCTTTAATTTTAGCTGCTAAACGGCTCTTATGACGAGCTGCTTTGTTTTTATGAATTAGACCCTTAGTTGCGTAACGGTCTAGGATAGGTGTAGCAACAGAGAAAGCTTGCTGTGCAGCTTCTTTATCGCCAGCTTCAATAGCAGCGGTTACTTTTTTGAAGTAAGTACGCATCATTGAACGACGGCTTGCGTTGTGCTGACGGTTTTTTTCGCTAGTGATAGCGCGTTTTTTTGCAGACTTGATGTTAGCCAAGGTTTGCTCCTAACAATCTTAAATAAAGCTTAAATTAAAGGCCGTGGAATATGCCTGTTTTTATCATGAATGTCAATGTAAATTTAACAATTCAAGAAAAACTGCTCCTTATAACGAACATCAATTTGCCGCTTCAGCAGTTAATATCGCTATTGTAACAAAGCACAGACGCCCAGCCTAGTGCTTTAAAGCGATTTATAAAAAAGACTGTGGCATAATTGCCTCAATTAAAGGTTTTTAAGTAGGTTTAAGGTGTCAAAAGGATTATTTCGCTCCGGTATGATTGTAAGTGCTATGACAATGATATCGCGTATTTTAGGGTTAGTACGAGATGCCGTCGTTGCAAACTTATTAGGTGCAAGTGCTGCTGCCGATGTTTTTTTATTTGCTAACCGTATTCCCAATTTTTTACGACGTCTATTTGCAGAGGGGGCTTTTGCTCAGGCTTTTGTGCCTGTACTTAGCGAAATTAAAGAACACCATGGTGATGATAAAGTTAAGTTATTTGTAGCACAAGCGGCTGGTACGCTGGGCACTATTTTACTGTGCGTAACTATTTTTGGCGTTGTTGCCTCACCTGTTATTGCCGCGTTGTTTGGAACCGGCTGGTTTATTGATTGGTGGCAAGGAGGACCCAATGCAGAAAAATTTGTGCTAGCAAGCTCATTACTAAAATTAACCTTTCCGTATTTGCTATTTGTAAGTTTAGTGGCACTTAGCGGTGCAGTAATGAATGTATATAATCGCTTTGCAGTGGCTGCTTTTACGCCCGTATTACTTAATGTTTCTATTATTACCTGCGCTATTTTATTGCACGACAAATTTAGCGTTGGGGCATATGCGTTAGCCGTTGGTGTATTTGTGGGTGGGGTGGTGCAATTGTTGTTTCAGTTACCATTTTTATACCGCGCAAAAATGTTGGCGCGCCCGCGCTGGGCTTGGCAAGATGAAAACGTTAAAAAAGTGCGTAAGCTTATGTTGCCGGCCTTATTTGGTGTGTCGATAAGCCAAATTAATCTTCTACTCGATACTATGATTGCCTCGTTATTAATGACGGGGTCTATCGCATGGCTTTATTACTCGGATAGATTAATTGAGTTTCCACTTGGTTTATTTGGTATTGGTATTGCCACTGTTATTTTACCTGCACTTTCTAAATTACATAGCAGTAAAAAACGCAGCGATTTTCAGCATACGCTGGATTGGGGAGTGCGTTTTGTCATCTTTTTAGGCATACCCGCTATGGTCGGGTTAATGATTATAAGCCCGCTTATTATTACTGTGCTGTTTGATCATGGCGCATTTAAGGAGGCGGATGTTGATCATGTTAAAGCGGTAAGTTTAGGGGTGGTCGCCTACTCGGTAGGGTTAGTTAGCTTTATGCTTATTAAAGTCTTAGCGCCGGGTTTTTACTCGCGCCAAGATACTAAAACGCCTGTGCGCATTGGAATTATTACGTTGGTACTTAATATGGTATTCAATATAATGTTAGCCCCATTTATTGGGTATTTGGGGCTTGCTTTAGCAACGTCTATGTCGGCCAGCTGCAATGCCTTTTTACTTTACAGGCAACTAAAAAAAGAAAACGTGTATCAGTTCTCTGCTATGAGCCTACGCTTTACCATAAAATGCATAGTGGCAAGCTTAGCCATGGGCGCGCTAACTTGGTATGTCAGTAGCCGTTATTATTGGGCTACATGGCACTTTCATGAGCAAATAATGTTGTTAATTGTACTGTTGGTGGTTGCTGCAATAAGTTACTTTGCAGTGCTGTTTTTACTTGGCGTAAGACTAAATACGATAAAAAGTGTAGCAACTACTGAATCAAACTAAAAAAAAGATTATAATCGGCAGCCCTGTGGTTTTGAACAATTTTAAACTCGTTAATAATACTCGCTGAAAAAGGCATTAGGTGGCATGGAGTTAATTAGAGGTATACACAATATTCGAGCGCAACATTATGGTTGCGTATTGACTATTGGTAATTTTGACGGTGTGCATTTAGGCCATGGTGAAGTGTTAAAAGGGCTGTTAGCGGATGCCAAAGCACATAACTTACCCAGTACGGTGATGTTATTTGAGCCACAGCCGCAAGAGTTTTTCGCCAAAAATAATGCACCTGCTCGACTTACTCGGTTACGCGATAAACTTAAGCTGCTTAGTAACTTAGGTATTGAGCGCGTTATTTGTATTAGCTTTAATCAACAATTTGCCAATATGCACGCTGAGCAATTTGTTAGCGATATTTTAATTAAAAAGCTAGGTGTAAAAGCATTAACAGTAGGCGATGATTTTAAATTTGGTAAACAGCGCCAAGGGGATTTTAATTTACTGCGCAGTATGGGCAAACAAGCGGGCATGGATGTAAAAAGCACCGCGAGTTTTCGCCAATTAAATGCTAGAGTAAGCAGCACACTAATACGTGAAGCATTAGCAGCAGGCGACTTAGAAAATGCTAAGTTAATGCTAGGGCATAATTATGCTATTTCAGGACGTGTAATACATGGTTGGAAAAGAGGGCGAGAGCTTGGTTTTCGAACTGCAAATATAGCGCTTAAACGCCAAGTTTGCCCTGTAAATGGGGTGTTTGCTGTAAAAGCAAACATTGCCGGCAAGCAGGTTTATGGGGTAGCCAATATTGGTAATAAGCCCACTTTTAATGGAACGCGTGCTTTGTTAGAAGTTCACCTTTTTGACTTTGCACACGATATATATGGACAGTTTATGCACGTGGAGTTAATTGAAAAACTTCGCGATGAGAAAAAATTCGAGACATTAACACAGTTAACGGCACAAATAGCAACCGATGTTGCCGCCGCAAAACAGTGTTTTGGTTTAAATTAGGTAGCCGATAGATACGGAAAGTAGGATTAATGAGCGACTACAAACATACTTTGAATTTACCGGAAACACAGTTTCCAATGCGTGGCAATTTGGCACAACGTGAACCAAAAATGCTTAAAGCATGGTATGAAGACGACCTGTACGGTCAAATTCGCAGCGCTAAAAAAGGTAAAAAAACCTTTATTTTGCATGACGGTCCTCCGTATGCAAACGGCGATATCCATTTAGGCCACTCAGTAAATAAAATTTTAAAAGACATTATTGTAAAGTCTAAAACTTTATCTGACTTTGATGCCCCTTACGTGCCTGGTTGGGATTGTCATGGCTTGCCAATTGAGTTAATGGTTGAGAAAAAAGTAGGCAAGCCTGGCGTTAAAGTAACTGCGAGCGAGTTTCGTGAAAAATGCCGTGCTTACGCTAAAAAGCAAGTTGAAGGTCAAAAAGTAGACTTTAAACGTTTAGGTGTGTTTGGCGATTGGGACAAACCTTACCTAACAATGAACTATGACTTTGAAGCAAACGCCATTCGCGTGCTTGGCCGTATTATTAAAAATGGCCACCTTCATAAAGGTGCAAAGCCTGTGCATTGGTGTACAGACTGTGGCTCTGCACTTGCAGAGGCAGAAGTTGAGTACCAAGATAAGCAATCACCAGCAATCGATGTGCGCTTTACTTTTGCAGATCAAGACGCGGTTGTTAAAGCTTTTGATTTAGCAGAAGGCCATGAAGGACAAGGCAGTGTAGGCACTGTTATTTGGACTACAACACCGTGGACCTTACCCGCTAACCGTGCAGTAGCTGTTCATGCAGATTTAGAGTACGCCTTAGTACAAGTCGATGATGAAGGGTCGCAGCAACGTTTAATTTTAGGCTCAGAGCTTGTTAAAGATGCAATGGACCGTTACGGGTTTAATCATTTCCACGTACTAGGTTATGTTAAAGGTGCAGCACTAGAGAATTTACAGGTTGCTCACCCATTTTACGATTTTGATGTACCGGTCATTGTAGCAGATCACGTTACTACTGAATCAGGTACGGGTGTGGTTCATACTGCGCCAGGTCATGGTCAAGAAGATTTCGCGGCAGGCTTAAATTACAATCTTGAAGTAGCAAACCCTGTAGGCGCTAATGGTGTTTACCTACCTGATACAGAATTATTTGCAGGTCAGCACGTATTTAAAGCAAACGCCAGTGTAATTGATGTATTAACAGAGCGTGGTGCCTTAATGCACCATCATGCGCTTACGCATAGCTACCCGCATTGCTGGCGCCACAAAACACCTATTATTTTCCGTGCTACACCGCAGTGGTTTGTAAGCATGGATCAGGCTAACTTACGCCAAGACTCGTTAAGCGAAATTAAAAACACTCAATGGTTGCCAGAGTGGGGCGAAAGCCGCATTGCAAACATGGTTGAAGGTCGCCCAGATTGGTGTATTTCTCGTCAACGTACTTGGGGTGTGCCAATTGCTTTATTTGTTGATAAAGACACCGGTGCTTTACACCCAAATACGCAAGAACTGATAGAACAAGCTGCAGAACTAGTAGAAAAGTCAGGCATTCAAGCGTGGTATGACCTAGAGCCTGCCACCTTGTTAGGCGAAGACGATGCCAAGCAATACATGAAAGTACAAGATACGTTAGATGTATGGTTTGATTCGGGCGTAACACATGCCTCTGTTGTTGATGCACGTGAAGAGTTAGTTGGCCCAGCGGATTTATACCTAGAAGGCTCTGATCAGCACCGTGGTTGGTTTATGTCATCAATGATGACCTCAGTTGCTATTAACGGTCACGCTCCTTACAAGCAAGTACTAACGCATGGCTTTACCGTAGATGAAAACGGCCGCAAAATGTCAAAATCGTTAGGCAACGTTATTTCACCACAAAATGTGATGAACAAACTTGGCGCTGACATTTTACGTTTATGGGTTGCTTCAACCGATTACACGGCAGAAATGACCGTATCGGATGAAATATTTAAACGCTCTGCCGATCGCTACCGTCGTATTCGTAACACAAGCCGTTACTTATTAGCTAACTTAAGTGGTTTTGATCCTAAAACAGACCAAGTTGCTGTTGATGACATGGTTGAGCTTGATAAGTGGATTGTTGGCCGTGCCGCCCAATTACAAGAAGAAATTTTAGCAGCCTACGATAGCTACCAAATGCTATTAGTAACGCAAAAGCTAATGAACTTCTGTACAGGTGAGCTGGGTTCATTCTACTTAGATGTAATTAAAGACCGCCAGTACACAGCAAAAAGCGACAGTCATGCACGTCGTTCTTGTCAAACGGCGCTTTACCACATTGCAGAAGCAATGACGCGTTGGATGGCGCCAATTATGAGCTTTACAGCGCAAGAAATTTGGGAAGCATTACCGGGCGAGCGTAGCGATTACGTATTTACATCGGTATGGTACGACGGTTTACATGCACCGACAAACAGCCAATTTAGCAACGATGACTGGCAAGCGATTCTAAATGTACGTGACGAAGTAAACCGTGTACTAGAAGCAGCCCGTAAAGAAGAAGTGATTGGCGCAACGCTGCAAGCAAGTGTTAACTTATATGCCGAAAAATCATTGGCTGATAAGTTAGCAGCATTAGGTGATGAGCTACGTTTTGTATTACTAACCTCTGCGGTTACTGTATCTGCAGTAGATAGCCAGCCAAGTGATACACAAACAACCGAAATTGAAGGTTTATACATTAGCGTAGCAGCCACAGATGCAACTAAATGTGAGCGTTGCTGGCATTACAGCGACGATGTAGGCTCTGAGCCTGCACATCCTGAAATTTGTGGTCGTTGTGTAAGCAATGTTGACGGCGAAGGTGAAAAGCGTCAATTCGCTTAGGAGTTTTACTCAGTGAGCAAACTAGCCCAAAAAAGTGGTTTAGTGTGGCTTTGGTTAAGTCTATTACTGCTTGTAATAGACTTTGCCACTAAAACACTTGTTGTAAATACCATGGCTTATCAAGAGTCGATTAATTTACTGCCTGTTTTTAGTATTACCTACGTACATAACTATGGAGCGGCCTACAGTTTTTTAAGTGAAGCTGGTGGCTGGCAACGTTGGTTTTTAAGTTTTATTGCCATTGCTATTAGCGCGCTATTAGTATGGTGGTTAAAGCGCTTACCAGCGACAAATAAAATATTATGTAGTGCTTATGCGTTAGTACTTGCTGGCGCTATTGGTAATTTGTATGACCGCGTTGCTTATGGTTATGTAATTGACTTTATACATGTGTTTTATAAAAACTCGCATTTTCCAGTATTTAATATTGCCGACTGTGCAATTTGTATTGGTGCCGCATTATTATTATTTGATGCCTTTACAGGCGAAAGTCCGAAGGAGCATAAAGCATGAGCCAAGCTGTAATTGGTGAAAACTCAGAGGTTATTTTTCACTTTTCTATTAAACTAGAAGATGGCTCTGCCGCAGACTCAACAAAGGTGCATAATAAACCAGCCAAGCTAACGATGGGTGATGGTAGCTTAACGGCTAATTTTGAAAAGTGTTTGCTCGGTTTAAGCGCAGGCGAAAGCAAAACGTTTGAGCTAGAACCAGAAGATGCTTTTGGCCAACCTAATCCAGATAATATTTACTATGTAGAACGCAGTAAATTTGGTGCAGAAACGCCAGCTAAAGTCGGCGCAATTATTGCCTTTACTCAGCCAGATGGTACTGAGCTGCCAGGACTGGTACGCGAAGTACAAGGTGAGTCGGTTACTATCGATTTTAATCACCCGTTAGCGGGCCAACGCTTAACGTTTGAAGTAGATATTATTGAGGTGCAAGGCTAATGGATATTTTATTAGCGAATCCGCGAGGCTTTTGTGCAGGGGTAGATCGTGCAATTAGCATAGTAGAGCGCGCTTTAGATATTTTTGAAAAGCCAATTTACGTACGCCACGAGGTAGTGCATAACCGCTACGTAGTAGATGGTTTAAAAAACCGTGGTGCCGTATTTGTTGAAGAGCTAGACCAAGTACCTGATGACAGCATTGTTATTTTTAGCGCCCACGGTGTATCGCAAGCGGTACGCTCAGAAGCTAAACGCCGAGATTTAAAAGTATTTGATGCAACATGCCCATTAGTTACTAAAGTGCATATGGAAGTAACACGTGCGAGCCGCAAAGGTATTGAATGTATTTTAATTGGTCACCATGGTCACCCAGAGGTTGAGGGGACTATGGGACAGTATGACAACAACGACGGTGGTATTTACCTTGTAGAGACCGCAGAAGATGTTGCCAAACTTAACGTTAAAAATGCTGATAACCTATTTTATTGCAGCCAAACAACGCTCTCAGTAGATGACACTGCAGATGTAATTGATGCGCTGCGCGAAAAATTCCCAGCAATTGATGGCCCGCGTAAAGATGACATTTGCTATGCCACACAAAACCGACAAGATGCGGTGCGTGATTTAGCAGATAAAGTTGATGTGCTTTTAGTTGTGGGAGCAAAAAACAGCTCTAACTCTAATCGTTTACGTGAACTTGCAGATAAAATGGGCACAACCGCTTATTTAATCGATGATGCAACAAATGTTGAAGCACAGTGGTTTGCTAACACGAGCGCTGTGGGAGTAACTGCGGGGGCTTCTGCGCCAGAAGTGCTTGTTCAACAAGTTATTGCGCGCTTAAAAGAGCTTGGCGGTACGCAGGTAGTTGAAAACCCAGGTGAAGAAGAGAATATCGTATTTGCCGTTCCTGTTGAGCTGCGTTAATCTATATAAATTAATTATTTAGATTACAAGGAGAGCCGTTATGAGCAAGTTGCCGCAAGGTGAAACATTGCTTTTTTCGGCTCTTTTTAATGAGCGAGGGGTACTTGCCACGCTTATTGTTACCCAAGTTGTTGCTACCATCTTAGCATTTGCTCCTTTTGTTGAGGGGGATAGCTGGCAAAGCCTTGGCGTAATTAGTTTATTTTCTCATATGACCGTGCTGGTCAGTATTTCTGCTTTATACTCTTTTCAGCGTGTTTTACAAAAAAAGCCGCAAACCACTCAACTTTTTGCTTTTTTTATTTCCTTTTTAGTCAGTACCGCTTTATTCAGTGCGCTGTGTGCCCGCTACTTTTTAGATATTGCAAATAATGAAACGAGTATTTATTTTGTACTACGAAACTGCTTAATTGTTTTTTTGATTACGGCTTTATTTGTACAGTTTTTACTGATTTATTTTGAAAAAGAGCAGCAAACAAAAGCGCTTTCGCGCGCAGAGCTTGACGCTTTACAAGCCCGAATACGCCCACATTTTTTGTACAATAGCTTGAATACCGCCGCTGAGCTAACACACCACGATGCCGATGCTGCAGAGCAAGCAATTCTTGCGCTTGCAGCGTTATCGCAAGCAGCTATGCGTTCAGGGCAACGCGTTTCTCTCGAGGATGAGCTGACCTTATCAAAACAATATGTTGCGCTGGAAACATGGCGCTTTGGCAGCCGCTTAGAGGTTAACTGGCAACTGCCTGCTGACTTGCCCGATATTAGTATTCCGTGCTTAACCCTTCAGCCGTTAATAGAAAATGCGGTGTGCCACGGGGTAGAGCCCAGTGAAACGGGGGCTGTTATTAATGTAGAACTGCATGTAACAACGGGATACTTAACATTGATTGTTTCCAATCCGATTACTCATACTGAGGCGTTAACAAGACCAAATAACGGTATGGCGCTTGAAAATATTCGCCAGCGATTGTTTATATATTACAAAGAAAAAGCACAGCTTTCAGTCACGCACAAAGAAAATGTGTTTAGAGTAAAAGTGGTGATCCCTAAACAGTTTGAGAATACCTAATGAATGTTGTAATTATTGATGATGAGCCACTTGCTCGCGCTAGAATAAAACGTTTACTGCAGCACAATGAGCATATTTTAGTACAGGGTGAAGGGGATAATGGCGCACAGGGGCTTGCCCTTATCAAGCAGGTTCAACCCGATTTGGTGTTTTTAGATATAGATATGCCCGGGATCAATGGTTTAGAAGTGGCACAGCAACTTAATACTTTAAGTGTGCCACCAGCGATAGTATTTGTGACCGCCTATCCAGAGCATGCACTTGATGCATTACAGCTCAGTGCAGCAGGCTACTTAGTAAAACCAGTCACTGAGCAAGCGCTAGATAAAGTATTAGCACAGGTAGGGCGTTTAAATAAAGCACACATGCAAACGCAGCAGTCTACAAAAATTAGTTATCAGCTTGGCGGTACGATTAAAAGTATTGAACTTGATCTCGTATATTATTTTAATGCTCAAGAAAAATACACCAATATGGTATTTGAAGGGGGCGAGGCGTTAATTGAGCAAAGCTTAAAGCAACTTGAGCAGCGCTTCCCAACGCAATTATTGCGTATTCACAGAAATACACTGATAAATAAGCAAAGGCTTGTTGCCTTACACACCCTAAATTCAGGTGTGCATAGTGTAGAACTCGCTGGGTGTAAGGAGCAATTAAACGTGAGTAGGCGAGAACTAAAAACAGTAAAAAGTATATTACAGTAGCTTTGTTTACCGTTTATCAACAAATTTAACCGCTTATCCTAGTACTCATTGCATCTTATTTTTTAATGCATAAACTTATAATCAGATAAAATTGATTTGGTTTTACTATGCATTCACCTCACAAAAAACCTCAAAAAGGCTTCACTTTAATTGAAGTGCTAATTGCATTTATTATTTTAAGCTTTGGCTTATTAGGCGCTGTTGCACTGCAGGCAAAAGCTAAGCAGGCAAGCTTTGACTCTATGCAGCGCGCAGCAGCAGTCGCGTTAGGAAATGACATTATTCAACGCATTAGAGCAAATGATACCGCACAGCTCGTTGCCTTATATACGCAAACATTCACGAGCAAAACCTCAACATCTACCTCTACTGCGTGTTTTAGTGGGTCGTGCACTGCAGCGCAAGTTGCAGCCCTCGATTTACAACAATGGAAACGCGCCATTCGTGCACGCGAAAATACTGGCACACTTGATGATGCCACAGTGTGTATAAACCCTACGGCTGCAGCAGGCACGGGGGGGCGTGGCTTTAATATTGAGGTCATAGTGTCTTGGCAAGGTCGTCAAGAGTTTAATGCTAATGATGAAACCAAAGCGCTTAAATGTGGTACTGATGACAAAAAACGCCGCTTGGTTGCATTAAATAGCTATATATACCTAAGGAGCTAACATGAGAGAAAAAGGTTTTACACTAATAGAAATGATGATTTCATTATTTATTGGTGGGCTTATTTTAGGTGGGGTGATGTTTACCTATATTGGTATGAAGGTAACCACAAAAGACACAATGACAATAGGTGAATTGCAAGAGTCTGGTCGCTTAGCAATTAATATTATGCAGCGCGATATTGAGCAGGTAGGCTTTTGGGGAACTTATTATGATGATTCGTTCACGGCAGCAAACACACAAACGCTTGCTACCCCTGGTGGAGATTGCTTTGAGGGGCTTAATAACGGTAGCTTTCCAGATTTAACATCTTCTAGTAATTTCAGAACTATTTATGCAAAAGAAGCCAGTTCAACAAGCGAGCTTAGCTGTATAACTAAGCCAATTGCAGGGACTGATATTTTACAAATTAAGTTTTTACAAGGTGAGCAGCTCACTGTTGATGGTGCAACGAATGAAACACAAGCGGGTGAGAACTATTTTATAGCTGAGCAAGAAAGCGCAGAATTTACCCGAGGCGTTGTAGCTGCTGGTAGTTTAAACGTAAATGCCACGGTGTGGCCCTATAGCCATCATGTTTATTACCTCGCAGAGCAAACTTATACGGTAAATAATAAAAGCCTTACAGTCCCAGCATTAATGCGAAAACGCTTAAATGGCGCCAATATGAAGGCCGAAACCATTATGGAGGGCGTTGAAAATATGCGCTTTGTGTTTGGTTTAGATACAGATAGTGATAGCCGTGTAGACTCTTACCGAAGCATTAAGGACATGCAACACACTGATTGGGAAAACCGCAAAAGCATTCTAACAGTACAAGTTTTTTTATTAGTAAGAGCATTGCAGCCAGATCCGGGACTTAAAATAAAAAATCAAACATATACTTTAGGTGAAGATGAAGACGCTCGAGAGCTTACTTTTAATGACTCTTACAGAAGAACAGTATTTACCACCACCATTCGTTTAAATAACGTGGGAGCAAATTTATGGCGTATCTAAGTAAACACGCAAATAAACAACAAGGTGTAGTGCTTATTACAGCCCTCATTATGGTTATTGCAGTAACGGGTATTGCCGTTACATTAATGAGCAGTAGTAGCGTTGACATAAAAATTACCAATGCTGCCCAAGAGCGTGAAGTGGCTGAAAATGAGCTTATTGGTGAGGTACAGCGCATGATTTCTGATGAAGCAAGTAAAGGCGCCGCTAATCAGTTTTTTTTAACGCCAGATGAAGTCTCAACTCATGCAGGCGCAGACGATGAGGGAATGGTCATCGCCGCGCATGACGACATGCAAAGCAAAATGGTAAACCTTAATCAGGGGGCACTTGATTTAGAATGCCCACGCCGATTTAATTTTACTGCGGGTATATCGTGCAATATGTTGCAAGTTTCTACCACTATAAAATATGGCTCTAAAGCAAAACACGAACTTACAATTGTAACCGGTGTTGCTCAAGAAATGGCCAGTATAAGTAAGGGGATTTAAAGATGAAACCGAATAAAGTTCTCGCCTCTTTAATTGGCATCACCTTAAGCAGCTATGTTGCTGCCGAAGATATAGAGTTGTATGTAAACCACGATGTAGATGTGGAAGAAAAGCCAAGGGTTTTACTTATATTTGATACCTCAGGCAGTATGGCTTTTTCATCCTCTAATGGTAATAACTGTGGTTATAATAATTTTTTAGGTTTGTATAACTTGTGTATAGACAGCCGCCTTGCAGCTGCGCAATTCGCGATGAATAAAGTGGTATTAGATAATGAAGACACTATCGATTTTGGCCTAATGCGCTTTGAAAGAAATTCAGCCGGAGGATATGTTGTAAATGGAGTTGGTAGTGATTCATCAGTAGTACGTACTTCTATCGCAGGGTTACCAGCAGATGGGGGGACACCACTGACAGAGACGCTTTGGGAAGCATATTTGTATATCACTGGACAGGAGGTTCAATACGGAGAGGGGGTTACCACTGCAGAGCGTGATACAAATGTAGAGTTACGCACGGGTAGCCAATGGACAGATGTTGAGTGTGAATGGGTTTGGAATCGCCGTCGAGGTTGGGTGTATGAATGTGAAAATATAGTCAGAGATAATTACGAGTATACATATATATCGCCATTTGCAGACAGTGAAGCTGAAGCGGCTCGTTGTGATAATTCAATCAACATCATTTACATGACCGATGGTGATCCATCTAATGATAACGGCAGCGATAGTGATATTAGTGATGAACACGAAAAGTACTTTGGAGAGCCATTAAACTGGGACACCGATAGTTATTACAGTAATTATTTACACCAAATGGCCAAAATTATTCATGGTACAAGTGATGTTACTGTTGATTTATACCCTGCTACTGCTGATATTCACGAAACAGGCCGCTTATACACCATAGGTTTTGGGTCTGGCATGAGTGACGAAGGTCAAGAGTTATTAAGGCGTGCAGCCTTATTAGGTGGCGGTGAAAACTTACCAGCGAGTACACCTGACGAGCTCTCTAACTCATTAAATAGTGCAATTTCTCGCATTCGTGAAGTTAACGATAGCTTTTCATCGCCTTCGGTAGCAAGTAACAACGTAGACCAAACACGTAGCCGTGATGCCATTTACTTTGCCATGTTTTATCCAGAAACAAACACACGCTGGGGCGGTAACTTAAAAAAATTAAAAGTATCAGGCAGTGAAATAGTCGACTCAGTTGGCAACACCGCGCTTGACTCTGATGGTTTAATCGATACTGATGCTAAAACATTTTGGTTGCCAGATGGCCAGTCTGCTGATGGTAACTTAGTAGCACAAGGGGGAGTAAATTATCACTTGTCTTCATTAACAGGCTCACCCGCTGAGGGCAGACGTAACCTCTATACCGATAAACAAGGCGATATAGTTGAGTTTACAACCAGTATTGTGAGCGACATTTTAGACTTAGTAACTAACAACCCGATTAGCCTAGCCAGTTCTGATATAAAATGGGCAATGGGAATAGATGTTGATGATGAAGATAACGATGGCTCTAACACCGATCAACGTAGTGATATTTTTGGTGACCCTTTACACTCTAAGCCCGTAGCAATCGACTATGGTAATAACGACATACGCATATTGATTGGTACTAATGCCGGCTTTTTACATATGTTTAAAGACGATGATACTAATAATCAAGTAACCGAAAGTTGGGCATTCATTCCCTCCGATCTTTACGATATTATTCAGCCTTTACGCAATGAAAACACCGGTAAACTCTATGGTATGGACGGCCCAATCAGTGTTTACTTTAGTGATAAAAGCTTAAATGATGATGGCATCAATGATGGTATTGTTGATGCGAGCGATGGTGATGACGTGTGGGCGTTTGCAGGCATGCGCCGTGGCGGGAAAAACTATTATGCCTTTGATATCACTAACCCCGATCAGCCTAAAAAACTATGGGATAATCCTATAGAGGGTGGTAAAGGCGATTTTAAAGAGCTTGCTCAAACGTGGTCAAAACCCCAAATAGCCTACATAAAAGCATTTGGCGATAAACCATTACTTGTTTTTGGTGCAGGGTATGACACGAATAAAGATGCCGTGGTGAGAAGTGAAGATTCTGTAGGTCGTGGTATTTATATTGTAGAAGCCGAAACAGGCAAAAAAGTGTGGGCTTTAACACCAAGCGAAAACGGATTTAAAGGTAAGCACTCTATTGCAGCAAATGTATCTACGCTTGATTCAGATTACGATGGTTACATTGACAGAATTTATGCTGCCGATACTGGGGGCGATATTTGGCGTATTGACATGCCAGGCACTAGCACCAGTAATTTTACGCATTTTAAACTTGCAGAACTAGGTAGCAGTTTAGCAAGCCAAGACCGTCGCTTTTTTTATCAACCAATGGTGGCGCGCACACTATATAGCAAGGTAAGTGAAACAACCGTTAATGGCGAAACAGTTATTACACGTTTAGATACACCTTATGACGCGATTGTGATTGGTAGCGGTAACCGCTCAAAACCCACCGGGACCAATGAAGACGATCAACTGTTTATGATAAGAGACGAAAACACAGTAACTCAGTCATTCACGACTGCACCAGCAGCGATTAAACCAGCAGATCTAATGCTAATGAACAGCGACCCGTTTGGTAATGCATTAGACGATGTAGATGAGTTTGTTGATTTAGAAGTTGATTTAGCTAAATTCAAAGGGTGGCGTTATGAGTTAAGCACGGGCGAAAAATCTTTAGCCGCTGCAACAGTGGTTGGCGGTGTCGCTTATTATACAAGCTTTACACCTTCATCTGAAACTTCCACAGAGAACCAATGTTCGTTAAGTGGCGGTGGCGGCTCGTTATATGCGTTCCATCTACATTATGGCACCAAAGTCTACGATGACCTAAAGTTTACCACTAGTTATGATGTACCCGATACACCACAATTGTACTTCGGTGAAGCCCCATCGTGTGCAGATGGCAACGGTGATGGCATGTGTGATGATAACCCAACCATTGAAGTGACCGAAGAAAGCCAGTTTTACCTAATTGGGCCGGGGATAAAAGGCGAAAATGCGCAAAACCCAATGAAGCCAGTAGAAATAATGGGCCCAGGCTTAACGGTTGTAGATGGTACAGTACAATTAGTTAATGACGACGATAATGTAGGGTTTGGTTTTAAAACCCAACAAACCTATATTTATAAACGTGAAGAGAATGATGAAATTGATGATTAAGGAATATTAATGAATAAACACGTACGCGGATTCACGTTGATAGAGTTAATGATAGCCGTGGCTATTGTAGGTATTTTAGCCTCAATAGCACTGCCTAATTATACTGAGTATGTAAAACGCTCATCTCGCGCAGAGGCTGCAGCAGCGCTTTTAGATGCTGCAAACAAACAAGAGCAATACTTTGTAGACAATCGTGAGTACACAGAGTCATTTTCAGACTTAGGTATACAAGACACCACAGAAAACGGCCATTTTGAGCTGTCGATTGATGTGGAAGAGGACGACAATACCTTTGTAATTACAGCTAAACCTATTGCAGGTGCAGTAAAAGGCGACGGTGATTGCACACAAATTACAATCACTGATACGGGCTATAAAGGCGCAAAAGGCACTAAAGGTAACTCAGACGTTGAGTACTGTTGGGGACGTTAACTTAATCTGGTTAACTAGTCGCGCTGACATTTGTCGGTTGATTTAATTCGTATACGCCCTGTTTGACTAACAGATAAAGCCAGCCCCTCAAGGTTGGCTTTTTCTTTATTTGGGCAGTATATAAATGTTCCATTTTGAAAACCATTTAAAGAGCCATCGGGCCGAAAGGTAATTGCACTTCGGGGGTACTGCATAGAATCGGCATTATGGATTTTTTCAAAAGTGCTTATTAACAAGTCGTCGGTGTCTAATGATGTAGACTTGTCGTTATCAATAAATAACGACATTTGTCCATCCCACTCATCTTTAGTGCATTGATTATTTTTTAAAGCACACAAAGTAACATAAGTGCCATTTTCAATGGCGTAAAGGCGGCCATAATTAATGTTTCGGTGCAGCAAACTAACATGGTTATCGGCGCGGTTTTTCGCTAAAAAGTCAGGAAAAACCGATAGAGAAATTTGGCTAACAATACTCACAATAGCAATAGATGCCATCAATTCTAAAAGCGTATAGCCAGCCTGAGTTTGGGTAGATAACCTCATCCCTGAAGCCCTGAGTCAAAAAATGTATTAGCTCAGTGTAGTAAATGATAAAAATATGACAACTTAAATTGTATATTTTTTAACCGCATTTGAGTGCGCTGTCACCGGCATAAAAAGCGGTGCCAGATTGCGATAAAGTAAGGGCTTTATTATTTTCAGTACCACCATTGGGGCAAAAAACAAAGTCACCTGGGTTAGTGGTAATTCGTCCACTGGTATTAAATCGTAAGCGACGCTCATTGCCTGTAAAGGTTAGTTTGTCGTTATCTGAAATTTCTTCCATTACTCTCAGCAATGTATCGGTAGCACCATTATAGTGCCCGTCGTTATCTAAATCGATAAACACAACAATAATCTTATTCTCGTCCCACTTTTTGTTGCAATTGAAAGTATCTTTGCTGTTTTTAATTTTACCTTGACCGGTAGGGCATACAACAACAATTTCATCTGTACTGGCGGCTTGCGAACGGGCAAAACTAATATTACGTTTTAGTTCAAGTAAGAAGTTTTCAGCGCGGTTTTCTTCAAGCATATCGCTGCTGTCCCAAAGCGCTATAGAGGCAATAATACCCACTATGGCCACTGCCACCATAAGCTCTAATAAAGTTAAACCGGTTTGGAATTTTTTCATATTTTTTACACCTACTACATTTGTTATTGTTATAGCGAGTTGAGAATATTTATAAATTGGACTTGTAAGTAATTATACCATGCTCGGTTGTTTTATCATCGAATTCAATTGCTTTGTTTGCTATGAACCCCATGATTGTCTAAAATCGAGGCAACTAAAGCTTTAATAAGTAGTGAGCATGAAAAAAATAGAAGCAATCATCAAGCCCTTTAAGTTAGACGATGTACGCGAAGCCTTATCAGATGTAGGTATTACGGGTATGACTGTAAGTGAAGTAAAAGGCTTTGGCCGTCAAAAAGGGCACACAGAACTTTACCGTGGCGCTGAGTACATGGTGGACTTTTTACCTAAAGTTAAACTTGATATTGTACTAACCGATGAAGACGTTGAGCGCGCAATAGAAGTAATAGTAAAAACAGCGCAAACCGGCAAAATTGGTGATGGTAAAATATTTGTCACTGATGTTGAGCGTGTAGTGCGTATCCGTACAGCAGAAGAAGACGAAGAAGCAATTTAATTTTATAGCGCAAAACATTTTTGTATATAAAGCTAAAAAGGCTGCAAATAGTTATATTTGCAGCCTTTTTGTAAGGTACTAATCTTTAAGTAGTAAAACTACTAAAGCTTATTGCTCTTGAGAATGCGCTTCACGAGCTTCTTCAATCTCTTGTGCAATTTCTTGCGCTTTTTGCTTTGTTTTTTCAGTTAGCTCGCCTGCGGCTTCTTTACTTTTTATCCATGCATCAACGGCAATTTCTTTGCCATCGTCGTACATGTCTAAGCCCATCGCTTTACTTTGCTCAAGTAGCTCATTTAACGACTCATCGTTTTTAAGCTCGTTGGCTTTATCTTTTACATCGTTCCATGTATCACCAAGCTGCTCTTGCATTTGTGCGCTTTTATCTTTTGCATCTTCTTGTGCTTGTTGGGCATCTTCACAGCCCGTAAGTGTAATTAAAGTGCCTAATAAAGCTAAACCTGCTAATTTGTTCATGTGCTATCTCTCCTTAGAGACAAGTAATTAATTCACCCTAATAATAGAACAACGAAAATGAACACACCTGTAACAACACGCTTAAATTTTGAATTAATGAATGAACACGACTGGCCTTTGTTGTATGAACTAGATCAAGACCCCGCGGTAATGAAATATATAAATCGGGGCATCCCTTCTTCATTAAAGCAAATTAAAGAAATAGGAATCCCCAGAATGCTTGCCTACAAAAATGCAAACAAAGGTTGGGGGCTATGGAAAATCACCCTAAAAAAAGACGGCTCTTTTATAGGGTGGGTACTTATTAGGCCTATGCACTTTTTTACTCAAACGCCCGATTTTTCAAATATTGAAATAGGATGGCGCTTTAAACAATCTAGTTGGGGGCAAGGCTTTGCAACTGAGGCTGCGAGCGCATTATGTAACGCTTTAAAAATGCAGCCAGAGATAAAAACATTATCGGCAATGGCACTGGCCGATAATAAAGCTTCAATTAGCGTCATGCAAAAGCTTGGGCTTAGGTGGGTAAAAAATTATGTGCATACCGATGAGCAAGGCGACTTAAATGCCGTTTTATACGCTAAGCCGTTATAGCATACAAAAATTAACGTGTATAAACATTGACCTAGCATTCTATGGTATGCATAAATGAGCCAAGCGAGATTAAAATAATAAAGTAAGGATGTTTTATGGGGTTATTTTTTCGACCAAGCAGGCTCATTGTTAAGAGTGTATTGATTGCACAATTTTGCATATTTAGCGTGCAGGCAGAGCAAGTTGCTAAAAGCGCGGTAGCAATGCCTGACGCTTTCAGTGCAGATGTCGCGCAAGCTATTTTAGAACAAGGTGGAAATGCTGTTGATGCAGCTATAGCTGCGCAATTTGTATTGGCGGTAACACTTCCCGAGGCAGGTAATATTGGCGGGGGAGGTTTTATGCTTATACAAAAAGAAGGAAAAAGTGATTTTATAGACTATCGTGAAACCGCCCCCCAAGCAGCGCACAGAGATATGTATTTAGATGCCAAGGGCAATGTAATTAAAAACAAGTCAATTTATGGTATTCACGCCAGTGGCGTACCGGGGAGTGTAGCTGGTATGTGGTTGGCTCACAAAAAACACGGCACCTTAAAATGGCAAACATTAGTACAGCCGGCGGTTACCTTAGCAGAGCAAGGCTTTAAGGTGCCGCCCAAATTGGCCAAAGGCGTTAAGCAATACATTGCTCATTTAGACAAGCAAAAAATAAATGTAAATTTTAAGCACTATTTTGCAGATATAAAAGCAAATCAGGTGTTTAAACAACCCGAGCTAGCGGCTACTTTAAAACGAATAAGAGATAACGGCCAAGACGGATTTTATAAAGGTGAAACAGCCCGCATTATTGCCAACTTTATGCACCAGCATGGCGGTATTATTAATGAAGCAGATTTGGCTCACTACTCTGCTGTGTCGCGCACGCCTATTAAGGCTAATTGGAATGGCTATGAAGTATTAACTGCTCCACCACCAAGTTCTGGTGGAATAGCTATTTTACAGTGGCTAAAAATGTTTGAGCTTAAAAAAAGCGAAATGGGGCTAGTACATAACTCTACTCAATACGTACATTTACTTGCTGAAATAGGCAAACGTGTGTTTGCCGATAGAGCAGAGTACTTGGGCGATCCTGACTTTTTTGACGTACCAGTGACTGAGCTTACTGATATTGATTATTTAAAAGGGCGCAGTAAAGATATTTCTTTAACCGCTATTTCCACCACCGAAAATATAAAACCTGGGCTTAAAGAAAGTGAGCAAACCACACATTTTTCTATTATTGATAAAATGGGTAATGCGGTGGCCAATACCACAACAATTAATTTAAGCTTTGGTAGTGGCGTTGTGGTTGAAGGTGCGGGCTTTATATTAAATGACGAAATGGATGACTTTAGCGCTAAACCTGGGGTAATGAACGCCTTTGGCGCGCTCGGTGGTAAAGCAAACGAAATTCAGCCAAAAAAGCGTATGCTTAGCTCAATGTCGCCAACCATACTGCTTAAAAACAATCGCGTTAAAATGGTTACGGGGTCGCCTGGGGGTACAACAATCATTAGCTCGGTGTATCAATCGATTTTAAATGCGGTTGAATTTAACATGAGCGCCGAGGAGATTGTTAACAGCACGCGGTTTCATCATCAGTTGTGGCCTAAAAACGTGATCAGAGTGCATGCAGGGCTTAGTGAAAACACAAAAACTGAGCTTATAAAAATGGGCTACACACTGGATGAGCGAGGCTTTGGTGACTTGCAGGTTATTGTAAACAAAGACGGTGAGCTACAAGCTGCGTCTCAGGCTACAGGTCGCGGTGAGTCTCGCGTTTTTTAAAGGCTTGGAGCTAACCCCTTTAAGCTAAAGGGGTTAGCCTTTAATTTATCAACCAATAGCGGGTACTAATCCCAACATTTGCATAAATTGGGCGACAATAATTGCAATACCGCACAGCCCAGCAACGGCTAAACCAACATTACCACTTCGTACTTTATACCCTGATTGCGGGCCCACCTTACGCTGCTTATAAACCATCGACACGGGTAAAAATATAGCTAGTACCACAAGGGCGATGGCTGCATAACCCAGCGCCATTATAAATCCCTGAGGGTAAAACAACGCAAACCCTAAAGGAGGAATAAAGGTAATTAGTGCGGTTTTTATTCTCTCTGATTTGGTATCGCCTTTATTAAATGCATCAGCAAAAAAATCAAATAAGCCTAAGCTAACACCTAAAAAAGAGGTGGCTAATGCTAAGTCGGCAAACAGTGTAACGGCGCTTGTTTCTTGCGGATTATGCGCAATATTCGCGACACTCTCTACAAAGCCAGTTAAGCCATTACTATTGAGTAAATCACTTTGCTGCATAATACCTTGGCTAAGCAGTTGCCAAAAAATATAAATCACTAAAGGTAAAGCAGCCCCTGCAATCATTACTTTACGCAATACTTTTGTTTCTAGCCCTACATACTTAACAATTGACGGAATAGAGCCATGAAAACCAAACGAGGTAAAAATAACCGGCAAGGCAGATAAAATAAGCCCTTGCTCTACGGGCATTTCAAGTAAATGCTTACCTTGTACATGGGGCGTAAGCATATAAAACAAACTGCCTAATACTATAATTTTAATAGTAAATAATACGCGGTTGAGTTTATCTACTTTACTGGTACCTAAAGTAACCACGCTACCAATTACAGCGGCCAAAACCACAGAGGCTATTTGTGGTGCGATGTTTATGCTTAAATCACTACTAATCCGCGACTGTAACTGTGCGCCACCACCGGCAATATAAGCTGCACACAGGGCGTAAAATAAAAATACCATCGAGAAATTAGCAATATATTGCCCACGCTTTCCTAACCAGCGTTTTGCTAAAGTGTTCAAGGTTGCATCTCTGGGAGCGTGTTGGTGGAGCTCTAGCATTAATAAAGCGGTGTAGGTCATTAGTAACCAACTGGCTATTATCAGTGCAAGTGCAGTATTAAAGCCAAGCCCAGCAGAGGCAATGGGTAACGCTAGCATACCAGCGCCTATGGTGGTGCCTGCAACAATTAACATGCTGCCTATTGTTTTATTTTTAAGCACTTAACTATCCTAAAATGTGTGAGAGGCACTCAAGATATAACTAGTTACTTAAAACATAAATAGTTTTGTAATAAATGCGCGTAAATAATAATGTAACCATGAATTTACAGCTGTATTTACGCGCTTAAAGTAGTTACATTTTCGCTATTTGAATAATTAAGCGGCGGTTTTTATTTCGGCCTAAAATATTTTCATTGGTATCAACAAAGCGTTTTTCACCAAGGCCTGTGGTTTGTACTTTGTTTTCATCAACACCTAAGCTGACCATATAGTCTTTTATCGCATTGGCACGCTTACGCGATAAGTCTAAGTTATTCCAGCGGCCACCGTAACTATCGGTATACGAATCAATACTGATAGATTCAATACTCGTGTCATTTTTTAAATACTCAGCAATTTTATCTAAGCGCTTTTGTGACTCTTTAGTGAGCTTGCTGCTATTTGATTGGTAGTTCATTACGGTAAATGAAATATCCTCAAAACTGTACGGTAAAAGCTCATCTCGGCACTGCAAAAATGCCCAATAGGCTTGTTTAAAATTAACGCTTGAAATACCAACGGCAATTTTGTCGGCACTATTTTGCCAGTCTTGGTAGTAAAAGGTAGGATGAAACCCTTTTTCAAGTTCGCTCAGCATTTCCCATGCGGTTTTATTACCAAGCTCACCATCAAACTTTTTAAGTAACTTCATAGAAGTTATATCACGCGTGGGCAAGCCTGCTCGCCATGCTGGTGGCACCGCCTTTAAACCTGCTATATCATAATTTTCCGGACGCACAACCATATCTAAATTAAAAGTTAAATTTTTATTTTTACTTGCCGATGCCTTAAAAATAGCCTCGCCATAGTAGGGCACTTCGTGGTTTAGCTGGCACTGTAAGCGTGTTGTTTTTATAACTTCCCAGTTAGAGTTATCTTGATTTGCGCTGTATTGACGCATAGCCGCTTGCGATGAATAGCTCATCAGGACGGTGCCAAGGCTTACGCTAATAAAAAACAACTTACACTTCATAAAACGCTCCAGTTAATCTACTAAGCCAATATTTTGGCGTGCTACAAAAGCTAGGCTCAATTAATAGCCAATACGGGTAGCAGTTATTAGAAAGCAAATAGCATGCCTACAATATATTCATTAAAAAAATTATAAAGCCCTAGCCGAGTCGCCCTCAATTTTGACATAATAGTGAGCTTATCCTCACAAACCAAGAAGACTATGGCAAATACTGAGCAAACACTTTTCGCACAACGCTTTCGCGGCTTTTTTCCTGTTGTAATCGACGTTGAAACCGCCGGCTTTAATAAAGAAACCGACGCCTTACTTGAAATTGCCGTATCCATTTTAAAAATGGATGACCAAGGGTTACTCAGCATAGATCATACCGTTCATTTTCATGTAGAGCCTTTTGAAGGTGCTAATATAGAACAAGCTGCCATTGAATTTAACGGCATAGACCCGTTTAGTCCACTGCGTGGCGCTGTACCTGAAGAAGAAGCAATAAAAGAAATTTGTAAAGCAGTACGTAAAGCGCAAAAAGCCGCCGGGTGTCAACGCTCAGTTGTAGTGGCACATAATGCTGCCTTTGATCATGGTTTTTTAAATGCAGCCATTGAGCGTAACAATATTAAGCGTACGCCATTTCATCCATTTGTAAGCTTTGACACAACCTCGCTTGCAGGATTAGCGTTAGGCCAAACGGTACTGGCTAAAGCATGTAGAGCCGCGGGCATTGAGTTTGATAACAGCCAAGCACACTCTGCACTTTACGATACAGAGCGCACAGCAGAGCTGTATTGTTTAATAGTAAATCGTTGGCAAGAATTAGGGGGCTGGCCGTTAGCGCCACTACCTGAAAGTGACGCTCAAGAAACTGAAAACACTCAAGAGGATACTAAAACGACTGAGTGATTTTCCCCTCAGACAGTTTTACCAAGTGGGGTGGGTAAATACGCGAAAACTGTTTTGTGTCTTTTGCTATTTTAAGCTCCACACCTGGGTGCATTATTTCATTAATTTTTAAGCGGCTAGTGGCTAATAGCTGAGAAATTTTTTGCTTCACCAATCTTTTTTGACGTTGTACGTGCATAGCACGCGTTTTTATATGCTGCTCATTAGCGGCAATTTTATCTAACAGCTGTTGTCGTTGAGCTGCAACAGGAATTTTTATCGCTTTTTCTTTAGCTTGATTAAGCGCCGATGTTTTACTTGCTAACACCTTTTCAAAATCAATTATCTGAGACTGCTTTGAGCGCAGTTCATGCCAGTTTTGAGCTAAAAACACGCGTGTTTTAGTGCCTGCAGGTGCACCTAGTTCCCCTGTTTCAATACGCATAGCATCAAGAATATTACCCCCAATTATTTTTCCGCGCGGGTTACCTGCTTTACCTACCCGTATTAAGCGCCTTGCACTTAAATTACAATGCAAGGCCTGGCGCTCTATAAACAAATCCTGTGCACTTTTAATATTACAGTACTGGGCATAGCCAATAGAAATGGTACGCTTAGCTGAAATTTCACAAGTAAATGCTTCTTCATTTTCACGCTTGCGCCCAATAGCGCCGAGCATAATAGTGACCGCGCTTTGACTTTCAATCGTGCCTGATTCAACAAACCCTAATACAGTAATATCGCCATTGGCTTTAACCCGCATACCATCTTTAACATCACCAGAGATAATTACGCTGCCATCAAAATCAACATGGCCCGTGCTTACATCTACATTATGAAAGCATAAAACGTCGTCCACCCGCATGCCTCTGGGTAGTGCAACAGGCACGCCCTTACAATCGGCAATGAGCATGTTTGGGTTGTTAGGGTCTATTTTTGTGCCTTCAAAGGGCTGTAATTCATGCTCTTTACCTGGCGTGGCCTTAATTAGGTCGCCAAAAACCGTATAGCCATCCTCCCCGGGTGTAGCAGCTACACGCTGCATTAAAGGAGTGCCGGGTTTTACGGTAATAATGGCGCCAAGGTCTTTCATATCCACCTTGCCACCTTCTTTTGCTTGAGGGCTAAGTACGCGGTCTTGCGCAGTAGAGCAAAGGCGAACAAACCTCGCATCACTGCCTTCTTTGGGGGTTCGGCCATGGGCCACAATAGCGCTATATGCTGTACCTGCAGGATGAGAAAATTGCTGTCCTAAAAACGTATCAAGTGCACGAGGGCTAATCCCTTTTTTCACACCAGCTTCAGCCAGCGCGGCTTGAGCGGCTTCCATAGAAAGTAAAGCACCGCCTCTGGCCGTGGTAAGTGTTGCCTCAGCAACCATGTTTTTTTCATCAACATTAATAACAAGGCTCGCGTCCGTTGCTTTGGCAATTACTAATGACTCTTGCTGATAATTTTTACTTGGTGAAAATAACTTACCAATATTGCCAGAGAGCACTTCAAACTCGCAATAATCCGACTGCTCAAGTAGCTCAATAAGCTGAGCGCTTGTTACCGGAAATCCATTATCAATAGGGTGCGCAGATAACGCCAGCTCACCCGTTTGTTCATTAAATAAAAAAACCGACATTTATAAATTCCCTACGATTATGCCTGTTATTATGATTATTACTTTCACTACAAAAACTTAAGCCTCTGCGTAAAAATTAACTCCTTATTTGAGCACAACTTGAACGGTATGTTAAGTAAATGTTCAGTATTTGTTTGCTTTTTTGCAAACTTGTGCTTATTAACTGTTCACTTGATTCTGTAGGCTAAAATAAAAGTGTCACACCCCTTGAGTATCAGACGTTTACTCAGTTATACTGCCCTCACTGAAAGAAATTCATATTTCAGGGGCTGATTAGGATTCGACGGAATTCAAGAAGCCTGAGGTGCATGTCGAGGTGCGGTTTGCCTCGTAAAAAAGCCGCAATTTAAAGTAATCGCAAACGACGATAACTACTCTCTAGCAGCTTAGGCTGGCTAGCGCTCCTTCCATGTATTCTTGTGGACTGGATTTTGGAGTGTCACCCTAACACCTGATCGCGACGGAAACCCTGGCCGGGGTTGAAGCGTTAAAACTAAGCGGCCTCGCCTTTATCTACCGTGTTTGTCCGGGATTTAAAGGTTAACTAAATGACAATACTAAACATGTAGTACCGACGGTCGAGGCTTTTCGGACGGGGGTTCAAATCCCCCCAGCTCCACCAATAAAGGTTTTTAGATACGTTGCTAAGAACCGTGAAAGACCCGCAACGCTAGTTAATTCGAGCCTTGCGGGTTTTTTTATGCCTGTAGCTTAACCATTAGTGACCGTTTAAAACTCGTAACAACCGCGATTTGTTGTAACACTAAACGTAACAACTGGAATATTACATAGGGGTCGTTGTTACAAATGGCTATTCACAAACTCAATGCAAAGCAGGTCGAAGCAGCTAAACCAGAGACTAAGGAATATAATCTCACTGATGGTGGCGGCTTAACATTACGGATAAAACCCAGTGGTGGTAAGTTTTGGCTTTATAACTACACAGCACCTATTACTAAAAAACGTAAAAATATGAGGCTTGGTTCATACCCAGACATAAGCCTTGCAAAAGCCCGTGAGCGCCATAGAAAATATAAAGCCTTAGTGCTTGAAAATATCGACCCTATCCACCAGCGCCAGCTAGATGAAAAACAAGCACAAGAAACACACCTACAAACATTTAAAGCCGTTGCTTTAATGTGGTTTGAGAAAAAGAAAACAGAAATTAAACCACAAACAGCCGAAGCAGCACTCAACCTTTTAAAAAATCATGCCTTTCCTGCGTTTGGTGATGAACCAATAAGTAAATTAAAAGCCTTTCAGGTAATAGAGCTAGTGCGCCCCGTAGAGGCAAAGGGGAGCTTAGAGACTGTTAAAAGGCTATGCCAGCGTATTAACGAAGTAATGGTTCATGCGGTTAACTGTGGGCTTATAGAAGCCAATCCACTAGCGAATATAAGACAAGCATTCCAAGCGCCTAAAAAAAGCGCTATGCCGTCTATTGAAGCGGATAGGCTACCAGAGTTAATGAGTGCTTTAAATCGTGCCAGTATTAAGCTTACAACACGTTGTTTAATTGAATGGCAGTTACACACCATGACGCGCCCTAATGAGGCTGCAACGGCTAAATGGCAAGATATAGACTTAAATGCTGGTGTGTGGGTTATACCTGCCGAGCAAATGAAAAAAGGCAAAGAGCAACGCATACCCCTTACACCGCAAACACTTGCTTTACTTGAGCTAATGAAACCAATAAGCGCACACCCCGAATATGTATTTCCCGCAGATAGAGACCCACGCAGCCACACAAACGTGCAAACAGCTAACGCAGCAATGAAGCGTATGGGATTTAAGGGCGAGCTGGTAGCGCATGGTTTACGCTCGCTTGCTAGTACAACGCTCAATGCACAAGGATTTGACCCTGATGTAATAGAGGCAGCTTTAGCACATATAGATACAAATGAGGTAAGGAGAGCATATAACCGCACTGATTATTTTGAGCGCAGAAAAACCATGATGTGCTGGTGGTCTGAACATATCGAAAGTGCGGCAAGTGGCAGCAGTTCGTTAGCTGGTATTAAAGGTTTGAAGGTGGTTTAAATGGATAAGGATGAAAGAAAAAAAGGCTTAAAAGAGCATCGTGATTTTTTAAAAGAATTACTAGTTAAACCACGAGAACAGTACCCAGATGCTGAATGCTTAATAAGAGATGAGATAATCGATAATATTGTTTTTGGTGAGATTCAAGATACTAATCCAGATGAAGAAATAAAATTAGGCGAGAGTATCGGAGATAGTTTTAAAAAAAATAGTGATAAATTTTTAACTGATTTAGAAAGATTATCTGATTCAGATAAAGAAATAGCTATTTTAAAATACCAGCTTTGCAATGCAGAAAATAACATGATCCCCTATGAGGTACTACTAGCTAAGCAGGCAAGATTCAGAAATATGAACTCTGAAAAAGAGGAGCTAGATCTAATTGATATTTTAAATGAAGTTAAAAGTTCGTTATTAGGTGCTTCACTTGATTATTACGCAGATAGCTTAGATTTGGTAATCACTCAACTAAAAATTGATGGTATTAAAAATCAAGTTTTGAAGTGTAACCCAGGTGGCTCAAAGCCAGGTTCGCATAAACAAGAAATTATTGAGATAGCCAAAAAACTTTTAAATGAAAATAATTATTCAGTTAAGCGCGCTGCAGAGTTGGCAATTACCCGCTTCAGCAGTAAATTTTCTCAAGCTGAGGCTGATGAAATCATTAACACGTATAAAGTTGATACTGTAAGACGGTGGTTTAAAAAAGATAAAATAGTTGGCAAATGAATATATTCATATGCCAACGCCCAAAGTACAAATAACTTATTGTTCGTTACGACGTTTAAACAACTCTTAAGGAACAATAAAATGTCTAATTTAAAACTCGTTAGAAAGTCCGAATTACTAAACACCTTTGCTTGTGGAAAGACACTTCTGCAGCACAAGATTAATTCAGGTCTAATACCACCCCCAATAAAATTAGGTTTAAGAGCCGTAGCATTCTATGAGCATGAGGTTAATGCAACTTTAGCAGTAACTATTGCTGGCTACAGTAACCAGCAAATAAAAGATTTTGTACGTGAACTGGTGACTAAACGCAAAAACTTACTTGCGCAATACACTCATTTGGAGGCAGCTAATGATTAATTTTAACGATATACACTCGCTTATCACACTAGAGTCATTAGAGATAAAAGCCCCTGATGCGTTTAAAGAGCTTTTAAGCATGGAGGTAGAGCATAGGAAGCTTTTACTTGCTTGGCTTAATGGTATGAGTTCTAGCCCTATTGGTAGAGGTTATGCAGATATAGAGATAGATAAAGAAGATGCAGTATCCAGCGCACTCAAAACAAGTTATTTCATAGAGTTTACAAGTGAAAGAGTACGAGGAAATCATGTGCGGCATTTTATGACATATCAGCAAATTTTCGACTTTTTTAATGACCGAGAGAACCAAAGAAAAAAGGTTCAAAGTAATGTGTATGCGTTAAGGCGAATTAGCAAAGATAAAGCCTACATAAAAGACATTAAAGAACGGGGCGAGGGTTGGGCTATTAGTCGGGTTAAGTTTTTATCTGAAAAGCTCAAAGCCAGTAATGACGATTAGAAAAAAAGCTGATTAAGATGGCAGTCAAAATCAGCGAAAGGTATGTAAAGCTGGTGGTGCTTTTGCCCCACCAGCAACCGATATCTTACATAAGATTTGTACTGTTTCCCACCATGAAATTACTTAGAAATGTTAGTTGTTACTATCTCGAAACACCTTTATCCATAAGTCAATTTGCATAGTTTGTAAAAAATGCGGTTATAAGCGGTGTTGATTAATAGGTTTACGACACTCAAATTTTAATTAATTGTGAGTGCCTCTTAACTTTATAGGCTTTTTGTTTAAGTGTAACGCGAGTTTTCTCATTCTAATTATTGCTTTGTAATTTATCGGATATTTATATTATCTATTAGTTTGCTTAGGAGTTGGTGTGGCAAATTATCAGTATGTGAGTCATTCACCAGTGATACAACACGGTCAAAATTTGTGGCAGGTTCATGTAAAAAAAGTGGTATATACACCATGCAAATGAAAAGCATGTTAGATCAACTCGAGTCAGTTTTAACGCACTATAGCCAAGTTTTAGTTTTAAGATTTGATATTGGTATTCCATATCAAACAAATGCTAACCGTTTTATTATTGCTGTTATGGAAAGCTTGAGCGGCTTTATAGAGCAAAGGTATAAAATGCCTATTTTTGGTTACCATTGGACGCGGGAGCAAGAAAGAGCGAAAAAGCAGCATTATCATGTGGTCGTTATTCTTGATGCCAACAAAGTAAGCTATCCAAGCAAGATAAATGAATTTATTTTAGAAATCGGAAATACACTGGCTGTGCGTCCATGGTTACCAGAAAATTGTTTTTATAGATTTAAACGAAATGAGTATGATAAAAAGCAAGGCGCTATATGGCGTATATCTTACCTTGCTAAAGCCAGAGGGAAGGGCTACAAACCACCACAAACCAAAAACCATGGTTCTAGTAGGGTTAAGCCTAAGCAAATTAAATAGGTGTTTTCGTAAGTCACGAGCAGCCTAATAGCTTATTTTTATATGACCTACCTCATAAAACCTCATTAAAACTTAACATAACTTAACTATTTTAATGAACGGGCGTACTAAATACTCCCCACAAAACCTGATAAAACTTGACATTTATTTACGAAAATACACCCGTTCAAGCTTTTACGGAGAGATATGCGCAAGGGGTTATTGAGTCCTAAAAAAGAGAGCTATTATTACGATTCAAGTAATGTAAGCTTTTTACCTCTAGTCAAGAAGCCGATCTCTTACATTAGTCTACCTGTTTACTGGCAAGCAGTTCATATATAAGTGTTACAATAACTTATTGGCTTGGTAAGTTTATTCAAGTCCAAACTTACCCTACGATTCAAATTAAGGAAAGTCATGAGAGTCTTATTAGGTGTTATATTTTTACTCTTTCTATCCCCTTCAAAAGCGACAACTATTACAGAGTTGTTTGGCGATGGTGTTTTTGGTACACAATGGGGTGATTCGTTGGAAGCTGTCGCAAACAAATTACCCAATACGAACAAAGAAAGTATTGGTGATATTGTTTGGCTTGAATTAAAAGATTCAAAAGAAGTTTTAGGTGTGCCTAGAGAGGATCAAAAATTATATTTTTCTTTTGATGCTGAAAATCGTTTGAACGGTGTAGCGGTATATTATAATAGCGACGACTATGGTGCTTTGCTTAATAAATTAAATACTCTATTTGGTGAATACACACAGGTTGAGGGAAATAAAACATCACTTCAATGGAAAAGCTCTGATTTTGTATTGACGCTATCTTTTGTAACAATTGGCATTAATACAAATTCTGTGTTTTCAATCGGGTATCATGGCTTAACAAAACCAAATGCTAAAAAAGAGGATTTAGGTTTTAATTAAAATTTAGTTATTCAAAGTGTGTGAACTTGAACACATGAAAATTTAATGTGTTCAAGAAAACAGTAAGTCAGAAATTAGCTGAGTTTAATTCTTTCAATAATCAAAGAACTACTCGATAACCACAGCTGTTCCAGAGGCAACAATAAATAGCATACCAGATTTACCACCGCCAGAAATTTCACTGTAGTCTAAATCAACGGCTATTACTGCATTAGCCCCAACTAAAGCTGCTTCCTTTCTCAGTTCTGTTAAGGCTGTTTTCCTTGCATCTCTTAGCGTGTTTTGAATACTGTTACTGCGCCCACCAAAAACATCAGTAAAGCTGGCAAAAATATCTTTGAAAATATTCATTCCATAAACACATTCAGCTGTAATTACGTCAATACGCTTTATAATATTTAAGTTTGGTGCTGTTTCAGTTGTTACTAAGATTTGGTCTGGATTTATAATGGGTCGTTTATTTAGTTCTGCTTTATTCTTTTTTGCTTCATCTAGCTTTTTTTTAGTATTACTGCCAAAAACACCACACTTTCTTTTTAGGTGTATATCTTTAGCTTGCTCAATTAAATTTGCATAGCTTTCGTCAACAGTGGTTAAATATTTGCCATAGTGATGAATTTTATAACCCGAGTTAGTGTTTAAAGTTCTTATACCACTTAATACATAGCTTTCTGATTTTATTTTTAGGTTTGGTATTGATAACTCTATTGCATTATCGAATAGATCAGTAAATTCAACGTCTGCAAAATCATCTATAAAGGCGTCACATTCACTTATGTAATTATTTCTAAATACGTTAGATTGATTAGCTCCAACAGTTAAGTTGCATAAGTATTTATGGTTGTACCAAATGGTGGCATGAACATTATCACCATCAGCTTTTGAGCAGTAAGAAAGGCCTCTGGTATCGTATAGTTGATTGGTTATTGTGTTTTTAAGTCCTTTTTCAGAAATGCTCCACATTGGAATTTTTTTATCTGATTCAGTTTTTGTTTTTTTAGAAAAAAACATATCTATCCTTAGTGTGATTTTATAAATTAATAAATACTTATGTAGAATGACAAATGTTTAATTTTTTAGCAATGTACTTAATTATTGTTTGTTTAGCCTAATGTATTAAATAACTACTGTAGTAAATGATAGCCACAATAATAATTAGCTTCGTTGTATTGGTTCAGCTGCAAAACACGAATTTGAACCCACACAAAAACAAATAGTCACAACAATCGTAACAACAAGTGGTTTTGTGAAGGTGAGATTAGTTTATTTTCAGTTTGTTATGTATCCGATTAAGACTCCCCCAGCCCACCAATACAGGTATTTAAGTTCGTTACTTAAAAACCATAAAAAACCGCCAATTTGAGTAATCAAATTGGCGGTTTTTTATGGGCTTAATCTAAGCGGCGCTTATCGTGGCTAGCTTCATTTTTAACGATCTTACTTTCATTTTAATACTAATAATAATAAGCGTTAAGAACGACATTAAGCTAATTAGCAGAGTTAAATCTAAAATTGGTGACTTGGCGAGTTGTGTGTTTGTAGGCGAGGCCGGTAAAGCGTCAGGCTTATTTTGTTGTTGCCTAATATAGCTTTGGCTTATCCAGTCAACGGCGTTGATCCACTGAATTTTATCTGGGTTATCATTAGCAAGCTTGCTCATTACATGGGCGTCGTTGTTGAGCGATTTAGCAAGGTTAATTAATTGCTCCCAAAATATATATTCCGTGCCTAGCGCGTCTATTTCTTGTAAGTGCTGCTTTAACTTTCCTGCGCCCATGCTGTTTATGTTTGGTTGCTTTAGAATCTTTGCGTAACTGTTTATGTGCGCTGAAAAGCGAGCAAAATAGCTATCAATTTTTTGCTGCGCCCTTTGGTTAAGCTCATCTGTGCTGTGGGTGCTAGGCAAGGTGACTTCTGGGTGCTTTTTTTGATTTGCTAAGTACTGCTTATAATTAACGTAATTTAATGTTGTAGAGGGTGAAGCTATTGAGCTGTCTATCATACTCATTTTAAGTGTGTTAAAGCTTATTACTGCTGAGCAAATAAGGCAGATGAATAATAAGCTATAGCAAAAAAATAACGCACTTTGCAGTGCAAGTTTAGGCAGGGTGGCAGGGCTATTTACGCCGGCCTTTTTAATGCTGGTTATTGTATTGGCTATGTTTTTTCCCGCTGGCTCGTTGTTAGTAACAATTAGTTTAGTACCCGCTGTACTTTGGGGCGCCCTTACACTTGCGTGCGGTTCAACCTTAGTTATTAAGCCAAAGCTTTTCAGCTGTGATTCGGTTTTAACTGCATCAATACTCGATAGGTCTTTAACGAGTGCATAGGCTCGGCCATCAAATAATTTTACAACGACATTATGGGGAATTTTTAAAAACTGACAAAGTTGCTCTTGTACGGTACTAATGTCAGCATTTTGATGTAACTGACCATTAAAAATAATTTTAAATGAGGCGCTCACGCTATGTCCTTATTCGTGCAACTTCCGTTGAGGAATTTTATTATTGTTTTAACACGCTGTTAATTTACCAGATAAAATAAGGGGTTTCTAGTATTTAACCTTATTAAACTAGTAAAAAAGCCTGAACAAAAATTAACCTTTCATAATCTCAACATGCTGTTTTATAGCCGTTTTAACGGAAATACTTGTTTTTTCTGTGCTTTTATTAGGGACGATGTTGATTTGTGTTATTAAAGCGATTTAAACGTGTTGTTTACATTTATAAATTTAAAGAGGAGGCGGTGCATAGAGGGTTCTGTTGCACCTAAGTAGAGTGCCCTTTGCATGGGAGTTGCAAAGGGCAACAAGGCCTAATTTATTTTACAGCTGTTTTAATCGGTGTTTCACCATCAAATAACTCAAAAACGCGGTTGCCATTAAATGTATTTTTAGCAATATGCAACAAGGCATTGGCTACGTTTTCGCGGCTAATTTTAGCTTTAGAACGATCGCTTGGGCGCTCTGTGGTTACTTTCATCGAGGCGCTTTCATTGGTTAAAGTACCAGGGCGCACTATGGTGTAGTTTAAACCACTGTTGATAAGGTGCTCATCGGCCATATGTTTGGCAACTAAGTAAGGTTTTAAGTCGCTTTCTATCGAGTCTGGATCGTCAGCGCCAATAGAGCTGATCATAATAAAATGCTTAACGCCATGCTCTTTAGCATACGTGGCTGCTTTGGTAGCCGCCCATAAATCAATTAGCACAGTTTTATCTGTGCCTGTACTTCCGCCAGAGCCTGCAGCAAATATTACTTGGTCGCAATCTTTTAACGCAGTAGAAAAATCGCCTTCGAGGTCTTGCTCTACAATAGTTAAAAACGGGCTATCTAAATCACTTAACTTGCTTTTATCGCGCACTAATGCAGATACATTTTGCTCATTGTTTAAAAGCAGCTCGGTTGCCATTTTACCTATTTGTCCGCTAGCGCCAATAATTAGGGTCTTACTCATAATTAATTCCTTCTCAATTTAGTGTAAAGGTGTTTAGTACAAATAGACCTTGGGGTAGGTATGCGTTTTTAAAGGGTAAAACATGATTATTCTTCACAAATAGTAAATTTGCTGGTGAATAAAGTAGGAGTCTGAACTGAGCGTGAAAATTAGCCGCTTTTTGCCGTGTTTATTCAATCATTATACTGACTTCGGTAACATAATTATGATGGTATAAGCTAATGCGTACGGCATGACTTTGATAGTTATAGTAAAGGGTGCGGTAGTTGTTATCGCCTTTAATGTTGAGAGGCTCACCAAGTGCGTGTTGATAAAATTTAGCAATATCATTGATAGAGGCGGCTAAATACCCAGTGCGTACCTTTGGGTATTCGTTAGTTACATCCATGGTAGTGACAAACTCTTCGGGTAAGGGGATCTCGCTTACGTTTTGGCTAAATGCGTTAAACGATATAGCAGCAAGTATTGCTACAGCATAAGTTAAAGCTTTCATTTTTTTCCTTTTATTTATACCCATTCGCATTCGTACATAGGCTGCGCATGGGTAATATAAATTCCTTTTATAGGTATTATTTTACGCAAAAAAAGAATGATGTCATTTAAATTTTATTTCGTATTAAATCACGCACTATAAAACGCGCTGGGTGAATAGCTTGGCTTACACGCTCGCTTAATGGACGTGGCTCGCTATTTAAGGTGCTAATAAAGTGCTCACTTAATAGCGGTGCACTGCATAATGCACGCGCTCCAAATCCGGTAAAAATATGTAAGCCTTGTTGTGGCTTTTGCAAAGGCAAGTATTGATAGCGTTTACCTAAGCGTAAATTAGCAAAGGCGTTGATGTAATCACTTTGCTCACACCATTGTCCCGCCATTGGCAAATGATCTATAAATGTGCAGCGCACAGCAGCTTTAGCAGACGTTATATCACCTAATGAGGTGGCAAAGTCGCTTTGGTGGTAAAAGCTAAGGAGTTGCTCGTGGTTTAATTGGTTATCTTTTTCTGTAACAGCGCGGCTTTTTGTGTTTTTTTCAAATGTAGCGCCCATACAGTGTTTACCTAAATAGGCGGGTGTAAAATAACCTTTATGACACAACACAGTTTTAAGCTTTTTAGAGTGTTCACTGGCTTGAATATGCGATACTTGGCCGCGTACTCCTACAATAGGTAGTGCGTTTGTTTGCTCAAACGCATCGCTATGCTCACCAGCACATATTATTACATCACTAAATGGGCCGTACTCAATGTTATTAGCGGCTAAATACCAGCCTTCGGGTGTTTTGTTAAGCTGCTTAACATGACAGTTAAAATGGCGGCTAAAAGGCTGTAAAGTGTGGGCAGCCTGAAGCATTGCTTCTACTAATTGTGGTGGGTTTACCCAACCGCCTTGCTCAAAATAAACGCCGGGGTAGCTGGTTGTTACGCCTGCAAGTGTGTCTCCTTGCTCGGCAGTTACATTGCGCATTAAGGATTGAGGCCATAGCTGTTTTTGTTCTAAGTTTTGGTGTTTATCGGCAAGTGGTTTTTTTACCGCATGTTGCAACACACCGCACCAACTATGATCAAAATTAAAGCCGTTTTTAAGTAGTTGCTGGTAGCTGCGTTTAGCGTATAAAAAACTATGCGAAAATAATTCGCTGTGCGGTGAATTTTTAGCTTGTAAGTGCGGGTAAACCGCACCTTGTACATTATGTGAAGCCCCCATAGCTGGTTTTTCATCTTGACAAAATAGGGTGCTTTTAATGCCACGCTTAGCCAAACTGTGTAAAATACAGCTACTTGCAATTCCGCCGCCTATTACAGCAACATGCTCTAGCTTGGCAGGGGGGTGTTCAAAGTACGGGGGTGATGACTGTGCACTATTAGCATCGGCTAATTGGCCTATTAGCATTTCCCGTTTGCGGCCAAAACCTTTTGCTTTTTGCATATTAAAGCCTGCGGCTATCAAGCCCCGGCGTACAAAGCCTGCCGCGGTAAAGGTGGCTAGTGTTGCTTGCTTGCGTGATATATCAACCATGGCATTAAACACACTTTGTTGCCACATGTCGGGGTTTTTACTCGGTGCAAAGCCGTCTAAAAACCATGCATCGACCACCCCCGATTGCGGGTAGCTCATCGCGTTTATGGAATCAAGCACGTCGCCAAAATACAAATCAAGAATAACTTGGCCGTTATTAAATTCAATACGGTGGCAGCCAGCTAAATTAATTGGGTAATGCGTTGTTAATTCATCACTTAGCTTGTGCAGTGTTGGCCACGCTTGTAATGCTTTTTTTAGATCATCAGCATTAAGCGGGTATTTTTCAAACGAAATAAAATGCAAACGCTTAACACGTTTGTCTACTTGATTTTGAACTTGTTGATTGGCAAGGTGGTCATTAAAGTGCTGCCATGCATTTAAAAAGTTTAAACCCGTGCCAAAACCGGTTTCGGCAATAACAAAATGCGCTTGGTCATGATTTTGTAACCGCGCCTGTATATTGTTTTGTTGATAAAACACGTAATGCGATTCAGCAAGGCCGTCGTCATTAGAAAAATAAACATCGTCAAAGTTATCGGCTACCGGTGTGCCTACTTCATTAAAGTGTATTTGGGCGTTTTTTATCATGACTTATTAAATTTTTTAGACAGTATTTTTTTATTATTTTACGGGTTTTCTTTGAAATAGTCTGGCGTTATTTATAAGCTATTAAATTCAGAGTACAGGTGTACGCTAGAAAGCTGACCACTTAACACCTAAAAACAGCGTAAAATACACAGTAATTTAGTTTCAAGCTAAGGGAATTACCCATGAGAAGAGCCGTAATTACGGGTATCGGTGTTGTATCAAGCATCGGTAATAACAAACAAGAAGTTTTAGAGTCATTAAAAGCGGGTAAAAGCGGTATTGCTTTTAACCAAGAATTTGCCGATTACAACTTACGCAGTAATGTATCGGGCAAAATTGATATTGATGTTAAAGAACACGTAGACCGTAAAGCAATGCGCTTTATGGGAGATGCTGCTGCTTACTCTTATATTTCTATGAAGCAAGCAATTGAAGATGCTGGCTTATCAGATGAGCAAGTATCTAATGAGCGCACGGGTTTATTAGTAGGCTCAGGTGGTGGCTCTTCAAAGTGGCAAGTAGAAGCAGCCGATATTTTGCGCGAAAAAGGTGTAAAACGTGTAGGCCCATATATGGTACCGCGTACAATGGCGAGCACCACATCGGCCTGTTTAGCAACGCCATTTAAAATTAAAGGTGTTAACTATTCTATAAGCTCTGCGTGTGCAACTTCTGCACATTGTATAGGTCACGCGGTTGAGCAAATTCAATTAGGCAAGCAAGATGTTATTTTTGCCGGTGGTGGTGAAGAGCTACACTGGACCCTTGCAATGGAATTTGACGCAATGGGCGCGTTGTCTACTAAATACAACGAAACACCAGAAAAAGCATCACGTACGTACGATGCAAACCGCGATGGTTTTGTTATTTCTGCTGGTGGCGGTATTGTTGTCGTAGAAGAGCTTGAGCATGCACTTGCTCGTGGCGCACATATTTACGCAGAAATTGTAGGCTATGGCGCCACATCTGATGGCTACGACATGGTAGCACCGTCAGGTGAAGGTGCTGTACGCTGTATGCGCCAAGCAATGCAAGGCGTTGATGCACCCATTGATTATTTAAACACGCACGGTACCTCTACGCCAGTAGGTGATGTTAAAGAGCTAGGCGCCATTCAAGAAGTGTTTGGTGGTAACTCGCCGCTTATTAGTGCGACTAAATCATTAACGGGTCACGCATTGGGTGCTGCGGGTGTTCACGAAGCTATTTTCTCAATTTTAATGATGGAAAACGACTTTGTAGCGCCATCTATTAACGTAGAAGAGCTAGATGAGCAAGCACAAGGCCTTAACATTGTAACAGAGCGCCGCGATACACAGCTTAATACGGTAATGTCTAATAGCTTTGGCTTTGGTGGTACAAATGCCACATTAGTTATGAGTAAATATAAAGGTTAATTCGTTTTCTCTTTATAGTGATTAAAAGCCGAGCATTGCTCGGCTTTTTAGTTTGTGTAATTGCTTGGTTGTTCGTTACAATAGCGCCTCATTTTGCCATACGGACTCCCCAATGAAGATTCTTGCCGATCAAAACATGCCTTTAGTTGAGCAGTATTTTGCAGACTTTGGTGAGGTAACGCGCTTTGATGGACGAAATTTAACACCTGATGCGTTAATTGATGTTGATGTACTCCTTACGCGCTCGGTTACTAAAGTAAACAGTGATCTGCTTGCAAAGGCTAATAAATTAAGCTTTGTAGGTACCGCCACCATTGGTGTTGATCATATAGATACACCTTTACTTAACGAGAAAGGCATTGCTTTTAGCAGTGCCCCTGGCTGTAATGCAATCGCGGTGGCTGAATATGTAATAAGTAGCTTATTTGCTTTAAGCCAAGAAAACGCAACCTCACTGAGTGGGCAAACAATAGGTATTGTTGGGGTGGGTAATATTGGCAGCTGTTTAGCTCAAAAACTAAAAGCACTTGATGTTGATGTTTTATTATGTGACCCAATTAAACATGAGCAGGGCTTATTAACCGAGCATGTAGAACTTGATGACCTACTTGAGCGTGTAGATGCGGTTACTTTTCATGTGCCGCTGATTAAAACTGGTGAGCATAAAACACATCATTTAATAGATGAAAAACGCCTAAACGCGTTAAAGCCTGGGTTGGCTGTTATAAATGCTAGCCGTGGAGAAGTGATTGATAACCAGGCTTTGTTATCGGTTATGGAGCAAGGGGCAGACTTAGATTTGGTTCTTGATGTGTGGGAAAACGAGCCTAACATTTTAATTCCATTGCTTGATCATGTGCGCTATGCCAGCGTGCACATTGCCGGGCATACCCTTGAAGGAAAAGCCCGCGGCACACAAATGCTGTATCAGGCTCTATGTAAATTAAAAGATGTAACCGCAGAAAAATCGCTTTCTGATTTTTTACCACAACCTGCTGTTACAAACTTAAATTTAGAAAGTACCTTTACTGAGGCTGATATTGCGCGCTTAGTGCATTTAATCTACGACGTACGCCGCGATGATGGCATTTTGCTACGTCACTTAGCAAAAGATGGGTTTGATAGTTTACGTAAAAACTACCCAGTAAGGCGTGAGTTTAGCACTTTAACAGTGCAAGGGAATGGGCAGTATACAAATACACTCGCTCAGCTTGGTTTTAACACCGCAAACTAATTTAACTAGCATTGTTGTTATAACAGTGCTTAAAGAGGATAAAATATGTCGCAAAAATATAATGTTGCTGTGCTTGGCGCTACAGGCTTAGTAGGTCGTCAAATTATTGAAACCCTGGAAGATCGTAAGTTTCCGGTAGACCAACTCTTTTTACTAGCCAGTAGCCGCAGCGCAGGTGAAGACATAAAGTTTCGTGGCGAAACCATTGAAGTACAAGACGTAGAAGGCTTTGACTTTAGCCAAGCACACATTGGTTTGTTTTCAGCCGGTGGCAGTGTGTCAGAAAAATACGCGCCAATTGCGGCCGACGCTGGCTGTGTTGTAATTGATAACACTTCACATTTTAGAAATGATTTTGAAGTGCCGCTAGTGGTACCAGAAGTGAATGCAGCAAGCCTTGAAGACTTTAGAAACCGCAATATTATTGCAAACCCTAATTGCTCTACTATTCAAATGATGCTTGCCCTTAAACCCATTTACGATGCTTATGGTATTGACCGCATTAATGTATCTACCTACCAAGCTGTATCTGGTGCAGGCAAAGAAGCAGTCGATGAACTGGCAAAACAAACCGCCAATTTGATGAATGCGCGTCCAATGGAAAACGAAATTTTTCCTAAGCAAATTGCATTTAACGTTATCCCTCAAATCGATACCTTTGAAGATAACGGCTACACACGCGAAGAAATGAAAATAATAAACGAAACACATAAAATTTTGGGCGATACTACCATTGCGGTTAACCCAACCTGTGTACGTGTACCTGTATTTTTTGGCCATTCAGAGTCAATCAATATTGAAACACGCATGCCGTATGACTTTGAGCACGTTAAGCAGCTTTTAAATGATGCGCCAGGAGTCGAACTTATTGAAGACGAAGGAGATTACCCAACAGCGGTGTCAGATGCCAGTGGTAATGATACGGTTTACATTGGCCGCTTGCGCGCCGATATTTCGCACCCGCATGGTTTAAATATGTGGGTTGTGAGTGACAACACCCGCAAAGGGGCTGCAACAAATAGCGTACAAATAGCTGAAGAGTTAATCGCTAACTACTTATAAATAGCAGCTAATATTGTGTGTAAATTAAGCGGCAAACTTTAAGAGTTTGCCGCTTTTGTTTTTGGAGAAGCCAAATTATTGCCGCTTAGCGTTGCTACTAAGCTAAACGCCTTGATCTATCACGATAAAATAGTATTAAGAATAAAGTTTTAAGGTATTTATTTTCAAAGCGTTGCAATGGATATTAGACCGTAACTGGTTTATAGTTTGTAACTGGAATAGAGCTTGCAATAAAAATAGATTGTAATAACAAATGTAGATCAGCTGTTTGGCTGGTTACGGCAAGAATAATTAATGTTGAGCAGCTTAATAAATAGCAAAGCATTTAACATTTACACATTAAAGGATCAGCATGCGCGGTTTAGCTTCACTTATTATATTAGCGTCTGCATTGGTAGTAACTCCAATTTACTCTCAAGACAGCACCCAATTAAAGGGGCCAAAAGGCGCTGACTATGGTGCGCAAGGGCGATCAATAGGGCCTATAAAGCCAACCGATACACTATGGCGTATTGCTGCCAAAGTACGCCCAGATAATTCAGTTAGTATCTACCAAGTTATGCAAGCCTTGTATAACAAAAACCCTAATTCATTTTTAGAACAAAACCTAAACCACATGCAAAGTGGTGCCTATTTAAAAATACCCACTTTAGCGGAAATTAGACGCGTAGATCCACAGCTTGCTAAACAGCGCTCAGAGCAAGACGACGCGCTGTGGGAAAAAAAGAAAAATGGCACACTAACCACGAGTGAAATTAACGCTGCGCAAACTAAAGTTACTCAAGCACGTAAAGCCGATGTTGACGACGCTAAAAAAGAAATTCAAAAAGAATTAAATGAAATAAAAACGCAGCAAGGTAATAAACTTGTAGAGCTGCAGCAGCAATTTAAAAGTTCGGTTAATAATGTAGAAGAAATATTAGCTGAAAATAATAATCTCAAAAAGCAACTGTCGGGCATTTCAAAAGAACTAGCTAATGTAAAAGAGCAACTAGGCCAAGACAGCGAAATTCAAAAACAGTTAAAAGAACTCATTGAAAAGCAAAATGAAATAATTGCGCAACAAAAAGTACAAGAAGTACCAAAAGAAGAACCTTTTGACTTAGGCGCTTTCATGTCTAAACCGCTTGTACTTATTTTATTAATGACCATTCCTGCATTATTAATTATTTTTGCTGTGGTGATGTTTTTACGTAAGCGCACCAACAAAGATGAGGAAACGCAAGATGACGACGACTTTCTACCACAAACGCCCAGCTTTACCGAAGGCGAGCCGCAAAGTAATGATGCGCCAGACGATCCAATCATTCCTGACCCTCTTGATGATTTAGATATTCAACTTGATGACAATCATAGCGACGATATTTTGCCAGAGGGTGATATTGCATTTGACGATTCTCTTGATGATGCGTTAGACGAGGAGTTTTCTGATACTGAAAACTTGCTCGATCAAGACGAATTAGAAAGCTTATTAAGTGATGATATTGTTTTTGATGATGAAGGCGGTGCAGGAGACGAGTTAGATATTTTCATGCAGCAGGGCTTTGATGAGCCTGTAGATGAGAAACCAGAGGATGAAATTGACCTCGATTTAGGTGATGCAAAAGAGTCAGACGATATTTTAAGCAGCGATGATCTAGACGATTTATTTGATGAGGACGATAGCTTACCTGAAATTGACTTGCCTGAGGTTGAGCAACCGAGTGTTGATAGTAATGTCGAAAGCAATGATGAGTTGGCCGCCTTAAGCGAAGAGCTTGCCCAAGAAGAAGGCGATGACTTTGATATTGATGAATTATTAGATCAACAAGCTGATACAGACTCACCAAAAGACGATGACTTTGACTTAGACGACATAGACAGCTTAATTGATGAAGCGAGTGATACCACCGATACGGCCTCTGCTGATGCACTCGTTGAAGAAAACGACGACTTTGATTTAGGTGACATTGATAGCCTAATTGATGAAGCGGGCGACACACCAGATGAAACCCCAGCTGATGCGCTCGTTGAACAGAGCGATGACTTTGATTTAGATGACATAGACAGCCTAATTGATGAAGCGGGCGACACACCTGATGAAACCCCGGCTGATGCACTCGTTGAAGAAAGCGATGATTTTGATTTAGATGACATAGACAGCCTAATCGATGACGCGGGCGACACACCTGATGAAACCCCAGCTGATGCGCTCGTTGAAGAAAGCGATGACTTTGATTTAGATGACATAGACAGTCTAATTGATGACGCGGGCGACACACCTGATGAAACCCCGGCTGATGCACTCGTTGAAGAAAGCGATGACTTTGATTTAGATGACATAGACAGTCTAATTGATGACGCGGGCGACACACCTGATGAAACCTCAGCTGGTGCACTCGTTGAAGAAAGCGATGACTTTGATTTAGATGACATAGACAGCCTAATTGATGAAGTTGAAGATTCACCTGCAGCTCAAGTAACAACAGATAATGATACAGAGCGAGATATAGATAGCGCTTTGGCTGATTCTGTTGAAGAACTGGCTGATGCACAGAGCGATTTTAACGAAGATGATATTGAAACTTTAGCGTCTTCACTTATTGATGAACCAGAGCTAGGAGAACCTGAGCTTGTAGAAGAACCTGAGCTTGTAGAAGAACCTGAACTTGTAGAAGAACCTGAGCTTGTAGAAGAACCTGAGCTTGAAGATGAACCTGAGCTTGAAGATGAACCTGAACTTGTAGAAGAACCAGAGCTTGAAGATGAGCCTGATCTTTTAGAAGAACCAGAGCTTGAAGATGAGCCTGAGCTTGTAGAAGAACCTGAACTTGTAGAAGAACCTGAGCTTGAAGATGAGCCTGAGCTTTTAGAAGAACCTGAGCTTGAAGATGAACCTGAACTTGTAGAAGAACCAGAGCTTGAAGATGAACCTGAACTTGCAGAAGAACCAGAGCTTGAAGATGAACCTGAACTTGTAGAAGAACCAGAGCTTGAAGATGAACCTGAACTTGCAGAAGAACCAGAGCTTGAAGATGAGCCTGAGCTTGTAGAAGAACCTGAACTTGTAGAAGAACCTGAACTTGAAGATGAACCAGAGCTTGTAGAAGAACTAGAGCTTGTAGAAGAACCAGAGCTTGAAGATGAGCCTGATCTTTTAGAAGAGCCTGAGCTTGAAGATGAACCTGAGCTTGAAGATGAGCCTGATCTTTTAGAAGAACCTGAGCTTGAAGATGAACCAGAGCTTGTAGAAGAATCTGAACTTGCAGAAGAACCAGAGCTTGTAGAAGAGCCTGAGCTTGAAGAAGAACCTGAACTTGCAGAAGAGCCTGAGCTTGAAGAAGAACCTGAACTTGTAGAAGAACCTGAGCTTCTCGAGGAGCCTGAGCTTGAAGAAGAGCCTGAGCTTAGTGATGATTTGCTTGAAAATACCGTCTTCACAGATAGTTCAGAAACATTACTTGACCCAGAAGATGCGCAGGATGAGTACACTGACGATACCCTAAAAAGTGTTGATGAATTACTCAGTGAACTTGAGCAAGCTACAGACGAAGACTATGTTGAAAACCCTGATTGGGCACTTGATGACCTTGATGATGATATTGAAGAGGTAGAGGTCGATTTAGGTGACGATCCGCTAGATTCACAGGAAACACCAGCGAATCCGCTTTTAGATACTCAACCTGAAAATGAGGTTGTAAATGATACACTCAGCGATGATATAGACTTTTCAGATGAGAAGAGAGACGCGTTAGATGTAACAGAACAACAGCAATACTTACCTGATGAGTTATTGGGCGATGAGCTTGATGGTGAGGCTACAGGCATGCAGCCAAGCCAAGCTGAACAAGACTTAGCAAACGCACTTTCGGGCAATGAATTAAATAGCCTAGAAGACGACTTTGATGATGAATTACTCATTGATAATGATTTTTCAGAGCTGGAATTAGAGCCACAGCTTGCCGCTGAAGAAATCGGTGAAGATGATAGCCGGGCTCAAACGGATTTATCGGCGGATGAATTAACGGATGTCGCAAGCGAGCTAGATTTACCTGAAAATACGGATGAAGACAAAGGGGTTTTCGATGACGATTTACTGCAAAGCATTGATGGGTTAGACGAAGAGCTTAATGCATTATTAGATGAGCAAGTCACCCCAAGCGAAGAGCTTGATGAATACCCTGAATTAGAGCTTGATAACGACGATTTTGATTTAGATGATCAGCAATCATATAGTCCCCAAGAGTTGCAAGGTGATGAACTTGATGGACAGTCAAGCGGTATGGCCCCAAGCCAAGCTGAGCAAGATTTAGCGAATGCACTTGCTGGTAATACTGGTATTGATGCATTAGATGCTGACTTAGATGACGAGCCGCTGATTGACGATGATGTTGAGACACCTCTCTCGCAAGAGGAGTCTTTCAGTGAAGAGCAGATTACGGACAGCAAGCAAGAACAGCCTGATTTTGACGATGCAATTTTAGAACAAGCACTTTCTGAAGACGTTGAAGATGAAATAACAAACTCGCAGATAGAAGCTGAGCTAACGCAAGCTCCTGATGAGCAAACTAATGAAGAGGTTATACCCGACGAGCAGCTAGACGATGAGTTTATGGCTGATCTAACGCAAACCGATTTTGATGCGTTACTCAGTGAACTAGCTGAACCAGATGAGTTAAATTTAGAGGACAGCAGTGAATTTGACGTCGATTTCGATAGCTTACTTAATGAAGATTTAGATAGTGAGATTGAAACGAAAGCGGTTCAAGATAACCCTATACAAGATACAGAGCAGCCTACTGCCGACGATTTCGTTGATATTGATGCGCTACTCGAACAAAGTGACGACTCGGTACTTGAGCACGAACCTTATGACGAAGTTAATATGGATGTAGGGTTAGGTGATTTTGAATCCTTACTTGCTGGAGACAACCCTACAGATGTTGACTTAGAGAGCGGTGGTTATTCTGCCAAGCTCGATTTGGCAAGGGCGTATATTGAAATTGACGACTTTGACTCAGCATTAAAAGTGATTGAAGATGTTATTGAAAGTGGCCCTGAAGATGTGCAAGAAGAAGCCCAAAGCTTAAAAGCAAAATTAAAGTAGCGTTGTAAACGCGATTTGAGCCGCAATAAGGTAATTATTGCGGCTTTTTTGTAGGTATTTATTGGATCACAACACACTGGCTTTTATTGCACCGCGAGATAGCATAAAATGCCTCGTTCATTAGCACAGTAGGTAAAGCAGTAATTATGCGAGTAGCACTTGGAGTTGAATACAACGGCGCGCGTTACAGTGGGTGGCAACGCCAGTCTCACGTAAATAGCGTACAACAAGAAGTAGAAAAAGCGTTATCGCGCATTTGTAATCATCCGGTTGAAATAGTGTGCGCGGGGCGCACAGATGCTGGGGTGCATGGCACTGGCCAAGTTATCCACTTTGAAACTCATGCTCCGCGTGAAATGGTGGCGTTTACCATGGGGATGAATACGCTACTGCCTAAAGACATAGCAATTCGTTTTGCACAGCCCGTAAGTGAAGACTTCCATGCACGTTTTAGCGCAACAGCGCGTCGTTACCGTTATGTTATTTATAATTACGCCTACAGGGGCGCAGTGATGAATGAAGGGGTTACACATTTTCATCACCCACTTGATGAAACAAAAATGCAAGAAGCGTGTCAGTACTTAATTGGTGAGCATGACTTTACTTCTTTTAGAGCACTGCATTGCCAAGCTAATACAGCAAACAGAACAATTCATCATTTATCGGTACAGCGACAGGGTGATTACGTTATTATTGATATTAAAGCGAATGCTTTTTTACACCATATGGTGCGCAATATTACCGGCTGTCTAATGGATATAGGCTTACATAAACATCAGCCAGTGTGGTTAAAAGAGCTATTAGATTTAAAAGAGCGCGCTAAAGCCAGTGCCACGGCAAAAGCGGCAGGGTTGTACTTAGTGGATGTTGATTACCCAGCGCATTTTAACATTCCTAAAACGCCGTTAGGGCCATTATTTTTACCTGATACGGAATGTTAGTGCTGAATTTATAAGCGTTTATCTAACTACTAAGACCAGTTTTTTATACCGTGTTTGTGTAATTCATGTTTTAATTGAAAAAATCTGTCTGCTACTTATTAGCAGGCTCGCGACACAGAACAGCATTAAGAGAGTTGCAAATGAGTTGGTTAGAAAAAATCTTACCTAAAACGACTAAGTCATCAGGTCGTAAAGAAATTCCAGAGGGCGTTTGGGCTAAATGTACAGCTTGCGATTCAATTTTATATAAAGCTGAACTAGAGAAGTCATTAAACGTATGTCCTAAATGCGACCACCACATGCGTGTGAGCGGCCGTAAGCGTTTAGAGCACTTTTTAGATGAAGCCGACCGCACAGAGCTAGGTACTGAGCACGAGCCTAAAGATGTATTAAAGTTTAAAGACTCAAAAAAATACTCAGATCGTATTAGCGCAGCCCAAAAAACAAGTGGCGAAAAAGACGCACTAGTAGCGATGAAAGGCCGCTTAAAAGGTATTCCTGTTGCAGCGGTTGCTTTTGAATTCTCATTTATGGGTGGTTCAATGGCTTCGGTTGTAGGTGCACGCTTTGTTGATGCCGTAGACCAATGTTTAGAGCACAACATGCCATTAGTGTGTTTTTCAGCTTCAGGTGGTGCACGTATGCAAGAAGCACTTATGTCGCTTATGCAAATGGCTAAAACCAGTGCTGCACTTGCTAAAATGAGCGAAAAAGGCCTGCCGTTTATATCAGTTATGACCGACCCAACCATGGGCGGTGTATCAGCATCACTTGCGATGTTAGGTGATATAAACGTTGCAGAGCCAAAAGCCTTAATTGGTTTTGCTGGTCCGCGCGTTATTGAACAAACAGTACGTGAAACTCTGCCTGAAGGTTTTCAGCGTAGTGAGTTCTTATTAGAGCACGGTGCGATAGACATGATTGTTGACCGTCGCGAAATGCGTGACACGTTAGCACGTGTGCTTGCTAAATTTATGAACTTGCCTTCTACTGAACAAGAGCATAGAGTAGCGTAAATTTCAGCTTTACTGATTACACGCTATGACAAATATAATTCCTAGCCAATCATCAAGCCTTGATGATTGGCTTTGTTATTTAGAGAGTGTTCACCCTGCAAATATTGAAATGGGCCTCGAACGCGTCGCTACTGTTGCAAACAACATTGGCTTATTAAACACTTCCAGCAAAATCATTTTGATTGGCGGCACAAACGGCAAAGGGACAACAGCACGCTGTTTAGAGTCTTTATTGTTGGCTCAAGGTTATTCTGTTGGCACTTATGCCTCTCCTCATTTAATTAAATACAACGAGCGTGTGCGCATAAATGCTCAAGAGCTTGAAGATCAATACCATGTTGATGCCTTTAACACGCTAGAGCAAGGTCGCGGTAGCACGGCACTGACGTATTTTGAGTATGGCACTCTTGGTGCATTGGCTATTTTTAAGCATTTTGAGGTTGATTATGTGCTGCTTGAAGTTGGTTTGGGTGGGCGTTTTGATGCCACCAATATCGTTACACCTTATGCAAGTGTGATCACCACTATCGATTTAGATCACAAAGAATACCTAGGCGATACACGCGAGCTGGTTGCTTATGATAAAGCAGGTATATTTCGTGAAAATACGCCAGCTATTATTGGTGATTTGAACATACCCCACACTATGACCGATTACGGCACTGAGATTAAAGCCAATATGGTTATATCGGGCACTGATTTTATATTCAAAGAGCACCCAGCGCATTTCACATGGCAATATAAGCATTATGATCTGGCGTTAGACAAACCAGCAATTCCTGCACAAAATGCCGCAACTGCTTTAACTACTTTAGCAGCGTTAAATTTACTACCAAGCGATGAGGTAATTAAACGTTGTTTAGCTAATTTAGTTGTTGAGGGCCGATTTCAACAACTCAATACTACACCTTTAGTGTTTACTGATGTTGCGCACAATCCCGAATCTGCTCGTTATTTAGCACTAAAGCTTGCAAGCTATAAAGATAAAGGCTTTAAAATTCATGCATTAGTCGCTATGCTTGCTGATAAAGATAAAGCGGGTGTACTAAAAGAGGTAAGCTCTGTAATTGATCAATGGTCTCTTACTAGCTTACACATACCACGTGGCGATAACGTTGAAAATATGGCCGCCGCGTTGCAAACTATACCTCATACAGGCACGCATGAACGCTATAATAGTGTGCACGATGCGCTTAATGTAATTATGCCTACACAGCAAAGTGATACGCTTTTAATTGTGTTTGGGTCATTTTTTACTGTTGCAGATGCTATAAACTACTTTAAAAAATAGAGAGAAAGTCGGTGAACTCAGGTTTTATAAATCGTTTAGTTGGAACCAGTATTGTGGTGATCGCAGCAATTGTGTTTATTCCTAATATACTCGATGGCGAAAAGGTCCACTATAAAGAGGGCTTTAAAGCTATTCCTGAACGCTCTGAGTTTAAAACTATCGACCTTCAAGAGTCTATAGATGAAAAAGTAGCGCAAGCCGAGCCCTTAAAGCAAGCGCCAATAGAGAATGTAGCTGCTGATGACGACGTGCTCACAAGCCAAGAAAGCAAATTCGCGGCAGATCGAGAAGTAGTCGAGGGCAGCATAGAAGGTGAGAGTGTGCCAAGCAAACCTGTTGCTAAAGTGCCAGAGCCTGTCAAAGCCAACCCTATTGCGCCACGCAAGAGTGAAGAAAACCTCACTGATATGGCCTATGTAATTCAGCTTGGTAGCTTTTCTCATGCGGCTAATGTAAAGGCTTTACAAGCAAAGCTCAAAGCAAAAGGCTTTAAAACGTTTACAAAGCCCATCAAAACGCCTAATGGTACATTGACTAAAGTGTTTGTGGGTCCTTCGCTTGATAAGGCTGAGCTTACTAAAAAGTTACCTGAGCTAAAAGCGCTGACCAAGCTCAACGGCAAAGTAACGCAATATACCGTCACTCACTGATTTTTAAAGGCCTTACTTAGTAAGGCCTTTTTAATTTAGCGCTAAAAAACACACCTCTTAAATGTTAATTTTTTGTATTAGATAGTTGCTGGTTATCTCCCGCTTTAACTTGCATATTTAGGAGGTTTGGGTATAGAATGCGCCCCAAAATAGCGACTAATTGGTTAATATGATCTGGGTTGATTACGCCATTCTTGGCATCATTGCACTGTCTACCATCATAGGTTTAATACGCGGCTTCGTTAAAGAAGCTATGTCATTAGCAGTATGGGGTTGCGCATTTATCATCTCTAGTTTGTTCTACCAATATTTAGCTTCCTTCCTAACAAGTATTTCTGAACCCCTTTTAAGAAATGCGGCGGCCATTGCCATACTCTTCTTTGCGACGCTACTGTTAGGCGGTTTACTAAACTACATTTTAGGTGAGCTTGTACAGCGTACTGGTTTATCTGGCACCGATCGTGTCTTTGGCATTGTTTTTGGTGCGCTACGAGGCGTGTTGGTCGTGAGCGCGTTACTCTTCTTTCTTGATGCTTTTACTGGTGCACCAAACACGCACTGGTGGGGCAATTCTATTTTGATTCCAGAATTTGGCTTTGTTGTTGAATGGTTTTTTTCGTACCTAGAAAACAACTCGAGCTTTTTAAATTCAGTAAACCGTTAATCGGCGAGGATAAATTACATGTGTGGTATCGTTGGGATAGTCGGAACATCTCCTGTTAATCAGGCGATTTATGATGGCTTAACTGTTTTGCAGCACCGAGGTCAAGATGCCGCGGGCATCATTACCATTGAAAACAATACGTTCAGCTTGCGCAAAGCAAATGGCCTAGTAAAGGATGTGTTTCACACCCGCCATATGAAGCGACTACAAGGCACAATTGGTATTGGCCACGTTCGTTACCCTACTGCTGGCTCGTCAAGTTCATCTGAAGCGCAGCCGTTTTATGTTAATTCACCATTTGGTATTGCGCTTGCGCACAATGGTAACTTAACGAATGCTGAAACGCTCAAGCAGCAATTATTTTCAGAAGCGCGTCGCCATGTTAATACAACGTCAGACTCAGAAATACTGCTTAATATTATGGCGCATGAGCTGAGTAAATCTGACAAATTACATTTAGACGCTGAAGATATATTCACCGCAGTAACCGAAGTAAACAACAAGGTTACAGGTGGCTACGCCGCTATTGCGATGATTATTGGTCACGGTGTTTTAGCATTTCGTGACCCTAATGGTATTCGCCCGCTGGTATTTGGTAAGCGTGAAACGCCTAAAGGCACTGAGTACATGTTTGCATCAGAAAGCGTAGCACTAAAGCCTGACGGCTTTGAATTTGTGCGAGATGTAGCGCCAGGTGAAGCTATTTATGTGACTGAAGACGGTCAATTTCATTCACAAAGTTGTGCAGAAAAAGCCTCTTATGCGCCCTGTATTTTTGAGTTTGTTTATTTCGCTCGCCCTGATTCAACCATCGATCGTATGTCGGTTTACGCAACGCGTGTAAACATGGGTACTAAACTGGGTGAAAAAATTGCGCGTGAGTGGAGCGATAAAGACATTGATGTAGTTATCCCAATTCCTGAAACCTCATGCGATGTAGCATTAGAAATTGCCCGCATGCTTGATTTACCTTACCGCCAAGGCTTTGTTAAAAACCGTTATATTGGTCGTACATTTATCATGCCAGGCCAAGAAATGCGTAAAAAGTCAGTGCGTCAAAAGCTAAATGCGATTGACCGTGAATTTAAAGGTAAAAACGTTTTACTGGTTGATGATTCAATTGTGCGCGGTACTACTTCTGCGCAAATTGTAGAAATGGCCCGTGAAGCCGGAGCAAAAAATGTGTATTTTGCCTCAGCCGCTCCTGAAATCCGCTTCCCGAATGTGTATGGTATTGATATGCCCTCTGCAGCAGAGCTTATTGCACATGGCCGCGAAGTTGAAGACATTAACCAAAGCATCAGTGCTGATGGCTTAATTTTTCAATCGCTAAACGATTTAATTGAAGCGGTGAGCCAAGAAAACCCAGAAATTACTAAGTTTGAAACCTCTGTATTTGATGGGCAGTACATTACCGGCGATATTGATCAAGATTACCTAAATCATATTGATCAACTACGTAACGACTCGGCTAAAAGCAACCGCGAAAATGCCATGTCATCAGGCCTTGAAATACATAATCAAGATGCCAACGAAGCTGACTAATGTGTAACTAAACATAATCGACATAAAAAAAGGAGCTAATTAGCTCCTTTTTTGCGAAGGAAAGAAAGGGAACACTTCATATCAAACAACGTGGTTGATTAGGTAAACATTGGACTCACAATACCGTTAGTCCAAAGAATTGCGGTTACAGCTAAAATTATTACCAATAAAATTAGCCCGCAGGTGACAACAGAGCTGGCATAAATAAAGCCGCGCTCTTGCGGAATATGCATAAGTATTGGCACGCCCGTATACAGTAAGTACACCGAGTAGGCTAGGGCAATCATACCTACGCAAACAACAAACCACAGCTCAGGTAAAAAAGCGGCTAAGGCCGACATAAACACAGGTGTAGCAGTATAAGCGGCAAGCTCAAGCGTTTGTGTAAACGTAGGTTTAGCACCAAATGTAACGGCCATCCAATGGGCTAAATAGGCCAAAGCAAACACTCCGGCTATTAACGCACCATACATAGCCACGGCAATTAGCAGTGCGCTTTCATGCGTTAAAAATACTGGGTTGCCTGCACCAATACTCCAGCCTAAATACACCGATGAGTAATACCCCATAATCGATGGAAATAATGCAATAAGTAAAATATGCGACAAGCTGTAAGTTAGGCTTTCGTGGCGGTTATCTATTGTTTGCCATTCTTCGAGTGGATGAGCATAAATGCCCCACAGGTGATTCAGTATCATAGCGGTACTCCATAAAAGGAACGGTTTACTGTTGGTTATAATTTATTTTTAGTTTGTTTTTTATACAGCACTTATATTTATGGTTTAGTTCAGATACAAAGTCAAGTTAACTGCTTATTAACATTTTAAGTCGGTTGTTTTTGCTTGTTTTATTCTTCGTTATTTTTCGTGTTAAAATGGCTTTTTATTATTTGAAGTAACGAGCAGCCCTGTGCCACATAGCGAACTTTTAGCCCCTATTAATAATTTTTTATTGTGCGAAACCCCGAATGCCTGGGTAGATGAAGCAGTAAAAAAAGAGAATTTATCGGTTATCTTAATCGACCATTTAATTTGTGAGTTAAAAGCAGCGCAAAGTGCAATGTTTTTAATCCGTAAGTACGCGGTCGATAAAGACAGCAGTGATGCATTACTCGAATGGCTAAAACCTTTTGAAACACTTATTTATAAGCGTGAAGGCAATTGGCGTGATTTGGCGGCTAAAAATAAACTGACAAAATCTATTATTCCAAAGTCAAACTCGCCATACGGGCAAGATTTAATTGATAAAATGGTGATGCTAATAAAAGAAGAGTTACATCACTTTTACCAAGTGCTCGAAATAATGGACGAATATGGCGTAGAGTACCGAAGTATCACACCGTGTCGCTATGCTAAGGGGATGCTACGTAACGTTAAAACGTTTGAACCTAATGCTCTCGTCGATAAGCTTATTGTAGGCGCTTATATTGAGGCTCGCTCGTGTGAGCGTTTTGCAAAGCTTGCGCCGCATGTTGATAAACGCTTAGGCGATTTCTATATTTCGTTGCTTCGCTCTGAGGCACGCCATTATCAAGATTACTTAACACTGGCACAAGAAATTGCTGATTTTGATATTACTGAGCGAGTCGACTTTTTTGGTAAAGTTGAGGCTGATTTAATTACCAGCCCCGATGAAGACTTTAAGTTTCACAGTGGTGCACCTGCACAAGTCACTAACTAAATCGGTGCTATTTGCTCTTCAAGCGCACTGGCTAGTTTGGTGCGCTACTTCTTTCTATAAAGTCTATAAGTTCAAGTGCTGCACTTTGAGAAAAACCATGTTTCATCAACACTTTTTTTGCGGTGCCATTGTATAAAATAGCGGTAAAGCCTTGCTCAAGTGCGTCCCTTTTATGTTTTGCATTAGGGTCAGATTTGGGAAACATTACATGGAGTTGGTGGTGCTCTAAATCCGGCGAAATATATTCAACTTGTGGCGCGCCGGGCTCATTAAGCTTTTCGGTGTTTTTTAACCAATATTCCCCCACTTCTTTAGTGCCTGCAACTAAGTCTATCCGTCCTTTTTGTAGCATGTATAAACTATTAATTAACCCACGAGTGGAGGTTACAGCCAGGCCATTACTTTCAGAAAAAGCCTCGCTAACTGCATAGCCAACGCCTTTACAAATACTGTATGGCTGTAAAGAGTTCATACTGCCGTCATAGTTTATTTGCCTGCCTTTGAGCTTAAATAAGCCGACATATACGTTAGCCAGCGGGCGTGAGTAGTAAAAAAGCTCAGTGCGAGATTGTGTAAAAAAAGCGCCTAAAATTGCATCTTTTTTATTTATTTTGGTTAGCTTTAGGGCTCTGTTCCAACTGGTAAACTCTATATCGTTATCAATATTTTGATTTATTAAAGCCGCTTTAATTAAGGCTGTCACCCAACCATTATCCATTAATCGCTCACCAATATAAGGAGGAGAGTTTTCAGCGACGAGTTGCCAATTTTCAGAGGCGTACCCTTTGGAAAAAATGCAACAAAGCAATAAGCAAAAAATAGCTTTATTCATATATCCTTATCCTATTACCAAAAAGTACTTAAATAATAGTCAGGATTTGAGATTATGCGAAGGGCGTATTAATAAGTTTTTGACTGTCTGGTGTAACCACTAAGTATGAGCCCTGAGTATACCAATCTCCAAGCACAGTGCGTGTTAGTGTTTGCTTACCTACAGTGTACTTATGCACATTAGGGCGATGCGTGTGCCCGTGTATCATGTTGCTCACATTGTGTTTTGCAAACATCGCCAGTACGGCGTCATCAACTACGTCTAAAACTTCTATGGGTTTGTCGGCTTGACTTAATTTACTTTTTTCTCTGGCATTACGCGCAATTTTTTTTCTGTAGCAAAGTGGCATTGCTAACATTAATTTAGGCCACCACCAGCCACGGCTTTTTTTGCGAAACTTTTGATACTCTATATCTTGAGTACACATTTCATCACCGTGCAAAATAACAGTGGGTGTGCCATACAAATCTATAACCGTTTGCTCGTTTAGCAATACCATACCAGCGCGTTTAGCGTATTGCTCACGCATAATAAAATCACGATTACCATGTATAAAGTACACTGGCGTTCCGCCATCTTTAACGGCTTTTAAATGTTTTGCAACTTCACTGGCCAATTCTGTTACGTAGTCATCCCCAACCCATACTTCAAAAAAATCACCTAAAATATACAGTGCATCTACGGGCTTACCGATAATATGCGTATTTATAAAGCGATAAAAGGCCTCGCTAATATCTGGGCGGTTTTCACTTAGATGTAAATCTGCAATAAAGTAGGTTTGAGAAGTCATAAAGGCATCTAGTTAGGTTAAATAAAAGCGGGCGAATACATTAATGTACCATGCCCGCTTAATTACTCAGTGTAAGAGTGAACGTTTAGCTTACAGTAACGTTTTCGATGATTACATTTTCAAGCGGTACATCTTGGTGAAAACCAGCGCTGCCTGTTGCAACACCTTTAATTTTATTTACTACGTCCATGCCCTCAACTACTTCAGCAAATACACAGTAACCCCAGCCTTGCGACGTTTCGCTGCTGTGGTTTAAAAAGTCGTTGTCGTTAACATTAATAAAGAATTGGGCCGTTGCTGAATGTGGATCAGGCGTACGTGCCATTGCTAATGTACCTACTTTATTAGATAGGCCATTATTAGCTTCGTTTTGAATTGGGTCGTTAACGTCTTTTTGTTCCATACCAGGTACAAATCCACCGCCTTGCACCATAAAGCCGTCAATTACGCGGTGAAAAATAGTGCCGTTGTAAAAACCTGAGTTTGCGTACTCTAAAAAGTTTTTAACTGTGTTTGGAGCTTCTTGCTCAAACATTTTAATGGTGATGTCACCAAAATTAGTGTGTAGAACAACCATGTGGTTTCCTATATCTGGTTTAATTAGTCGCGCTATTTTATCTTAGTTAACTAAGATAAACAAAGTGCTTGTTCAATATATCCAAAGCTGCTCAGGGTATATACTTGTGCGTTTTACAGGGGGTTAATATCGAGGTGGTATTTTGTCGTTGTTGTATTTTCTCTCAATATGTAGCTATGCACAGAACAAAAGCCCGTTGAGCAATAAACAGGGTGATTTAAAACCGATTTTTACAGTGTTATTAATTTTAACAACAGAACCTCTCTGACACACAATCAAGGCCTAACCTAAATTGGTTTTAATTCCAGCTTAAACAACTGTATTGAAGAGGTTTGGGTATAAAAAGCGCTAGAGCGGGGGCTTTTCAAGTGTTAACATAGCCAACTCAGCAAACAGTCAAGGACTTAAAGTAAATGGTACAAATATACAACACACTCACGCGACAAAAAGAGCAGTTTAAACCTATGGTCGAAGGCAAAATCGACATGTACGTGTGTGGTATCACCATTTATGATTTTTGTCATATCGGTCATGCGCGTACATTTGTCGGGTTTGATGTTATTGTCCGCTATCTTCGCCATCTTGGTTACGACTTAAAATACGTACGTAATATTACCGACGTAGATGATAAAATAATTAAACGCGCAAACGAAAATGGCGAGTCAATTAATGACCTAACTTTGCGTATGACCAAAGCCATGCACGAAGACTTTGATAGCCTAAACATGTTGCGCCCAGATATTGAACCGACGGTTACAAACCATATGGACGAAATCATCGAAATGGTTGAGCGTTTAATTGCAAAAGGCCATGCGTACGTAGCAAACGACGGCGACGTGCTTTTTGATGTTTCTACGTTTGAACAGTACGGTGCACTATCGCAACAAGATTTAAGTATGCTCCAAGCAGGCTCTCGCGTAGAAGTTGCACAAGATAAAGACGATCCGCTTGATTTTGTATTGTGGAAAAAAGCAAAAGCAGGCGAACCTTCTTGGTCATCACCGTGGGGAGAAGGGCGCCCAGGTTGGCATATAGAATGTTCAGCAATGAGCTCAAAGCATTTAGGCGAGCATTTTGATATTCACGGTGGCGGCTCTGACTTACAGTTTCCGCACCATGAAAACGAAATTGCCCAATCATGCTGTGCAAACAATGGTAAGTATGTAAATACGTGGATCCACACCGGTATGGTACAAGTAAATAAAGAAAAAATGTCTAAATCATTAGACAACTTTTTTACTGTGCGTGAGGTATTAAAAACATATGATGCTGAATCGGTTCGTTACTTTTTAATATCAGGGCATTACCGAAGCCAGCTAAATTACTCACAAGAGAATTTAGATCAAGCACGCTCATCACTTGAACGTATTTACACAGCACTTCGTGGTGTAGAGCCATTAGCGTGCGACATTGAAAGCAATGAGTACGTGGCTAAATTTAGAAAAGCGATGAACGATGACTTTAATACACCAGAGGCGTTACCGGTTTTATTTGAACTGGCTAAAGAGCTTAACCGTGTTAAAGACACCGATACACAGCAAGCAGGGCAATTAGCATTTGTGCTACGCAGCATAGGCGAAGTACTTGGCGTTGCTCAGCAAGCACCAGAATCGTTTTTGCAAGGTGGGCAAGATGATGATGAAGTAGCCACTATCGAAGCGCTGATTGTAAAACGTAACGAAGCGCGCGCAAATAAAGACTGGGCCGCCGCTGATGAAGCACGTGATGCACTCAATGCACTCGGTGTTGTGCTTGAAGACTCAGCCGGTAAAACAACGTGGCGTAAAGCGTAAACGTGTTAAAATAGTTTTTAAACTAAAAAGGGCTGCCAGCTGGCAGCCCTTTTTATTGGTATCAGTTAAATGCTTAACTGTGGTATTTTTCACATGCTTCAAGTGTGTTTTCAATCAAACTTGCTACAGTCATTGGCCCAACACCACCTGGTACAGGAGTAATAAAATCAGCTTTTTGCTCTGCAATGCTATACTCAACATCACCGACTAATTTACCTGTATCTAAACGGTTAATACCTACATCAATCACAATCGCGCCTTCTTTTACCCAATCGCCCGGAATAAATTCAGGTTTACCTACGGCCACTACTAATAAATCTGCACGGCGAACATGGGTTTCTAAATCTTGTGTAAATTTATGGCATACCGTTGTAGTACAGCCGGCAAGTAGTAACTCAAGCGACATAGGGCGACCAACAATATTAGAGGCGCCAACCACTACCGCATGCATTCCCTTGTAACGCACGCCTGTTGAATCAAGTAAGGTGATAATCCCTTTTGGTGTACATGGGCGAAGCGCCGGCATACGTTGCGCTAAGCGACCAATATTGTACGGGTGAAAACCGTCTACATCTTTATGGGGTGTAATGCGTTCTAAAATCTTTTCTGCATCGAGGCCTTCAGGTAGCGGTAGTTGTACTAAAATACCATCTACTTCGCCATCGTTATTTAGCTCATCAATTAATGCTAGTAGTTCTTCTTCGCTGGTTTGCGCAGGTAAATCAAATGACTTTGAAATAAATCCTACTTCTTCACACGCTTTGCGCTTAGAGCCAACGTAAACTTGGCTTGCAGGGTCAAGCCCTACCAGTACTACTGCTAAACCAGGTGCACGTAAACCGTTTGCAACGCGCTCGCTTACGCGCTCAGCCACTGCACTACGTACTTGTTTTGCGATTGCCTTACCATCAATGATGTTTGCCGTCATGGGGGACCTTTAATTGGGGTTAAATAAACTTCGATACTTATATTTTAAAAGCACCAGCATATAAAGTGGGGTGTATGCAAAAAATTAATTTTATTAATGCTTTTTTAATATGCAGGCTATTTTCGCAGAAAAGGCCCGAAGCGCCAAGGTGCTTTTAAGTTATAAACCGGTGTTTTCAAAAAAAGCGTCTAAATTTCAGCTGGATTTTGCAATATTTAACCATTATGAACTAAAAATGACCGATTGATTTATTTTATGCAAAAAACGTTTGACCTCTCTTAGGCAAATCACTATTATGCACCCCGTTGTCAACGAGGTCACTCGCAGACAATCGTAAGCATCGGCGATTAGCGCAGTTTGGTAGCGCACTTGGTTTGGGTCCAAGGGGTCGCAGGTTCAAATCCTGCATCGCCGACCACTTCTTTTATTTTTATAATTGAAAAGCTTACTGGCAAACTATGAAGTTTTCGATGCGCCCGTAGCTCAGCTGGATAGAGCAACGCCCTTCTAAGGCGTTGGTCGAAGGTTCGAATCCTTCCGGGTGCGCCATTTGAAAACAAAGTAAATACCGTGGTGATTGTAGCTCAGTTGGTAGAGCCCCGGATTGTGATTCCGGTTGTCGTGGGTTCGAGCCCCATCAGTCACCCCAATTTACTTCGAGTATCGGCGATTAGCGCAGTTTGGTAGCGCACTTGGTTTGGGTCCAAGGGGTCGCAGGTTCAAATCCTGCATCGCCGACCACTTTCTTATAAGTGGCTTTAAATTCAACATTTAAGTATTCAACATAATTATCGGCGATTAGCGCAGTTTGGTAGCGCACTTGGTTTGGGTCCAAGGGGTCGCAGGTTCAAATCCTGCATCGCCGACCACTTTCTTAACCTTAAAGAAAGTAAACGAGTAATCACTCAGCAATAACGTCTATTTACTTCCTACTAAAATATCGCTTTAACGTACTTGTTAGTCTGTTTTTTACGCAGTTGGTCTCGATCGTAGCTAAACTAGTCCAAATAATTGCCCCCTACACTCGACTATCATAATTATTAGGTTATAATGCCGCGTCTATTGTTTAACATAGTGCCCGAAGGGCAGAGCAGCAATGGGATCTCATGGTAGTGACGGATGCTTTTTAGTGAAAAATCGCTTTAAAATTTATCAAGACTCATGAAGATTACTTTGTTTGTAAGGAAGGCGAACAGTCGCCAAAATTGAATATTGAGGTAAATCATGCAAGTTTCTGTTGAGACGACTCAAGGCCTTGAGCGCCGTCTGACCATCACCGTTCCTGCAGAGAACGTTGAGACCGAAGTAAAAAAACGCTTACAACAACTGTCAAAAACGCAGCGTATTGATGGCTTCCGTGCTGGTAAAGTACCAGTTTCAGTAATTAACAAGCGTTTTGGACCTGCGGTTCGTCAAGAAGTAGCTGGCGAAGTAATGCAGCGTAATTACATTGAAGCAATTGTTTCTGAAAAAATTAATCCAGCTGGCGCACCATCATTTGCACCAAAATCACTTGAAGCAGGTAAAGATTTAGAATTTACTGCAACATTTGAAGTATACCCTGAAATTGAAGTTCAAGGTTTAGACAAAATTGCAGTAGAAAAACCAGCTGTAACAGTAACTGACGAAGACTTAGCAAACATGCTAGAAACACTTCGTAAGCAACACGCTTCTTGGGCTGATGTTGATGCAGCCGCTGGCGAAAACGACCGTGTAACAGTTGATTTCGTAGGTACTATTGACGGCGAAGAGTTTGAAGGCGGCAAAGCTGAAGACTTCCCACTTGAACTTGGCCAAGGTCGTATGATCCCAGGTTTCGAAGACAACATCGTTGGCAAAAAAGCAGGCGAAGAAGTCGTTGCTGATGTAACTTTCCCTGAAGATTACCACGCTGAAAATCTTAAAGGTAAAGCAGCTCAATTCACTATCACAGTGAAAAAAGTTGAAGCACAAGAGCTACCTGAATTAAGCGAAGAGTTTGCAACTAAATTCGGTGTTACCGAAGGCGGTGTAGACGCGCTTAAAGAAGAAGTTAAAAAGAACATGACACGTGAGCTAGACCAAGCGGTTAAAGCTAACGTGAAAGATCAAGCAATTAAAGGTCTTTTAGAAAACAACGAAATCGAAGTGCCTAAAGCACTTGTTGATCAAGAAGTTGACGCATTACGTCAGCAAGCAGCTCAACGTTTTGGCGGCGACGCTAAAAACATGCCTGAGCTTCCAGCTGAATTGTTCCACGAGCAAGCAGTAACTCGCGTTAAAACTGGCCTATTACTAGGTGAAGTGATCAAAGCAAACGATATCAAAGTTGATGATGAAAAAGTTGAAGCATTAATTGCTACAGTTGCATCTGCTTACGAAGATCCAACTGAAGTAGTAGAATACTACAAATCAAATGATCAACTTATGCAGCAAATGCGTAATGTTGCAATGGAAGAGCAAGCTGTTGAAGCTATTTTAGCTAAAGCAAACGTGTCTGACGTTGAAAAAGCATTTGATGACATCATGAATCCTCAGCAAGGTGCTTAATAAGTCATTGACTTAAGCGCTCGCTAACGATTAAATGGCTCGTGTTACTCTGTTTATGCAGTGTGCCCGGGCCATTTTAGTTTGTGCCCCATAATTTGCGAAAAATGATAACTATGCTTCCTTTAGTAAGAAAAAGCATAAGCGCATAAGGAATTAAAAAAGTATGAACACTGGTATGACAGATCCCCTAAATGCATTAGTCCCTATGGTTGTTGAACAAACAGCTAAAGGTGAGCGCTCGTATGACATTTATTCGCGTCTATTAAAAGAGCGAATTATCTTTTTAACGGGCCAAGTTGAAGACAACATGGCAAACCTAATTTTAGCGCAAATGCTATTTTTAGAATCAGAGAACCCTGAAAAAGATATCTTTTTATATATTAATTCACCAGGTGGTTCGGTAACCGCTGGTATGGCAATTTACGATACAATGAACTTTATCAAACCAGATGTAAGTACTATTTGTGTTGGCCAAGCTGCAAGCATGGGTGCATTCTTGCTTACTGCTGGCGCTAAAGGTAAGCGTTTTTGTTTACCAAACTCACGTGTAATGATTCACCAGCCGTTAGGTGGTTTCCAAGGTCAAGCATCTGACTTTGAAATACACGCAAAAGAAATTCTGTCTATTAAAGACAAACTTAACCGCTTAATGGCAGAGCATACAGGCCAGCCATTAGAGGTTATTTCACGCGATACTGACCGTGATAACTTTATGAGTGCATCACAAGCTGTAGATTACGGCCTGGTTGACTCAGTGTTTACAAATCGCGAAAGCAAGTAAGCGTGTAGGCAAGCAAATAATTGCTTGCCACTTTGAGTTACTATGCGAAAACCAGTAAATTTTGGTATAGTTAAAAGCGAATTTGAAATAGTTGCCAACCTTATTTGGCAGCCAACGTATAAAAGAGGTAGCTGAATGTCTGACACTCCTACAGACGGCGACAAAAGTAATAAATTGTTATACTGCTCTTTTTGTGGCAAAAGCCAACACGAAGTGCGTAAATTAATTGCAGGTCCTTCAGTATACATTTGTGATGAATGTGTAGAGCTGTGTAACGATATTATCAGGGAAGAAATCAAAGACATTGCTCCTAAGCATAATTCGTCTGATAAACTACCTGTGCCAAAAGAAATTCGTAATCACTTAGATGACTACGTAATTGGTCAAGACCATGCTAAAAAAGTATTGTCTGTAGCGGTATACAATCACTACAAGCGCCTACGCAACCAATCTACAAAGCAAGAAGTAGAACTAGGTAAAAGTAACATTTTGCTTATTGGCCCTACAGGTAGTGGTAAAACATTACTGGCAGAAACACTTGCGCGTTTACTTGATGTACCGTTTACTATGGCAGATGCAACTACATTAACCGAAGCAGGTTATGTAGGTGAAGATGTAGAAAACATCATTCAAAAACTACTACAAAAATGTGATTACGACGTAGAAAAAGCCCAGCGTGGTATTGTTTACATTGATGAAATTGACAAAATTTCGCGTAAATCAGATAACCCATCTATTACACGTGACGTGTCGGGTGAGGGCGTACAGCAAGCGCTGCTTAAACTAATTGAAGGCACGGTTGCCTCAGTCCCACCACAAGGTGGTCGTAAGCACCCGCAGCAAGAGTTTTTACAGGTTGATACCTCTAAGATTTTATTTATTTGTGGTGGTGCATTTGCAGGCCTAGATAAAGTAATCGAACAGCGTAGCCACAAAAATACCGGAATTGGCTTTGGTGTAAACGTTAAAGAGTCAGCGTCGAGCCGCTCTTTAAGCGAAACATTTAAAGACGTAGAGCCAGAAGATTTAGTGAAGTACGGCTTAATTCCTGAATTTATTGGTCGTCTACCTGTTGTTGCTACATTAACTGAGCTTGATGAAGCGGCACTTGTACAAATATTAAGTGAACCTAAAAACGCCATTACTAAACAGTTCTCTGTATTGTTTGGTATGGAAGACGTTGAGTTAGAGTTCCGTGACGATGCACTAAGCGCTATTGCTCACAAAGCAATGGAACGTAAAACAGGTGCTCGCGGACTTCGCTCAATTGTTGAAGGCGTGCTACTTGATACCATGTATGAACTTCCATCAATGGATGACGTAAGCAAAGTGGTTATAGATGAAACCGTGATAAAAGGTGAATCTGACCCAATCTTGATTTATGAAAATAATAATCAAGATAAAGCTGCATCAGAGTAGTTTTTAAGCTATTTGTATAAAAAAGGAGCCTTAGGCTCCTTTTTTTATAATTAATTTGAACGAGTTGGGGAAATTTGTTGAACTTTAATTAGATTATCCCCATATACTTGAGTAATCTTTTAAATAAATGAAGTGCGAAGAGAAACTATAATGACGCTTGAGAGAACCGATCGAGTCGAAATCCCAGTGTTAGCACTGCGCGATGTTGTGGTATATCCGCACATGGTGATCCCGCTTTTTGTTGGCCGTGAAAAATCAATAAAATGCCTCGAAGCGGCAATGGATAAAGACAAACAAATTTTCTTGGTTGCACAAAAAGATGCAACTGTAGACGAACCTGAACAAGACGATATTTACCGTATCGGTACTATTGCGACTGTACTTCAGTTATTAAAATTACCAGACGGTACAGTTAAAGTTTTAGTCGAAGGTACGCAGCGCGCACAAATTGAAGAATTTGTAGATAACGATGAGTTTTTTGTAGCGAATGCTCAGTTCATCGAATCTGACTCAGTGGATGAGCAAGAACAAGATATTTTCATTCGAAGCGCTGTTAGCCAATTTGAAGGCTATGTAAAACTTAATAAAAAAATTCCGCCTGAGGTATTAACCTCTGTGTCAGGCATTGATGAGCCAGCTCGCCTTGCCGATACAATGGCAGCACATATGCCCTTAAAAGTGCCTGAAAAACAAAAAGTGTTAGAGATTTCAAGCGTTACAGAGCGTTTAGAATACCTAATGGCACTAATGGAAGGTGAAATAGACTTATTGCAAGTTGAGAAAAAAATTCGTACCCGCGTTAAAAAGCAGATGGAAAAGTCTCAGCGCGAGTACTACCTCAACGAGCAAATGAAAGCCATTCAAAAAGAACTTGGTGAGCTTGATGATGTACCTGACGAATTTGAAGCGCTTAAAAAGCGAATTGAAGAATCAGGGATGCCAGAAGAAGCAAAAGAAAAAGCATCAGCTGAGCTTAATAAGCTTAAGATGATGTCGCCAATGTCTGCAGAGGCCACGGTAGTGCGCTCATACATTGATACGTTAATTAACGTACCTTGGAAAAAACGCTCTAAAGTGAAAAAAGACTTAGCAGGCGCGCAAAAAATTCTTGATAGCGACCACCACGGCTTAGATAAAGTTAAAGAACGCATAATTGAATACCTCGCGGTGCAACAACGCACCAATAAGCTCAAAGGACCTATTTTATGTTTAGTAGGGCCACCGGGTGTAGGTAAAACGTCGCTAGGACAGTCTATTGCCCGCTCAACGGGTCGTAAATATGTGCGCATGGCATTAGGTGGTGTACGTGACGAAGCTGAAATTCGTGGCCATCGTCGTACTTACATTGGCTCTATGCCAGGCAAGCTGATTCAAAACATGACAAAAGTGGGCGTTAAAAACCCATTATTCTTGTTAGATGAAATCGACAAAATGTCATCAGATATGCGCGGCGATCCAGCATCAGCACTATTAGAAGTACTCGATCCGGAGCAAAACAGTCATTTTGCTGACCACTACTTAGAAGTAGACTACGATTTATCGGATGTAATGTTTGTAGCAACATCAAACAGCTTTAATATTCCTGGTCCACTATTAGACCGTATGGAAGTTATTCGCTTATCGGGTTACACCGAAGATGAAAAGCTAAACATTGCAAAAGAGCACTTAATTACTAAGCAAGTTAAACGCAATGGCTTAAAACCGTCTGAACTAGTAATAGAAGACAGTGCAATTATTGGTATTATTCGTTATTACACGCGTGAAGCAGGTGTACGTAATTTAGAGCGCGAAGTCTCTAAACTATGCCGTAAAGCTGTTAAAAATATCTTATTAGATAAAGAGACTAAAACGGTCACTATCAGTCAAGATAACCTAGAAGAGTTTTTAGGTGTACAGCGCTACGACTACGGTAAAGCAGAAGACGGCGACCGCATTGGCCAAGTAACAGGCTTAGCGTGGACCGAAGTAGGCGGCGACTTACTGACCATTGAATGTGCGGCTGTGCCAGGTAAAGGCAAATTAAGTTACACCGGCTCACTGGGCGATGTAATGCAAGAGTCGATACAAGCGGCCATGACGGTAGTTCGAAATCGTGCTGATACGTTCCGTATTAATAGCGATTTTTACGAAAAACGCGACATTCATGTGCATGTACCAGAGGGGGCGACCCCTAAAGATGGCCCAAGTGCCGGTGCAGCAATGGTAACGGGTTTAGTATCGAGCTTAACAGGTAACCCCGTTAAAGCCGATGTAGCCATGACAGGTGAAATAACACTGCGCGGTGAAGTACTGCCTATTGGTGGTTTAAAAGAGAAACTACTTGCTGCACACCGTGGTGGAATTAAAACAGTCATCATTCCTAAAATTAACGAACGTGACTTAAAAGAGATCCCAGATAACGTACTGGCAGGCTTAGATGTTCACCCAGTTACATGGATTGATGAAGTATTAAAGTTAGCTTTAGTGCACCCTGTTGAGAGTTTTTCAGTCGAAACACCGAAAAACCAATAAAAAACCCAAAAAAAGTGCTTTAAAGGGCTTTTCAAATCTAATCGGTATGATAAGTTAAGCACTGGTTTTCGAGCCTAGCCCTTACGGGGCCTAGGCTTAAGAAAAATATAATCATGTGAGCATTAAAAGTTTGCTCTAAAATTTTCAAAAAAGTGATGTTAGTTTAAAAAACAATCGCTCTTGATAATAACAATGAAAGAGGATGATATTGTGAATAAATCTCAATTAATCGATCAAATCGCAGCTGACGCTGACATTTCTAAAGCGGCTGCAGGTCGTGCACTAGATTCATTCATCGAGTCTGTATCTGGAGCGCTTAAAGATGGCGATTCAGTTGCACTTGTAGGTTTTGGTACTTTCTCAGTACGCGAGCGTGCTGCTCGTTCAGGCCGTAACCCACAAACTGGTGAAACTATCCAAATCGCTGCGGCAAATATTCCTTCTTTCAAAGCCGGTAAAGCGCTGAAAGACGCAGTAAACTAATCACTGTTTAAATACAGATTAGTTATGGCGAGTGTACATAAACTTAATTATCCTAATCGATGAATTAAGTAACTTCACCGCCAGTTACTTCAAGTGAAAAAGCGTATCTGGTAAGATACGCTTTTTTTACATATGACAAGGTAAAATACCTTGATCAATAAGAGATAAACAAATGCTTGAGAAAATCAGAGAGGGCTCACAGGGTCCTGTAGCCAAAATAATTTTAGGCGCGGTGATTTTATCTTTTGCCTTAGCAGGGATCGGTAGTTACTTAGGTCAAACCCCAGAACAACCCGTTGCTGAAGTAAATGGAATTAAAATTAGCCAAACCGAATTTAATCGTGCTTATCAAAACGAACGTAGTCGTTTAGAGCAACAATTTGGCGAATACTTTGCACAAATCAGTGCAGATCCAAATTACATGGCGCAAATTCGTCAAGGTGTAATTGACCGCTTAGTACAACAAGAATTGCAATCACAATTAGCGGCAGATTTAGGCCTTCGCGTAAGCGACGACAGCGTACGTAAAACAATTTTAGAACTTCCGTACTTTCAAATTGGTGAAAAATTTAATAACGACCGTTACCTACAAGTAATTCGTCAAATGAACTTTCAACCAGATGCTTTTCGTGAGTACCTACGTAAAGACATGACACGCAGCCAATTAGTGTCTGCGGTTGCTGGTACTGAGTTTGCACTTGAAAACGAGCTTAAACGCGCTGCAGCCCTACAGCAGCAAACGCGTAGCATAGACTACTTGGTGTTAAGTAAAGAAGCGTTACAAGCAAACGTAGACGTATCTGAGCAAGAAATTGCTGATTACTACGAACTAAATGCTTCACAATTTTTGTCACCTGAGCGTGTATCGGTTGATTACATTGAGCTTAAAGCCGAAGATATTAACGTAGAGTCGGTAACCGAAGACGATGTAAAAGCGTATTATGAGCAAAATAAAGCGCAATACATTGAGCCTGAAAAACGCCGTGTATCGCACATTTTAATTGATAACAGCGAAGATGATGATGCCGCGCTTGAAAAAGCCAATGCATTACATGAGCAGTTAGAACAAGGGGCTGATTTTGCAGAGCTTGCAGAGACATCATCTGATGATGTTGTGAGTGGCGAAATGGGCGGTGACCTAGAGTGGATTGAGCGCGATGTAATGGACCCAGCGTTTGAAGAGGCAGCATTTGCACTTCAAAACAAAGGCGATATTTCAGAAGTTGTAGCATCAGAGTTTGGTTACCACATTATTAAACTTACTGACTTACAGCCAGAGCAAGTGAAAGCGTATGACGAGGTAAAAGCCGATTTACGTGCAGAGCTTGAGCAAACTGAAAAAGTGGATGCGTTTTACGAAAAGCAAACAGAAATGGGCGCTTTAGCATTTGAGATTTCTGACCGTTTAGACGATGCAGCAGAAGTGGCAGACGTTGAAGTTAAAACCACACCACTTGTTGCCCGCAATGCATTGCCAGAGCCACTTAATACACCTGCGGTAATTTCACAGCTATTCTCAGTAGAATTACTTGAAGATAAAGTAAACTCAGAAGTTATTGAGCTAGGTGATGAACACGTTATTGTAGTCCGTGTAAATAAATACGAGCCATCTGCGACTAAACCGCTTGCACAAGTAAGCGAGCAGATTAAAACACGTTTAGTTAACGAAAAAGCATCTACACTTGCTAAAGAAAAAGCACGTGAATTATTTGCACAAGTTCAGGCTGGTAAAACACTAAGCGATGTTGCCAGTGAGCAAAACCTAACTGTACGCGAAGAAGCAAGTTTAACGCGTCAAAGCTACACGGTTTCGCCTGCTATTGTAACGCAAGCGTTTAAAATGCCACGTCCTACTGATGCACCAAGCACAGACGTGGTTGATTTAAACAACGGTGATGCGGCCATTGTTGCACTTAAGTCGGTAAGCGATGCGCAAGCAACCGCAAATATCGACCCGCAACTACAGCAAAACATTACTATTGCGCAAGCTAACAAAAACTACTCAGCGTTTATTGAGTCTTTAAAGGCTAAAGCTGAGCTTAACCTACCTGTAGTTGAGCAAGCAGCAGAATAATTGCACTAAATATTAAAAAAGGCGCGTGACTTTCACAGTAACGCGCCTTTTTTTATGAACCGTTTCTAGCAGCAGATTAAGCGTTGTGTAACTTTAGATTGTGGGTCTTTAAAAATGGCTTCTGTAGCGCCGTACTCAACGACTTGACCTTTTTCAAGCACAACCAGTTGGTCGCTAATGTGCCGTACCAAGCTTAAGTGGTGGGTAATTAGCACGTATGTTAAGCCTGTTTCTTTTTGCAGCTTAAGCAATAAGTTAACAGTTTGCGCACGAACAGAGGGGTCTAAAGCCGACAGCGCTTCATCAAGCACAACCACTTTAGGGTCTAAAATGAGTGCTCGCGCCAACGCTACACGTTGTAATTGGCCTACACTGAACATATGTGGATAGTAATGTTGATGATCAATTAACAGCCCCACCTTAGACAGCGTGGCATCTATTTTTTCTTGGCGAGCGGGTTCATCAAAGTCAGTGTTATATTGTAAACAATCATCGAGCATTTCACCTATGGTCAGTCCTGGATTGAGCGATGCTGCGGAGTCTTGAAAAATCATACGAATATGTCGGCATTGGTTATCGCGCACGCCACCATCTTCAATAATATTACTTTCTAATAAAATTTGCCCACTGTCGGCATTATCGGCCCCTGCAAGTAATTTAGCGAGCGTGCTTTTACCCGCACCGGTTTCACCAATGACTGCTACTGTTTCGCCTTTGCCAACACAAAATGAAATATTTTTTAGGACTTCAAATTTTTTGCGACTAAATAAACCAGCTCGCACGTTAAAAGTTTTACAAAGCGCTTGCACTTTCAATACTGGTTGCATTATTTCACCTCTTTGATAAGTGGAAAATGACACGCATAGCTATGTCCATGCTGCTTAGTAAGTGCAGGGGTAATTACACATTCTTTTTGTGCTTGTGGGCAGCGTGGGCCTAATCGGCACCCTATAGGTAAATGTTGCAAAGTAGGGATAGTACCTTTAAGTGCGTAAAAGGGCTCTTTATGTGCTAAACCTTGCTCATAATTGGGCAGGCTTTTTAATAACGCTTGCGTGTAAGGGTGGCGAGGCTGGCGAAAAATACGCTGTGTTGGGCCGGCTTCAACCATTTGCCCACAATATAAAACATGAATACCGTGTGACCAGTCGGCTATTTCTTCAAGCTCATGAGAAATCATCAAAATAGACATGTTTTTTAATTGATTTAAGCTTTTTAGCAACCTAAATACCTGAGCACGGGTGGTGCTTTCAAGCGCTGTAGTAGGCTCATCAGCAATTAGTAGCTTAGGAGTGCGTGCTATGGCCATAGCAATCATTACCTTTTGGCACACACCTTCAGAGAGCTCATGAGGGTAACTGTCAAGCACCGCGTCGTGGTTTTTAATCCCTACTTTATGGATCAGTGCTTTCACGCGGTCTTTGCGCTCTCTGTTGCGCTTTAAAAAAAAGCCTTTGGTGGATATTTCAGGCAGTGTTTCGGCGATTTGGTCAAATATTTTAGCGGTCGGGTCAAGGCAGCGGCTAGGATCTTGGTAGATCATGGCAATATCTTGGCTCACTGTTTTTCTGCGTTGCTCTGGGGTTAAGCGCATTAAATCAACCCCACGCCAATGCATTCTATCAGCTGTTATGTCCCAGCGTTCGTTAAGTACTCCAACAATGGCTTTAGCAATTAAGCTTTTACCTGAACCTGATTCACCCACTAAGCCATGTACTTCACCTTCTTTTAGGCTAAAGCTGACTCTGTCTACGGCTCTAATTACGGTTTCAGAGGTACGCAGCTCTATGGTTAAATTTCTAACGTCGAGTAATTGCATTTAATCAGCCTTACGTGCTTTGAGCACTTTTCGTAGGCCATCACCTACTAAATTGGTAGACAAAACCGCTAAAAATAATAATACACCCGGTAGTGCAACGGTCCAAGGCGCTAAATATATTAGGCCTAAATTCTCGGCCAATATGGCGCCCCATTCGGTTGTGGGCGGCTGTGCACCTAGTTTTAAAAAGCCTAAAGCGGCAATATCTAAAATAGCAGTAGAAAGCGCGGTGGTAAAAATAACCACAATATGCTCATAAATATTAGGAAAAATACCCCGCGACAATATATGCCAATTAGAGGCGCCATCAAGCCTAAAAGCGGTAATATAGTCTTTACTTAGCTCATCAACAATTAAATTACGAATAGAGTGAATAAACTGCGGTAACAACGCCAGTATAATTGCCCATACCGTGTTCATTAACCCTGGGCCAAGAACAGCAATAATAATAATCGCTAATAGCAAAGAGGGAATAGAGAGTGTGATATCAAGTAAATGATTTAAAAAACTTGAACGAAGGCCGCGGCTTATACCTGCAAACGTCCCCACTAAAACGCCAATAATGGTGGTAATAAATGCAGCCACTACCGACAAGCCAAACGTGTAGGTTGCCCCATTCATTAGGCGCGAGAGCACATCGCGGCCTAAATCATCGGTGCCTAAAATAAAGCGCACATCACCCATTTCTCGCCATGACGGCGGTATAAGTAATGCATCACTATGTTGCTGGTTAACCCCATAAGGTGCTAAAAAGGGCGCACTGGCTGCTAATAATGCAAACGCAATAAAGATCCATAATCCCACTAACGCAGGATGATTATTTTTAAATTTGCGCCAAAAACGCGCCAGCGGCGATTTATTCGACTCTTCAGAAAATAATTTAAACTTTACCATGTGCCTGATTCCGCGAAATTGGGTCGAACAGAGTATATGTAAGCTCGGCAACAATAGTGGCAATAATAACAAACATAGAGACCGCCATTAAACCGCCTTGAATAGCAGGGTAGTCACGTTGGTAAATGCTATCGATTAGCCAACGGCCTATACCTGGCCAAGAAAAAATGACTTCAGTTATCATTGCAAGCGTAATAAGCGTACTAAATTGCAGTCCTATTTGTTTTATTACCGGCAGTAATGCATTGCGTAGCGCATGATGCATGATTAACTGACGACGATTAAGGCCTTTTGCCCTGGCTGTTTTAATAAAGCTTTGATCCATTACTTTAAGCATAGAGTCGCGGGTAAAGCGCACTAAAACAGTGGTAGGAAACATGGCCAGTACTATGGTTGGTAGTGTTAAGTGATGCAGCGCATCTATAAAAGCCTCACCTTTGTAAGGGAAACCCGCGAGCATAATATCGATTAATATAAACCCGGTATTAGATGGTATTTCAAATAGTAACCCCATTCTACCCGACATAGGAAACCAGCCCAGCTTGAGCGAAAAAATCATAATAAGTAACAGCGCTAACCAAAAAACGGGAATAGAGTAGCCAATCATGGTGGTAGAGCTAATTAACTTATCCGGCCAGCGGCGTGTGTATGCTGAGGCCAAAATGCCTGCTGGTACACCTACTACAACCGATACAATAAGAGCATAAACACACAGCTCTAATGTTGCGGGTATTAAATCTAAAATATGCTGAAAAACGTTATCTCCTGAGGCAAACGACACGCCCCAATCTCCTTGGAATATACGTCCTAAAAACGCTAAATACTGCATAACGTAATTACTGTCATACATGTATTTATCTTCAAGTTCACTGTGTTGAGAAAAATTACCACTAGGAATGCCACTTAAATTGCTAAGCGGATCACCAGGGAATAAATAGCTCAGCGAAAAGGTAAATATGCTGAGCATTAAAATCATGAATAAAAACAAGCCAAGGCGGCGTAATATATAATCAAGTATCATTATTTTTTCCTCGCGTTTGCGAGTGAAATAGCCCCAAATGGGCCAAGAGTTATCCCTTCTACATCGGCACTATTTGCTTGAAAACGCATGCCATGAGCAATAGGCACTAAAGGGAGCTGATCCATAATGAGCGCTTGAACCTGTTCGTAATACTGTTTACGTAAACTTAAATCAGTGGTGTCGAGCGCTTGGGTAAGCAATAAGTCAAATTGCGGGTTACACCAGTTAGCAGGGTTTTTACCGCTAAACGTGGCGGTGCAGCTCAGCAATGGACTAAAAAAGTTATCTGGGTCGGGGGTATCGGCAGCCCAACCAAGTAATACGCTATCGTGGCGGTGCTCACCTATACGCTGAATAAAAGTATTCCACTCGTACTCTACAATACTTACGTTAACCCCAATTTTGCGTAAATCGCTTTGCATCAGCTCTGCCATTTTGCGGGCATTAGGGTTATAAATTCGACTCACCGGCATGGCCCAAATGGTCATATCAAAGCCATTCGGTAACCCCGCTTCTATAAGTAGTTTTTTAGCCAGCTCTGGGTCAAACATAGGAATGTTTTCTTGTGGCTCAAACCCCCACGAGGTTGGCGGTAAAATCGATTGCGCGCGTATGCCATTTCCGTAATAAACAGCTTGCATTATTTTGTCTATATCAATTGCATGTGCAAGGGCTTTGCGTACTCTAATGTCATCAAAAGGGGCGCGCTCTGTATTAAAGGCCCAATAACCAATATTAAGGTTGGTTTCTTTTTCAACGTTTATATCATCTCGCTGCGCTAAGATACTCAATTGCGCGCTACTTGGGTGCGCGGTTACATCGCACTCTTTGGTCAGCATTTTTGCAATGCGCGTAGTGCCGTTAGTCGTAATATCGTAAACCAGCTGTTCAAGGGCAACATCGTGCTTCCAATAAAGTGGGTTACGATAAAAGCGCACTAAGTGATCGCGCCGGTATTCTTTGTAAATATAAGGGCCTGTACCAATAGGGTACTGATCAAACAAATTAGTTTGATCGCGGGCTTTTAATTGCATGGCGTATTCTTGCGACAGTACCACGGCAAAGTCAGTGGCCATATTAGTTAAAAAGCTGCTTTCTGGATGAAATAGCTCAAAGCGTACTTGATAGTCAGACACGCGTACAATTTTACGAATTAGTTGGTCTAGCCCCACACTTTGAAAATACGGGTAATTTGCATCGCCAACAAAATGGTACGGGTTGTACACGTCAAACAATCGGCTAAAAGTAAAAATAACATCGTCTGCATTAAAGTCGCGAGTAGGGGTAAAATAAGACGTTGTATGAAATTTAACGCCTTTACGCAGCGTAAAAGTGACCGACTTACCATCGTTGCTAATTTTCCAGTCGGTAGCCAACTCGCTTTTAAAATCTGCGGTAACAGGGTCAATACTAATTAGACGGTCAAACAATTGATTAGCAATAATATCAATCGTTGAGCCGGTGGTTGTTACTTGCGGGTTAAACGATACAGGGTTCGCTTCGGCGCAATAAACGAGGCCTTGGTTTTTTTCTTCAATTATTTCTTCTTTACTATCAAAGCAACCGGTTAGTGTGCTGGCTAGTAAAACAAGTAGTATTTTATGCACTCGCATAACCTCTAACTATTTATCTTCTAATAAATTGTATTTTTTAAGATAACCACGTAATTGATGATACGTTAAACCGAGGATTTCTGCAGTTTTCTTTTGATTAAATTGGCTATGCTCAAGCGCTTTATTAATCATATTTATTTCAAATTCGTTAGAGCGCTCTTTTAAGCTACAAGGGAACTCAATCGGGGCACTACGCGTGTTACTTGCTTCACTACTAGGCGCAGTAACGACTATAGGCTCAGGCGATGCACTTGGTGCTGCAATTGGGGCTTTAATACGCGCTTTGGGCCTAAACCGGCTTTCAAATGGGTCTAAAATAATTTGGTGAACGGGAATATGTTCATTACCATGACGATACAAACTTCGCTCAACTACATTTTTAAGCTCCCGAATGTTACCTGGCCAGTCGTAATTTAGCAGGGTTTCGGTGGCGCTGCGGGTAAAGCCACTAAACAACTCCCATTCTAAATCGCGGGCCATATTCATCGCAAATTGCTCGGCAAGTAGCATAATATCGTCTTGACGTTCTCGCAGTGGGGGCAGGGTAATAACATCAAAAGCTAAGCGGTCAAGTAAGTCACTTCTAAATTCGCCCTGCTCAGCAAGGTGGGGTAAATCTTCGTTGGTGGCACACACTAAACGCGTATCTACCTTTACGGTGTGTTTACCGCCCACACGTTCAAATTCGCCGTATTCAATAACACGAAGAAGCTTTTCTTGTACCATAGCGGAAGTATTAGCCAACTCATCTAAAAATAAAGTACCGCTGTTAGCGCGCTCAAATCGGCCTTCGTGACGTTTACTTGCTCCGGTAAATGCACCACTTTCATGACCAAATAATTCGCTTTCGAGGAGGTTTTCGTTAAGGGCTGCACAGTTAAGCTTTACGTAGTTTTGATCCCAGCGCTTTGATAAAAAATGCAGACGGGCGGCTATAAGCTCTTTACCGGTTCCTCGTTCGCCAATTATAAGCACCGGCTTATCTAAATTAGCTAACTGCGATACCTGATCAAGTACAGCTAAAAAGCTATCAGATTGGCCGAGTAAATTATCCTGTTGGCGATATTGGCTCATTTTTCCTAACTCTTGGTCATTTTTGCTAACAGTTAGTGTATTTCATAATCAGGGATAACTAAAGGAATTTGTATATTTAGTTTAACTTAATGAAAATAAAGTGTATTTTAGATTTTAAAAAGTTGGCAAGCATATTGATACTAGTTACAGCAGACCAACTAAGTTTATATTACAGAGGTAAATGTTATGGGAATTTTTTCGCGTTTTGCAGACATTGTTAATTCTAATATCAATGCCATTTTAGATAAAGCAGAAGACCCAGAAAAAATGGTTCGTCTTATTATCCAAGAGATGGAAGACACATTGGTAGAGGTTCGCTCTACGTCAGCTAAAACACTGGCTGAGAAAAAAGAATTAGTACGTCGTGTAGACACACTAAAAGCACAAGTAAGCGACTGGCAAGACAAAGCAGAACTTGCACTGAGTAAAGACCGCGACGATTTAGCGCGTTCAGCATTACTTGAAAAGCAAAAATCGGCAGAAGCGGTGGCGGCAGTAGAGTCTGAGCTTGAGCATGTAGAGTCTCACATTGAGAAACTTCAACAAGAAGTGACCACACTACAAGAAAAGCTAGCCGATGCTAAAGCACGTCAAAAAGCAATTATTTTACGCCAACGTTCGGCTGAGTCGCGCCTTGAAGTGAAAAAAGCGCTTGATAGCTCTAAGGTAGAAGATGCACTTAATCGCTTTGAGCGTTACGAAACTAAAATTGATGGGCTAGAATCTCAAATAGAGTCTTACGATTTAGGTAAAAAGTCGCTTGCTGATGAAATTGCCGACCTACAAAAAAATGAAAAGATAGATGATGAGCTTGCCGAACTTAAAAAGAAGCTAGCTGATAAATAACTTATAAAGGGGTACTTTAAGTGCCCCACTGCTTAAACATCGAATACGGATTGTCAGGAGAGGATTATGTTTGATCCAGAGATACTAATTGCACCTTTTATCTTGTTCATGATTTTTGTTGCGCCACTGTGGTTAATTTTACATTACCGGAGCAAAAAGCAAGTGAGCCAAGGGTTAAGTGAGCATGAACATCGCCAGTTATTGGAACTTGCCCACAAGGCCGAAAAAATGGCTGACAGAGTAGAAACTCTTGAAGCATTACTCGATCAAGAGTCACCACAATGGAGACGCAAAGTATGAGTGCCAAACGCGAATTATTAAGAGACCCACAGCGCGGTAAAATTGCCGGTGTATGTGCGGGATTAAGTGACTACTTTAATATGGAGTTATGGTTAGTTCGCATTATTTTTGTTAGTGCGGTACTGCTAACGGGTGGCCCATTATTTGTGGTAGCGTATATTGCAGCGTGGTTTATTTTAGATAAAAAAGACCCCACAACTATACATGCAAGTAGCTCAACTAAAACTGACGATCCGCTAGAGGTTAAATTTAAAGTTTGGCAAAAAGGCGAGCCACCGCGCCGCGCTTTGCAAGACTTAAAAGAGCGTTTAGCGCGAATAGACACGCGCCTTCAAGATATGGAGCGCCATGTTACTTCAAGCGAGTTTACGGTTAGCCGTGAAATCAACAAACTTTAAAGGATTTAATAGCACTTTATTCGGTGATTAACAGCATCAATGAAGTGCTAGCCCATTATGAGTAGCACTTCATTTGCCAAAAAAACCTTTAAAAGCATTAAAGGTTCAGCCCAAAAAGCCCTTCATCGTAGTTTAGATCAACACGTAAAATTGGCCGTAACCGGCCTAAGTGGTAGTGGTAAAACCGCGTTTATTACTGCACTTGTTAAGCACTTAACCACACAAAGTGATGATAAAAACCTACCGTTTTTTGATGTAATGCGAGAGCACCGCCACATAGCCACTAAAGTGGTACCGCAAGAGGCGTTAAAAGTGCCTACATTTGACTATCCGCGGGCGCTTAATGCCTTACTCCCAAGTGATGGGGAGCCTACATGGCCTGCATCAACCGAGCGTATTAACACCCTGCGTTTGGCCATTAAATACCAAAGTGCCTCAGGGTTACGTGGGCATTTTTCGCCGCAATCTACGCTGTATTTAGATATTATTGACTACCCAGGTGAATGGCTGCTTGATTTACCCATGCTTGAGCAAAGTTATAGTCAGTGGTGCGAGCAACAATACCCGCTGTTATTGCAGTACCCGCGTGTAAACGCCTCTACTGAATTTATAAACGCGCTTGAACAGCTTGATTTAGATGCCCCTGTAGATGAAAGCTTACTTGCGCACATTGCAGCGCTTTATCAAAGTATGCTGGTAGGGCTTAAAAAAGATACTAAGCTTGCCATGTTACAACCTGGGCGAATGCTTATGCCAGGCGACTTACAAGGTGCGCCGCTTTTGTTGTTTTTTCCAGTAAATGCACAGCATATAAAAAGTGATGGGGTAGTGCCTGGCTCTAACTTAGCGCATTTAATTAAGCGCTTTAACGCCTATGTAAAAGAAGTGGTTAAGCCATTTTATAATGAGCACTTTAAACACTTTGACCGCCAAATTGTGTTGGTAGACGTACTCAGCGCTTTAAACGAAGGCCACGAAACACTCCAAGAGCAAAGTAGTGTTATAAACCAATTACTTGCTCACTTTAATTACGGCGAGTCGGGTTTTTTTAAGCGCTTATTTAAACCCAACATAGATAAAATACTCTTTGCAGCTAACAAGTCAGATCATATCAGTGCTAAACATCATAAAGACTTAGCACTGCTGCTGGATTCACTCGTGCATGAGCAAAGTAATCACTTAAAATTTGACGGCGTACAAATAGAAACCATGGCCATGTCGTCAATTGCTGCAACGCAGCCGCGCCAAGTGGCCGATAAAGGCCAAACGTTAGATTGCATTTATGGCAAACCACTTAACGAGCAAGACTGGCTTACTTATTTACCTCCACAGCCACCAAAGCGCATGCTTCATAAAAATGAGTGGCCAGCGCAGGGCTTTGAGTTTTTATCGTTCGCACCTATGCCAAACCCCGATAAGCAACTTAAACATATTCGCCTTGATCATGTGATGCAGTACCTGTTAGGAGACAAATTATCATGAACGACACACAGCAAACATTTCAGGCGGGTAGGCGAATTGATACCCAAGCTGATGAGCAGGTTGAGGCAACGCTTGCCCCTGCAAAAATAATTACTCAAGGTCAAAGTGATTACATTGAAGAGCCTGAAGAAGAACTTCTTGATGAAGAAATAGACCTAGAGCCGGTATATAAAAAATCTAAGTGGCAAACGCTTAAAGGGGTGTTTGCTATAAGCTTTTTAGTGTTAGTACTGCTTGAGTTTGCATATTCGTTAGTATTTGCATTTCAGCAGTCGATTATTTTAGGCAGCGTATATTTAACGGCGGTGGTAAGCGGTGTGCTATTAATTGGGCGCATGCTTTGGCGCGAATATAAAATGCTGCGCAGTTTAAAGCGCAATCAGTTACACCGCCATGAAGCCGACAGACTCTTAAATAGTGAGCAAGTAGGCGGCGCATTACCTTGGCTTGAAAAACTAAATAAGCACCAGCAGCTCGACAACTTCGAAGCGTTTAAAAATCAAGTGGCTAGCCACCACAGCGATAAAGAAATAATGACCCTTTACGCCAATAGCTTACTTATAACGCAAGACACGCAAGCTAAGAAGCTGATAAACCGCTTTGCGACAGAGTCAGCCTTGCTTGTTGCCCTAAGCCCCCTTGCGCTGGTGGACATGATGGCGGTGCTTTGGCGCGGTACTAAGTTGATTGAGCAAATTGGTAAGATTTATGGCATTGGTTTTGGTTACGCAAGCCGTATTAAGCTCTACCGTATGCTTATAAAACAAGTGATGTTTGTAGGCAGTGCTGAGCTTGTATCTGATTTAGCAGCCACAGCGTTAAGTGCTGAGCTTTTAGGCAAGCTTTCTGGGCGCGCTGCACAAGGTGTAAGCGCCGGTATTTTTACAGCGCGTATTGGTTACAAAGCAATGGAGCTTAGCCGCCCACTACCAAGGCTTGAAAATAAACGCAGCTTGTTAAAAGGCACAGTGCAAAGTATCGCCAGTAAAATTATGAACCGAAAAAAGGGCGAGCCAACGCGATAAAAAAGTGGCAATATTTGTGTACAAAACCGCGCTGAGCGGTTTTTGTACAAATAGCCGTCTGAGCATCCGGCATGCTTGTGATTTAAACTGCGGTGCGTTTTATTTATGTAATTGACACACATAATAAAAACGAGATCCCATAATGAGCAAGCATCATATTAATACCCAATGCATTCACGGCCCACAAAAAGCAAACGATCCGCACGGCGCACTCACGTCGCCTTTGTATCAAACCTCTACCTTTCATTTTGAAAACGCCGCACAAGGCGCTGCTCGTTTTGCAGGCGAAGAGCCAGGTTATATTTACACCCGCTTAGGTAACCCAACCACCACCGAACTTGAGCAAAAAGTAGCACAGTTAGAGGGCTGCGAAGCTGCAGCGGCGACGGCTACAGGTATGGGGGCTGTATCGGCATCGGTATTGAGCTTTTTATCGCAGGGCGATCACCTTGTTGCATCAAGTGCATTATACGGTTGTACGTTCGCGTTTTTTGCACATATGTTGCCGCGCTGGGGAATCGAAGTCACGTTTGTTGATATGACCTGCGAGGATGAACTCCGCGCTGCCATTAAACCTAATTCAAAAATGATATTTGTAGAAACGCCAATTAATCCCACTATGGCGGTTATTGATTTGGCACTGATTGGCGCAGTTGCAAAAGAGCACAATTTAATAAGTGTGGTCGACAACACCTTTTTAACGCCGCTGCTGCAATCACCTAAGCAATATGGGATAGATATTATTATGCACAGCGCTACCAAATACTTAAACGGCCATGGTGATGTAGTAGCCGGGCTTGTGTGCGGAACGCAAGAGCACATTACCTTAATAAAAATGACGGTACTTAAAGATATTGGTGCCACCATAAGCCCGCACGACGCTTGGCTAATAAACCGCGGCTTAAAAACCTTAGCCATACGCATGGAGCGTCACTGCCAAAGCGCGCAAACGGTTGCCGAATATTTAGAGGCGCATCCACAGGTTAATATTGTTTATTACCCCGGGCTTAAATCGCATCCTGGTAACAAATACATAGGCAATCAAATGAAAGCTGCAGGTGGCGTTATTGCATTTGAAATTAAAGGCACCCTTGCTCAGGGAGCGCAGTTTATTGATAGCATGAAGCTTTGCACGCTTGCTGTAAGTTTAGGTGATGCTGAAACGCTTATTCAGCACCCGGCATCAATGACTCACTCGCCTTATACACCCGAGGAGCGAGCAGCCGCAGGCATAAGTGATGGCTTAATAAGGCTCTCAGTAGGGCTTGAAGATGTTAACGACATTATTAGTGATTTAAACCAAGCTTTTACCAAAATTGGTTAAGTGTATTTAATTGTATACGGTGCATTTGGCTTTTAAGGCCTTTATAAATGGAGGTGTTTACTATTCGTTCCTTTGGTGTAATTTTAAATTTACATTTTAGGTGATCGTGCCAAATGTCGATATACGCTTAACTATTAAACTTTTCTTCACTTTTGCATAGTATGGCTGCATTAGATATTCACTCATCTTGAGTATCACACTGACACACATTTAGGGCTTAACCCCAAGAAGGTTATTATGGCTAAAGCAAGTAAGTACACCTCTAAAACACCTGATGAAAATGGTGTTATACATTGGAGCGAAGAAGAAAATAAAATTTGGTCTGAGCTTGTAGCACGCCAACTTGCGTGCATAGAAGGCAAAGCGTGCGATGAATATATGGAGGGGCTTAAAAAAATAAACCTACCTCTGGATCGTATACCGCAGTTAAGCGAACTTAACGAAGTGCTTCTTGCCTCTACTGGTTGGCAAGTAGCGCCTGTACCTGCGCTTATCGATTTTGACGAGTTTTTTAGGTTGTTGGCAAACAAACAATTTCCGGTAGCCACGTTTATTCGTAGCCGCGAAGAGTTTGACTACCTTCAAGAGCCAGATATTTTTCATGAAATATTTGGCCACTGCGCCATGCTAACCAACCCTGACTTTGCCGAATTTACACACAAATATGGCCAATTAGGGTACGCAGCGCAGAAAAAAGATCGCGTGTACCTTGCACGTATGTATTGGTTTACGGTTGAGTTTGGTTTAATGCAAACCGAAAACGGCCTGCGTATTTATGGCGGCGGTATTTTATCAAGCCCGGGTGAAACGCAATACGTGTATTCAGATACACCAGAGATAACGCCCATGAGCGTCATTGATGTGCTGCGTACGCCGTACCGCATTGATATTATGCAACCACAGTACTACACCATTAATTCGATTCATGATCTGTTTGATATATCGCAAATGGACATTATGTCTTTGGTTGAGCAAGCTAAAGCGCTTGGTTTGCACGACCCAAAATTTCCACCAAAAGAAAAATTAGCCAGTTAACTTTAATTTAAAAAGAAACGCTAAAGTAAGGATTTAAAATGTCTTCATTAAGTGAACAAAAATGCGAAGCTTGCCACGTAGATGCACCAAAAGTATCTGACGAAGAGCTTGCACAATTAATTACTAAAATTCCAGACTGGGTACCCGAGGTACGCGACGGCATCATGCAGCTAGAGCGTGTTTATAAGTTTAAAAACTTTAAGCAAGCTATGGCGTTTACTAACAAAGTAGGCGATATGGCAGAAGATGAAGGCCATCACCCTGGTTTATTAACCGAGTGGGGCAAAGTAACGGTTACATGGTGGAGCCATTCAATTAAAGGCCTACACAAAAACGACTTTATTTGCGCAGCTAAAACAGACGACGTTTTTAACGCGCTGTAATTAAAAGTTAATTGAGCAAATTAAAAGGCACTTATTTTTATAAGTGCTTTTTTATTGGTTTAATGGAAGTTTCTAGTTGTCAGCTATCAGTGACGAGCTGCTCGGCGTTAATTTTATCGCCGTAGGTTGGGTTGAGTGAAGCGAAACCCAACAGGGTTATAGTACTTTGTGTCATCTCAATTTTATTGTTTTGTATAAAAGAGTTAGACTCGGAGTTAATCTCGGGAATTTTTTAGGCTTTAAATATGGATTATGTTTATCACTACACTTCTGCAGATGGTTTAAAGGGAATTTTAGAGAGCAAAAGTTTATGGGCTACTAACGCAGAGTATCTAAATGATTTTAGAGAAATAAAGCAAGGAATTGATAGAATAAAATCACTCAGAGGGAGTTTGTCTGAGTTTTCACAAATCAAACTCGAAGAAATTTATGCCAAACACAAAAATATACCTTTAGATGTTACCCAAAAAGAAATGCGAAGTAAGGACGTGCATCTCGCAAATCATTTTTTAAATTTTCTATGGAATATAATTGATAATAATACCATTGATGAAATTTATACCACTTCATTTACAACTAAGCGTGATAGCCTAAACCACTGGCTAACTTACGGGTCAGAGCAAACTTCATATTGCATAAAGTTTAATAAAGAAAAGCTATTTGATGATGAGTACTTTAGGCAAAGAAAACTTTTGAGTGGCTATGATGATGTTGATTACCAACCAACTGAGGAAATGCTTCATTCTTTAATTGAAGAACACTATCTGCCTGAGGTTTTAAGTTATGTGTTAGATCCAAATTTAAGTGGAAATGACCTAAATGAAAAATGTGCTATTACTGCAATTGAAATTTTTAATGAAGCGATTTTTAAGATTGCTAGCATAAAAGATCAAGCGTTCGAATATGAAGAAGAGTATCGTTTTACTCTTTTTTACCCTGGTTTAGTCTCATTAAATGAAAATACTGAAAAGGGTTATTTTGATTTTATAGACTCCTCAAATATTGATTTTATAGAGCTTGAAAATGGAGTGAAAGAGTTTTTTCCTTTACGCTACAGAACCCTAAAGTCTGGCATTATAGCCCCATATAGAGCGATACCTTTTCCTAAAAATTCAATTGAAGAGATTATAGTTGGCCCATCAGAGAACAAAGACTTGGCTGTTAAAGGCTTGAGGTCTCTTTTGAGTTCATTAGATTACAATGTAAAAGTTTCTAGCACTGAAACTTCATTTAGAAGAATTTAAAAAGCGCTAATCCCATACGGACTTAGCGCTTTTCTATATACAATTAAAGTTTAGCTAAAGCAATAAGCTTTAATGTGTTGTTGGGTTTCGTTTCACTCAACCCAACCTACGTTTAACACAAATCAACTAAAAGCTTATCGCTTATTTTAATCATCAATTGAGCGTAGTAGGGCGTTGATGCCTACTTTTTCGCGTGTTTGTTGATCTACTTTTTTCACGATAATTGCTGCGTACAGGCTGTGGGTGCCATCTTTTGATGGGAGCGCGCCTGGCACAACTACAGCGCCTGCTGGTACGCGGCCGTAGTGAATTTCGCCGGTTTCACGGTCGTAAATACGGGTGCTTTGGCTGATATAAACGCCCATTGAAATTACAGCGCCTTCTTCTACGACTACGCCTTCAACAATTTCAGATCGTGCGCCAATAAAACAGTTGTCTTCAATGATGGTTGGGTTAGCTTGTAGTGGCTCTAACACGCCGCCTATGCCAACACCACCCGATAAATGTACGTTCTTACCTATTTGTGCACACGAGCCCACTGTGGCCCATGTATCAACCATGGTGCCTTCGTCTACAAATGCGCCAATGTTCACATACGATGGCATAAGTACCACATTTTTACCTACAAAGCTGCCTTTACGCGCTACCGCATTGGGTACTACGCGCATACCGCCTTGCTGAAATTGCTCCGGCGTGTAGTCGCTAAATTTAAGCGGTACTTTGTCGTAAAACTGATTTACGCCGTCGTTCATTGGTTGGTTATCGCGAATTCGAAACGACAGTAATACGGCTTTTTTAAGCCATTGGTGTACAACCCATTCGCCTGATATTTTTTCAGCAACGCGGGCAGCGCCGCTATCTAGTAGTTCTAGTGCATCGATAATAGCTTGTTTAACATCGCTAGACACGGTGCTTGGGCTAATGTTGTCGCGGTTGTCCCACGCGTTTTCTATCATCGTTTTTAAATCTGACATGGTGTGTCCTTATTCTGTTTCGGCGTTGAATTTTTTACGTAATGCCTGATGAATTTTGGCTTGCTCTTCATCAGTCAGCGCTTGGTATTCGTTATTTGATACGACAAAGAAATCCTCGGCACGTTCACCTACCGTTGTGATACGGGCAGCGTGAATGTGTAATAAATGCGCTTGGAAAACTTCGGCAATTTTGGTTAGTAAACCGGGTATATCTACAGCTTGAATTTCTATTAGGCTGCGATCTTTACGCGCGTGTGGGCGCAGTACAATTTTGGGTTTAATATTAAAGTCTTTAAATCGTTGCGAGCGATTCTTTTTAAAGCGTATTTTTTTACGTGGCTCGTTCAGTGCTTGCTCAAGCCCACGTTTAATTGACTGAGCACGGCTACTTGCAATAGGGTCGCCGCTCACTTCTAGTATTACAAAGTTAAATAGGGCGTAGCCATCTTTAGTTGTAAGCACCTGCGCGTGTTGTATTTGCGCTTTTTTAGAACCAATTACGCTAACTAAGCGAGCGAATAACGGCCCAGAGTAGGGGCTATAAGCAAACACTTGCGTGCCACCATGCATTGCTTTATCAGAAACAATGACACTGGGTAAGCTCAAGTCTGCGCATTTTAATAGGTGTTCACTTTGCCATGATATTTGCTGCTCGCTAAAGGCAGTAAAGTAATTGGCTTTAAAGCGGCTCCAAATTAAATCAATTTGGTTTTCTAGGTAGCCCAAATTAAGTAAGCGCTGTTTAGCTTGGTGTTTTTTATCGCGTATTTGGTCGCGTTGATCCATTGGGTTTTCAAGCCCTAGGCGCAATGCGCGCTGAGTATGCAGGTAGAGTTCGCGCAGTAACGTGTTTTTCCAATCATTCCATAAATTATCGTTGGTAGCGCGTATATCGGCAACGGTTAAACAATAGAGGTAGTCGAGCTGGCGCTCATTTTTTACCCGTGATGCAAAGTCTTTAATTACACCTGGGTCATTTATATCTTTACGTTGTGCTGTAACCGACATAAGTAAATGGTTACCAACGAGCCACGAAATAAGCTTGCCATCAGATGAGGGGAAACCATGCAGTTTAGAAAAAGCAATAGCATCAACCGATCCAAGCTCTGAATGATCACCCCCACGGCCTTTCGCAATATCATGAAAAATACCCGCTAAATAAAGCAGCTCGGGCTTATCCATACGGGTTACTATTTCACTGCAAATAGGAAACTCGCTCACTTTAGATTTATCAAAATATTGGTAAATATTATTGATTAATTTATGGGTGTGCTCATCTACCGTGTAGGCATGAAATAAATCAAACTGCATTTGCCCAAATATATTACGCCACTGTGGTAAATAAGCGGCCAACATGCCGTGCTTGTGCATGAGCGTAAATGCACGGCCCATGCCGTTTGGGTGTTTTACAATACGCATAAATGCTTCGCGACATGCCGCATAATCTTGTAAATCACCTAATAGGCGCCTGCGTACTTGCCTAATGGTACGAATAGTACTTGGATAAATATGCGTAATTTCGGGGTTGTCGGCAATATGCTCAAACAAAACAAACAGTTGATCGCGTCTAAAAAATACCGATGGGTTTTTAACCCTTATTTGGTGGCCAACACGTTCAAAGTCTTTGTCTAACTCTATTATCGGTGCTTCGCTGCTCTCTGGCATGATACTTTCTTCAAAGTAAGATAACAGCATTTGATTAAGCTCGCGTACGCGGCTCATTATTCTAAATAAGCGTTTCATCATACGCTCAACTGACGCTTTACCATCACTTCCAAACCCGAGTATTTCTGCGGCGTTGGGTTGATGGTCAAACAGTAAGCGGTTTTCTGAGCGCCCAGCGGCTAAATGCAATGCAAAGCGAATATTCCAAAGGTTTTCTAGGCACTCTGAAAGCTCCTGAAACTCTTCATGCGTTAAGTAGCCGTGGTTAATAAGCTCTTGTAAGGTTTCGGCTCTAAAGTGCTTTTTAGCAACCCAAATAATGGTTTGCAAGTCGCGCAGTCCACCTGGGTTTTCTTTAATGTTTGGCTCTAGGTTATACGCTGTGCCATGGCATTTTTTATGACGTAAGTTTTGCTCTTGTACTTTGGCCACAAAAAATTCGCCGGAGCGCCAAACGGGGGTCTCGATAATATGTGTTTTGAGTTTTTCAAACTCAATGTGGTTACCAAAAATAAGGCGACTTTCAAGCAAGCTGGTAGCAAAGGTAACGTCTTCACGCTTTTGCTCTATGGCTTGTTCAATGGTACGCACACTGTGACCTATCTCAAGGTTGAGATCCCAAAGCATGGTAACAAACTGGCCTATTTTTTCGCAGATTTGCTCGCTAGGCGGTTGCGTAACGAGCAATAAAAAGTCAATGTCGGAGTAGGGGTGTAACTCGCCACGCCCGTAACCGCCCACAGCAATAAGGGCTAGATCAGGTTCATGAGCTAAATCGTAAACATGAAACAGTTTAATTAGCAGGCGGTCTATAAACTCTGCCCGGGCATTAATTAAATTACCAACTGGTTGCTTAGAGAATTCGTTATGTAACCACTTATAAAAATAGCTAGAACAATCGCGATAATCGCTCAGCTGCTCAGCATCGCTAAGCAACTTTTTTACTTTGTTGGGTAATGCCACGTGGGCTGGCTCCTTATTGAACCTTTCACATATAACAAGCTGTACTTATCATATGCTGTGGTTTTGTTATTAGTGTTCGATAATCCTGTCGATAGTATCATCCGATCGCAGCGTTAAAATTTCAACACCATTTTCAGTCACTAATAAGGTATGTTCCCACTGTGCAGACAAACTACGGTCGCGTGTAACAACAGTCCACTCATCTTTTAAAAGTTTACACTGGCGCTTACCTGCGTTAACCATTGGCTCTATTGTTAAACACATACCCGCTTTAAGGGTTTCGCCTGTACCTGCTTTACCGTAGTGCATTACTTGTGGCTCTTCGTGGAATTCGCTACCTATACCGTGGCCGCAGTATTCACGTACAATAGAGTAATTAAAGCTCTCAGCGTATTTTTGGATTGCTTCACCAATATCGCCTAAACGCACACCAGGTTTTACCATTTTTATAGCAAGGTATAAGCTTTCTTGTGTTACTTGTGCAAGACGCTTACCTTGAATATTAGGTGTACCTACATGAAACATTTTAGAGGTATCGCCATGGTATCCATCTTTAATTACGGTGACATCAATGTTGACGCTATCGCCATCTTTTAACGGTTTGTCATTTGGAATGCCATGACAAATTACATGATTTACAGAGGTACATACCGACTTAGGAAAACCGTGGTAATTTAACGGCGCAGGGATAGCATCTTGCACATTTACAATATAATCATGACAAATTGTATTTAGCTCATCAGTAGTCACACCCGGCACTACATGTGGTTCAATCATTTCAAGTACGTCTGCCGCTAAACGCCCGGCTACACGCATTTTTTCAATTTCTTCAGGGGTCTTGATCACAGCGCTCATTGAGGCTCCAAAGTTGCATTTTTTAACATTTATCGTCGCACAAATTTTGCACGCGACGTTGAGTATTTAATTTTAATATGGTATAAAGCGCGCCGTCTTTTTACAAATAAATTCTTAAATGATTTTTTGTATTTAAGGCAAACACAATTTTATTTTAACACACACACGTATCGTCACATACACTTGGGTGCATTTGAAGTTTAAATACTTCGGTGTTGGTGCTATGGGATATGTGGAGGCCTAACCCTAAACTACATAGAGGATTTACAAAATGGCAAACGTTTCAATGCGCGATATGCTTCAAGCTGGTGTTCACTTTGGTCACCAAGCACGTTACTGGAACCCTAAGATGAAGCCTTTCATCTTCGGCGCACGTAACCGTGTACATATCATCAACCTTGAGCAAACAGTACCAATGTTCAACGACGCACTTAAGTTTTTATCAAGTGCTGCTGCAAACAAAGGTAAAGTTCTTTTCGTTGGTACTAAGCGCGCAGCAAGCGAAGCAGTTAAAGAAGCTGCTTTACAAAGCGACCAGTTCTTCGTTAACCACCGCTGGTTAGGTGGTATGTTAACTAACTGGAAAACAGTTCGTCAGTCAATCAAGCGTCTTAAAGACCTTGAAGCGCAAAGCCAAGACGGTACTTTCGAGAAGTTAACTAAGAAAGAAGCGTTAATGCTTACTCGCGAAATGGAAAAGCTTGAAAAGAGCCTTGGCGGTATCAAAAACATGGGTGGCCTTCCAGACGCTATCTTCGTTATCGATGCTGATCACGAGCACATTGCTATCCGTGAAGCTAACAACCTAGGTATTCCAGTTGTTGCAATCGTTGATACTAACTCTAACCCAGACGGTGTTGATTACATCGTACCTGGTAACGATGATGCTATCCGTGCAATCAACCTTTACACTAGCTCTGTTGCAGCTGCTATCACTGAAGGTCGTGAGAACAACATCGTTGCTCAAGCTGAGAAAGACGACTTTGTAGAAGCTGAGTAATTAGCTGTCATCAAGTCTTCATCTTTTTAAGGTGAAGACTTGCTATTCTTGTAGAGCGGTTTACCCGCTTATCTAATACCTGATTTGAGGATTTACTAATGGCTGTAACTACTGCCCTAGTTAAAGAATTACGCGAGCGTACTGGCGCTGGCATGATGGATTGTAAAAAAGCGTTAACTGAAACTGATGGCGACATCGAGTTAGCGATTGAAAACATGCGTAAGAGCGGTGCTGCAAAGGCTGCTAAAAAAGCAGGTAACATTGCTGCTGAAGGTACTATCATCATCAAGAAAAACGATGGTGTTGCAGTACTTGTAGAAGTTAACTGTCAAACTGACTTCGTAGCAAAAGACGAAAGCTTCTTAGCATTTGCTAACAAAGTTGCTGACGCTGCTATCGCTGAAACAATCACTATCGAAGACTTACAAGCTAAGTTTGAAGAAGACCGTGTTGAGCTAGTAACTAAGATTGGCGAAAACATCAACGTACGTCGCCTTCAGTACATCACGGGTGAAACACTTGTTGAATACCGTCACGGTGAGCGTATTGGTGTTGTTGTTGCAGGTGTTGCTGATGAAGAGACTCTTAAGCACATTGCAATGCACGTTGCTGCGTCAAACCCAGAGTACTTAACGCCTGAAGATGTACCTGCTGACGTTGTTGAAAAAGAAAAGCAAGTACAAATCGACATCGCGATGAACGAAGGTAAGCCTGCTGAAATCGCTGAAAAAATGGTTGTTGGCCGCATGAAGAAATTTACTGGTGAGGTTTCTCTTACTGGTCAAGCTTTCATCATGGAGCCTAAGAAATCTGTTGGCGAAATTCTTAAAGAGAAAAACGCAACAGTTACTAGCTTCGCACGTGTAGAAGTTGGTGAAGGTATCGAGAAGAAAGAAGAAGATTTTGCTGCTGAAGTTGCTGCTCAAATTGCAGCTGCTAAAGGCGAGTAAGATTAACTATTTGTGATGCATAAGGAAATTAGATGCCATTAAAGTACTATTTGCTTTTGCGTCACGCTTAGAAATTCTTTAAAATAACCGCGCTTTTATGTTTATCATAAGCGCGGTTATTTTTTACCCATAATTCAATAAAAAGTTGGCCCCAATACTATGACTATCAATCGTAAACCTATTTTTAGACGTGTTCTTCTTAAATTAAGTGGTGAAGCTTTAATGGGAGACGAAGGCTTCGGCATCGACCCTAAAGTATTAGATCGTATGGCTCAAGAGATTAAAGAGCTGGTAGAGCTTGACGTAGAAGTGGGTTTGGTTATCGGCGGTGGTAACTTTTTACGTGGTGGCTCGCTAGCTGAGGCTGGCATGAACCGCGTAGTGGGCGATCACATGGGTATGCTTGCAACGGTAATGAATGGCCTTGCAATGCGTGATGCGCTACACCGTGCATTTGTTAATTGTCGTTTAATGTCGGCAATTCCACTAAACGGCGTGTGTGACGCATATAACTGGGCCGAAGCAATTAGCTTATTGAAATCTGGCCGCGTTGTTATTTTTTCAGCAGGCACAGGTAACCCGTTCTTTACCACTGACTCTGCTGCGTGTTTACGCGGTATTGAAATTGAAGCCGACACGGTAATTAAAGCCACTAAGGTTGATGGCGTATTCAGTGATGATCCGGTTAAAAACCCAGATGCCACGCTTTATCGTCATTTAAGCTACAATGAAATTATTGATAAAGAACTAAAAGTAATGGATTTAGCGGCGTTTACACTCGCTCGCGATCATAATATGCCATTGAGCGTATTTAACATGAATAAATCAGGCGCGTTAAAACGCGTAATTATGGGTGAAGAAGAAGGCACGCTTATCTCTTCACAAGCCTCAGATGAAGTAATCAAATAATTAGGATTAAACCGTGATTAACGATATTCAAAAAGATGCGCAAGAGCGCATGCAAAAAAGTGTAGCAGCACTAGGTAGTCAATTATCAAAAATCCGTACGGGCCGTGCTCATCCGGCAATATTAGACGGTATCATGGTATCGTACTACGGTGCTGATACACCGCTTAACCAAGTGGCTAATGTAACAATCGAAGACTCTCGTACTCTGGCTATTGGCGTATTCGATAAGTCTTTAGCGCAAGCTGTAGAAAAAGCAATTATGGCGTCTGACTTAGGTTTAAACCCAATGTCTGCAGGTACAGTAATTCGCGTGCCACTTCCTCCGCTTACAGAAGAGCGTCGTAAAGATTTAATTAAAATTGTACGTGGCGAAGTAGAAAGCGGCCGTGTTGCTGTGCGTAATATTCGTCGTGATGCTAACGGCGATATTAAATCGTTATTAAAAGATAAAGAAATTTCTGAAGATGAAGCGCGTCAAGCAGAAGATACAATTCAAAAGCTTACAGATAAATTCATTAAAGAAATGGATACGCAGTTAACTGCTAAAGAAGCTGAGTTGATGGAAATCTAAGCAGCTAAATAACCTCAATGTAGGTTATGAAATATATTAGTTTTGAAACGCCGTCTAGGGTATACTAGGCGGCGTTTTTTTATGGAATACTCAATATTTATGGTTCTAGACGCTGACACAATTTCACAGCAATGCTTACCTAAACATGTTGCCATCATCATGGATGGTAACGGGCGTTGGGCACAAGCTAGAAATAGACCTCGTGTGTTCGGGCATAAAAAAGGCGTGGACGCAGTTCGTCAATCTGTTCAGTTTTGTACTAAATTAGGGATACAATCGTTAACCTTATTTGCTTTTAGTAGTGAAAACTGGCGCCGCCCCGAAGACGAAGTAAACACGTTAATGGAGCTTTTTTTGTTTGTTTTAACAAAGGAAGTCAAAAAGCTTCATAAAAATAATGTAAAACTGACCATTATTGGAGATTTATCACGATTCTCTGAAAGTTTACGTAGCAAAGTAAACGCTGCGCATGAGCTAACAGCAGATAACACCGGTTTGCATTTAAATGTAGCCGCTAATTATGGCGGTAGATGGGATATGGTAAATGCAGCAAAGCAACTTGCATTACAAGTTGAAAACGGACAACTCAAGGCTGAGGATGTTACAGAAGAGCGCATAGCACAGCATATGAGCATGGCAGACCAAGCCGAGCCGGATTTATTAATTCGCACGGGTGGTGATGTTCGTATTAGTAACTTTTTACTATGGCAAGCTGCATACGCGGAACTTTACTTTACCGACACTCTTTGGCCTGATTTTAACGAAGCCGCATTTGCAGAGGCCATTGCGTGCTACGTTGCCAGAGAAAGACGTTTTGGTTGTACGGGCGAACAAATAAAACAATTACTCGCTCAAACCTAAAATAGAATAAGGGTCACAATTTTGTTAAAACAACGAATTTTAACCTCGGTTGTATTAGCGCCGTTAGCGCTAGCCTTGGTTTTTTATACTCCACTAACTTTATTTAGTTATTTCGCCGGTATTATTGTTTTACTTGGCGCGTGGGAGTGGTCTGCATTTATGGGTCTGTGTGGAAAATTAAAGCGCGGCGCATTTGTTGTGTTAATCGCCGCCTTATTGGCGCTATTAAATTTACATTGGCCAATAGAGTCTTTGTGGCAAAACGGCCAGTTGGTTGGTGATGCTAATTACCTGTTTACGCTCTCGTTTGCATGGTGGATTGTGGCCAGTTATTTAATTTGGCGCTACCCAGCTATGGCTAAAGCATGGAACGAAGGCTTAGTAATGCGTGGTATTGCAGGGTTGCTTACCTTGGTTCCTCTGTGGCTAGCACTTAACACCTTACGCAGCGCCCAATACGCTGAATCAACGCATTTTGGCTCGGTACTGATTTTAGTTGTACTGGGTATTGTGTGGAGTGCCGATGTAGGGGCTTACTTTACAGGTAAAAGTTTTGGTAAGCACAAATTAATGCCAAAGGTAAGCCCAAACAAAACCATCGAAGGTCTAGCCGGCGGTGTGGTTGCATCAATTATATTTGTTTTAGCATTTTGCCACTTTACCGGTGTTGATTTTGCTGTATGGCCTATTTATGCCTTAATGACCGCATTTATTGCTTTATTTTCGGCTGTTGGTGACTTGCTCGAAAGTATGTTTAAACGTGAAGCAGGCCTAAAAGACAGCGGCCGCTGTTTACCTGGGCACGGCGGTATTTTAGACAGAATCGACAGCTTAACTGCTGCAGCACCTATGTTTGTAATGTGTTATGCATGGACCTTGAGTTTATGAGCCAACAGCAACAACTTGTTATTTTAGGCGCCACAGGTTCAATCGGTTTAAGTACATTAGACGTAGTCGCAAGAAATAAAACGTTATTTAACGTATTTGCTTTAACAGCAGGCAACAATGCAAAAAAAATGGCTGAACTGTGTATTGAGCATGAGCCGTTATATGCAGTTATGGCTACACAAAGCGCTGCAGAGCAACTATCGTCTTATTTAAATAATACGCCATGCCAAACCTTAGTAATGCATTCACAGCAGGCTATGAGCGATTTATGCGCCCACCCTGATGTAGATACCGTTATGTCGGCTATTGTGGGCGCTGCCGGTTTACTGCCTACACTTAGTGCTGTTGAGGCCGGTAAAAAAGTACTCCTGGCCAACAAAGAATCGTTGGTTATGTCAGGGCAATTGTTTATTGATAAGGTAAAACAGCACAAAGCCACATTGTTACCCATTGATAGCGAGCACAACGCTATTTTTCAGTGCTTACCTCACTCACTTCAAAACGCAAATGTTGATCAAAATTTACAAAAAAATGGCGTAAGCAAACTTTTACTTACCGGCTCCGGTGGTCCATTTTTAACGCGCGATATAAACACCTTAAAAGCGGTAACAGTAAGTGAAGCCGTCGCGCATCCAAATTGGTCTATGGGGCAAAAAATATCGGTAGATTCAGCCACCATGATGAACAAAGGGCTTGAATTTATTGAAGCTAAATGGCTGTTTAATTGTGACACCCGCGATATTGATGTGGTGATCCACCCGCAAAGTATTATTCATTCTATGGTGCAATACCATGATGGCTCTATTTTAGCGCAAATGGGTAACCCTGATATGCGCACGCCTATAGCGCATGCGCTTGCTTATCCTGAGCGGATAGATGCTGGCGTGAAGCCACTAAACTTTTCGGATCTTTGTGATTTTTCGTTTACTAAGCCCGACTTCGACCGTTATCCAAATTTACAACTCGCTATTAACGCGTGCAGTGCCGGGCAAGGTGCAACTACCACCGTTAACGCGGCAAACGAAATTGCTGTTGCGGCATTTTTAAAAGGTCAAATTGGCTTTACTGACATTTATAAAATTAATGCACAAACACTCGACGATGCGACATTTACGAACGTACAAAGTTTGGAAGAGATTTTAGAGTGTGACAAATTAGCCCGTGAACGTGCGGCAAAGCTAGTAACAAAAGTGATTCATTAATATGTTAGATTTTTTTTGGAACCTTGGCTCGTTTATTTTAGCGTTAGGTATTTTAGTTGCTATTCATGAATATGGACACTTCTGGGTTGCCCGTAAGATGGGCGTTAAAGTACTGCGCTTTTCAATTGGCTTCGGTAAACCACTTATAAAATGGCACGATAAGTATAATACAGAATATGTAATAGCTGCTATCCCACTGGGTGGCTACGTTAAAATGCTTGATGAGCGTGTTGATGAAGTACCTCAAAGTGAGCGTCATTTATCATTTAACGCTAAATCTGTTCAGGCGCGTATAGCGATTGTTGCCGCCGGGCCGTTGGCAAACTTTTTATTCGCCATTGTAGCGCTTGCTACTATGTATATGGTGGGCGTACAGTCGGTAAAACCTGTGGTAGGTAGCATTACCGAGGGAAGCCGTGCAGAGCAGGCGGGCATTATGCCCTCAGAGCAAATTATTAAAATTGGCGGTGATGATATTACTACTTGGCAAGATGCAACGTTTGCACTTATGTCGAGCTTAGGTGAACAAAGCGTGCCCGTTGTTGTGCGTAATCAGAACTACCAAGAGCAAACAAAAATACTCAACGTCGAAGGTTGGAAGCTTGATAAACAAGATGTGCCACCACTGAGTTCGTTAGGTATTGTCCCCTTTAGACCCCAAGCCACATTAACGATTGCGGCTATTACTAAAAACTCTGCTGCCGAAGTGGCAAATTTACAAGTTAACGATACGATTATCGCCGTAAATGGTGAAACAATAAGCGATTGGCAGCAATTAGTTAATCTTATTACGCAATCGGCTAACAAATCTTTACAATTTAGTGTAAAAAGACAAGATAGTATAAATAGCGTAATAGTAACGCCTAAATCGCGTATTAATGAACAAGGTGTTGAGCAAGGGTTTTTAGGCGTTGCGCCGGTTGTTCAGCCTTGGCCTGAGGGCTATGTTGAGACCCGAAGCTTTGGTCCGCTTGATAGTATTGCTCGTGGTACTCAAGAGACTTGGCGCCTTATAACGCTTAGCTTTGACATGATTGGTAATTTAATTACAGGTCAGGTTTCGGTTAAAAATTTAAGTGGTCCTGTGGGCATTGCAGTTGGGGCAGGAACTAGCGTAAGCTACGGACTAGTTGCCTTTTTAAGCTTTTTAGCGCTAATAAGCGTTAACTTGGGTGTATTTAATTTATTGCCTCTGCCAGTGCTTGATGGCGGACACTTAATGTATTACATAATTGAACTTTTCCGTAAAAAGCCGGTCTCTGAAAAGACACAAGAATTTGGTTTTAAAGTGGGCGCCTTGCTGCTCATATTTTTAACATGTTTCGCTTTGTTCAATGATGTATCGCGTTTGTAGTTACAGCGTGACAATTACTAATTAGAACACGATTGTAAGCATCACTAATTATTAGTTTTGATGTTAAGCGGTAATACAGTTGTAAAGGATAAAGATAATAAAATGGCTATAAAAAAACATTTGGCAGTTTCAAGTTTATTGGGTGCAAGCTTTGCAGCCCTAGGCCAAAACTCCTTTATTGTTGAAGATTTAAAAATTGAAGGCTTGCAACGTGTAGCACTTGGTGCAGCACTTACGCATGTTCCTATCAATGTGGGCGATAACGTTGATGACTATACGATTTCAAAAACAATAAAGTCACTTTATCGTTCAGGTCACTTTGACAACATCAAAGCGTTACGCGATGGTAATAACGTTATTTTCAAAGTTACTGAGCGTCCTACTATTAGCTTTATTGAGTTTGAAGGCAATAAAGATATAAAAGATGAGCAGCTTAACGAATCACTCGATCAGCAAGATATTCGCCAAGGTGAACCACTTGATAAAACTGTTATCGATAATATCGAAAAGGGCTTAGTTGAGTTTTTCCACAGTATTGGTAAATACAACGCCACCGTTGATATTAGCGTAACTAAGCTGCCACGTAACCGTGTAAAGCTTAAGCTAGAATTTGACGAAGGCGAAGCCGCCTCTATTCGTCAAATCAACTTAGTGGGTAACGAATTATTCTCTAACGAAGAACTTTTAAAGCTTGCTGAATCGCAACAAGATTTACCATGGTGGCAGTTTATGGGTAGCGACCGTTACCAAAAACAAACCATTGAAGGCGATTTAGAAAAAATCCGTAGTTTTTATCTGGACCGTGGTTACTTACGTTTTAATATTGATTCAACGCAAGTATCAGTAAGCCCTGAGCGAGAGTCAGTGTATGTAACAGCTAACTTAACTGAAGGTGTTAAATATACGGTTAAAGGTTTTGACTTTATTGGTGATTTACTTGGCCGAGAAGAGCTAATCAAAAGCGTTATTCCACTTCGCGCCGGTGAGCTGTATAACGGCTCTGTAGTTACTTCATCTGAAGAATTTATAAAAAGCTATTTAGCGCGCTTTGGTTATGCCAATGCCGAAGTTCGTACAATTCCAGAAATTGACGATGAAAAACAAGAAGTGCAACTTACGCTGTCGGTAAATCCGGGTAAACGTGTATACGTTCGCCGTATTATTGTGGGTGGTAACCAAAATACCGCTGATGAAGTAGTTCGCCGCGAAATGACACAACTTGAAGGTGCATGGTTATCTAATCAAAACCTTGAGCGCTCAAAACTGCAAATCCAACGTTTACCGTACATGGAAACTGTTGATTTTAACGTAGTGCCAGTCCCAGGTGTGGATGACCAAGTTGATGTAGACTTTATGGTAAAAGAGCAATCGGCAGGTAGCTTTAATGCGGGCTTAGCGTATGGTTCATATGCAGGTTTACAGTTTAATATTGGTGTCACCGAATCTAACTTTTTAGGTACGGGTAACCAAATTGGCTTAAACCTAAATACCTCGACAGGTTCAGAAAGCATTAGCTTGTCGTATACCGACCCTTACTTTACGCCAGATGGCGTATCGCAAGGCAGCAGTGTTTTCTACAACAACTACGATGCCAGTAAATTTAGCTTAGTAGATTATAAGTCAACAAGTTATGGTATTGGTACCAACATTGGCTTCCCAATTGATGCGGTGAACCGTGTTAACTTTGGTGTACGTTGGATTCAAGAAGAACTATCAGAAATTGCTGAATACGAGCAAACACGTGTACTTCGCGAAACCTTCTTAGATGAAGAAAACCCAGATGCTGGCTTTGACTTTACTAAATATGAGCTAAGCGTTGGTTGGTCGCGTATTACCGTTAACCGTGGTTTATTCCCAACAGCGGGTTCGCGCCAAACATTAAATTTAACAGCCACAACGCCTAATTCAGATCTTCAGTACTTTAAACTGAACTACGATTCTCGCTTTTACTGGCCTATTTCTAATGACCACCGTTGGGTGTTCTCAACACGTGCAGCGCTTGGTTACGGTAATGGCTATGGGTCGACTAATGGCTATGAGCAAACACTGCCGTTTCAAGAGTACTTCCGTATAACTGAAATGGAACTACGTGGCTTTGACCGTAATACAATATTACCTCGTGCTGTATCGCGTATTCCTTTATCAATTCCAGGTACTCCAAATGCTGATGGGACGACAACCGGTAGTATTGGTGGCTCAGAAGAGTTTGATATTTTAGTACCGCAAGGGCGTATTGGTGGTAATGCAAAAGCGGTTGCAGGTATGGAGCTAATTGTACCTACGCCGTTCTTAGATGAAGAAAACACCAGCTCTGTACGTACCAGTTTCTTTGTAGATGCTGCAAACGTATGGGATACTGAATTTAACGTTGACCGTTTCCAAAACTTAGCGCCAGATGAGCGTGCTAAGTTAGACGATTACTCTGATCCAATGCGCTTTAGGGTATCGACCGGTTTATCTTTACAATGGATCTCTCCAATGGGTCCAATGCTGATTAGTTTTGCGTATCCATTGCAAAAAGAAGAAGATGACGATACAAAGACCATCAGCTTTAATATTAGTAACACTTTCTAAAGGAGTTTTTTGTGAAAAAATTATTTAAATCAACAGCAGTAGCCGTGTTAGCAACATTGATGATGGGCACCTCTGCAAGTGCTTTCGCTCACAAAGTAGGCATTGTTGATATGCAAGAGATCTACAAGCAAATTCCTCAAATGGCTAAAATTGAGCAGTCTTTACAAACTGAGTTTGCTGAGCGTCGTCAAGAGCTGGAAAAACTACAAGGCGATATCCGCTTTGAAGCAGAAAAATTTAAGCGTGAAAGCACTACTATGAGCCAAGCTCAAAAAGATGCATTACGCGATAAAATCCAAGGCATGCAAAAAAACCTTGCTGAAAAAGGCCGTCCTTTAGAGCAAGAAATTAAAGCACGTCAAAACCAAGAGCTTGCTAAAGTTCAAGGTTTAATCATTAAAACAATTGAAGAAATTGCTAAAGACGGCGACTTCGATGAAGTTAAAGTTAAAGACACAACTATTTACTTTAACCCTAAAGAAGTAACTGATCTTTCAAGCAAAGTTGTATCAGCAGTTAGTAAGAAATAATCACTCTATGCAAAATTATACGCTTTCGCATATTGCGGAACTTCTAGGCGCCGGGCTTCAAGGTGATGGCGCTTTAGAAATTACAAAAATAGCTACACTTGCAAATGCCCGTTCTGGGCATATTGCATTTTTAGCGAACTCAAAATATCGCACTCAGCTTGAAACCACGCAAGCCAGCGCAGTTATTCTTAGCGAAGCCGATGCGCCGTATTTTAATGGCGCAAAAATCATTGTTGGTAATCCGTATGTAAGTTACGCAAAGCTTGCACAATTTATGGATACAACCCCGCAATCGGCGCAGCAGGGTATTCATGCCAGTGCCACTATTCACCCAAGTGCAACGGTAAGTGCTAGCGCAGCCATTGGTGCAAATGCAGTGATAGAAGCTGGCGCTGTTATTGGTGATAATGCACAAATTGGTCCGAACAGTTTTATTGGCGAACGTGTTAAAATAGGTTCTGGCACAAAGCTTTGGCCGAGTGTAACTATTTATCACGATGTTGAAATTGGCGCTGATTGTTTGTTCCAAGCAAATACAGTGGTTGGCAGTGACGGATTTGGCTATGCAAACGAGCGCGGGCAGTGGGTTAAAATACCGCAGCTAGGCTCTGTGATTATTGGTGACAAGGTTGAAGTGGGCGCAAGCACAACAATTGACCGTGGCGCACTTGATAACACGATTATACATAGCAATGTAATCATTGATAACCAATGTCAAATAGCACACAACGTTGAAGTTAACTCGGGTACTGCCATTGCAGGTTGTACTGTACTGGCTGGCAGTGTCACCATAGGCAAAAACTGCCAAATTGGCGGGATGACAGCAATTAATGGTCACATGTCAGTATGTGATGGTGTTATAATTACCGGCATGAGTATGGTGACTAAATCGATCACCGAGCCGGGTATTTACTCATCTGGTATGCCCCATACAACTAATAAAGAATGGCGTAAATCAATTGCTCACTTGCGTAATCTTTCAGACATGAAAGCTCGTCTTAAAGCGCTTGAAGCATTGGCTAAGTCATAAACGTTGAACACAAATAAGGATGCTATTTTGGCAAACGAATTAAATAGCCTTGATATTCAAGAAATTTTAAGTTTATTACCCCATCGTTACCCGATGCTTTTAGTTGATCGTGTTATTGATTTTACACCAGGTGAAAAACTACATGCGATTAAAAACGTAACAGTTAATGAGCCGATTTTTACTGGTCACTTTCCAAACCAGCCAATTTTCCCAGGTGTGCTAATATTAGAGGCAATGGCGCAAGCAACTGGTTTACTTGGTTTTAAAACCGTTGAAAACCGTGGCGATAATGAGCTTTACTTATTTGCTGCAGTAGATAATGCGCGTTTTAAGCAGCCTGTAGTACCTGGCGATACTATGCATTTACATGTAGAGTTTTTAAAAGAGCGTCGCAATATATGGAAATTTGCCGCTGAAGCAAGAGTCGACGGCAAAGTAGTATGTAGTGCCGAAATTATGTGTGCGAGAAGAGAGTTTTAATAGTGATCCATTCTACAGCAATAATCGAACCTGGCGCTAAACTAGGCAACAATGTCTCAGTTGGTCCATATAGCTATATTGGCAATGATGTTGTGATCGGTGATGACTGTATTATTGAGTCTCACGTTGTTATTAAAGGGCCGTCTACAATTGGCTCTGGCAATCATATTTTTCAATTTGCGTCAGTGGGCGAAGCCTGCCAAGACAAAAAATATAACAACGAACCAACCACGCTAATCATAGGCGACAATAACGTTATTCGTGAGTGCGCAACGATTCACCGTGGTACTATTCAGGATCAAGGTGTTACTAAAATTGGTAGCAATAACTTATTTATGGCGTATACCCACGTTGCACACGATGCTGTAATTGGTAACAATGTTATATTTGCTAACAATGCAAGCGTTGCAGGCCATGTGCATGTAGGCGATTGGGTTATTTTAGGTGGAAACTCAGGTGTGCATCAGTTTTGTAAAATTGGTGATCATGCCTTTATTGGCATGTACTCAGGTGTTAATAAAGATGTACCGCCATTTGTAACCACCATTGGTATGCCTGCAGGCCCTGCAGCGACCAATAAAGAAGGTATGAAGCGCCGTGGCTTTGAAAGCGATGAAATTATGGCTGTACGCCGTGCTTATAAAGCGTTTTATCGTAAGAGCTTAAGTGTTGATGAAGCAATTGCCTCGCTCAGCGAAGATGCCGCTAAGTACCCTGCAGTACAAACTATGATTGATTTTGTGAAAAGTTCTGAGCGCGGAATCGTAAGATAAGCGTTTTATGCTTTAAAAAAACCACCTTAGAGTAATCGACGGTGGTTTTTTATTGCCTGAAGCATACTTTAATTCAGTACACACTCAGCCACGTAAGGTTAACCTTTGCGCGAATTTTTATAATTAAAGCGCAGTTATGTCTTTTACTAAGTTAATTTTTACTCTCAGTTTTTTATCAATTTTAGCTGCGTGTAGCAGCCAACCTATAGTTACCTCTGCCAATGGCGAGCGTACTCAGTTAGGTAAAGCCTCTTATTATGCTAATAAATACCATGGCCGTACAACGGCAAACGGTGAAACATTTAGCCAAAATGCATCCACAGCTGCGCATTTAGATTTACCCTTTGGTACAAAAGTGAAGGTTACAAACTTGGCAAATAATAAATCGGTAATCGTAAGAATAAACGATAGAGGTCCTTACGTTAGAGGGCGGGTTATTGATTTATCGCTAGGTATGTTTAAAAAAATTGCCGACCCTAAAGTCGGCGTTATCGATGTATCAATCAGCGTTTTAAAACCGAGTAGTTAAGGCAACGTAATCGGTATACTTTTCGCTAAGCGCTTTATGAGTACCTTGTGCTACTAAGCTGCCATTTTCTAGCCAAATAATATTATCCATTTGCGCTAAAAGAGCTGGGTCGTGGGTAATGGTGAGTACACTTGCGTTACTCATTACCTGCATAATAGCGTTCATTACCGTTTGCTTAGATTGATTATCAAGCCCTTCAGTAGGCTCATCAAGGACTAAAATGGCTGGGTTTTGTAATAAAGCTTGCGCAATGGCTATACGCCTTGATTGGCCTTGAGAAACGCTTCTTCCGCCTGTGCCTAAACGTGTTTTTAGACCATCTTGTAGCGCATTAAACCAAGGCGCTAGTTGGGCAAGGTTAATGGCTTCAAGCATTTCTTCTTTTGTGGCGTTTGGCTTTGCATAGCGTAAATTTTCACTAAGTGTGCCATCAAAAATATGGTGCTGCTGCGCGAGTATATTAATAACGTTTGCGCGGGTGTTGCTGCTTAGTGCGTGAAGATCTTCTGCGTTATTTTCATCACTTAGCCTAATGCTGCCTTGCTGCACTGGCCATAAACCGGTGAGTAAATTAACCAATGTGCTTTTACCACTGCCGCTTCTGCCTACAATCGCTACTTTTTGCTGTGCTTTAAGGGTAAAGCTGATATTAGTTAAAGCGGTGTGCTCTTGGTATTTATAGGCAATGTTATTAAGCGCTAAAGTTGTGTTGTTTTTATCAAACTGTATCTCAATTAACTTAGCGCTATTAGCTTCTTGGGCTGTAACTTTATCTTCAAGTGTAAATAGGCGCTCAGCAGCTTTGAGTACATTGGGCAGCTCTATAAATGCGTTAGGGAGCAGTAAAACACTTTCAAAGCTTGCTAATACAAATAGGCTTAGCATAGCCAGCTCAACATTTAACATAGCGCCGCTATAAACCAAAGGTACAATAGTGACTATTGCGCCAAGCATAGCGAGTTGTACCACCAGCAAACTTAAACCGTCGCTATTTGCTAGTGCTTTATGACGACTAAAAAGTTGTTGGTTATACTGCTCGTTGAGTTCATTGCATTTTGAAATTTGCCCTGCACGAGCTTGATAAATACTCAGTTCTCTAAGGCCTGTTAGGGTGTCAGAAAGCTCTGATCTGAGTTGTGCACTGAGCTGTGTTTCTTTATGACTATTTTTATTTAATTTAGCACTTAATAGAGCTGGTAAAACAACACCGATTAATAAAATGCCGATAAAACAAATTAGCGCAACGTTGGCATTATAAGCCGCCATAAATACCATGATAATTGGCACACTCAATAGCGCCACCAGCATTGGCAGTAGTATGTTTAAGTAAAATTTATCGAGCGCATCTACGTCATTTTGTAAGCGGTTAACTAAATCGGCGCTGCGACTCATTGCTAAATCTACATTATTTAGCTTGCTTAGCGTGGCAAACATATTAACGCGTATTTCACTAAGTAGTAAAAATGTCGCGTTATGCGTTACTAGGCGCTCACCATAGCGTGATGCAGTTCGTACAATCGCTAAAAACCGAATGGTTCCTGCAGGGGTAAAGTAGTTCATGTGTACGCCAGCAATACCCGCTGCCGCCATTGAGGCTAAAAACCACCCCGATATGGCTAATAAGCCCACGTTTGCAAGTACCGTTAGCGTTGCTAAAAAAGTACCCAGTAGCATGGCTTTATAATGCGGGCGGCAAAGCGTTAATAGCCTAATAAAATTAGTCATTGTTTGCTCCTTGCGCTTGCAAATTAAGGAGTGATTTAAATGCGCCTTGTTGCTGCTCAAGTTGGCAGTAGGTGCCTTGCTGTGCTATTTCGCCATTTTGCATAACAAGGATGTTATTCGCGTTTTTCACCGTATTTAGCCGATGAGCAATAACCAACACTAAATGGTTTTTAGCGTAATGTGTTATAGCCTGCTGAATAAGCTGTTCGGTCTGGCTATCAAGGTGGGCTGTGGGTTCATCAAGCACTAAAATAGGGGCTTGTTTTAAAAACGCCCGAGCAAGGGCTATACGTTGTTTTTGCCCGCCAGAAAGCCCTTCTCCTTGCTCACCTATCAATGTATTAAAGCCATTTGGTAATGTGTTTATAAAATCTAAAGCGCCAGCTTGGCGTGCTGCTTGCTCAATTTCTAATTGTGTAGCATCTGGTTTGGCTATTTTTATATTATCGCTAATGCTTTGATAAAATAGCGTGGGTGTTTGGGGTATCCACGCTATTGAATTTTGTAATGTATTAATGCTTGTCGCATCAAGTGGTTTATTATTAATACTTATCTGCTCAATCACCTGTGGGTGAAACCCTAATAAACAATCAAATAAAGTACTTTTACCTGAGCCACTTGCGCCCACTAAAGCGACTAACCCTTTACCGGGTAACGTAAGGTTTATATTTTTGATGCCTTCATGACTATTTGGATAAGTAAAGTTTAAGTTGTTTATGCTTATTGAGTTTAAAGGCGCCGCAAACGTTGTGTCATGTTGCTGTGATTGTTCAGGAAGTGGGGCATTTAAAATAGCGATCATATCGGCTGCGGCACTAATACCTTGCAAACGGGCATGGTAGTGGCTGCCTAATTGGCGCAGGGGTAAATAAAACTCTGGAGCGAGTAGTAAAACAACAAAGCCAGTTGCAAAATCAAGCGTGCCAAAAAACAGCCTAAAACCAATAATTACCGCCACCAGTGCCACACTAATAGTGGCTAAAAATTCCAGTGCGAATGATGATAAAAAGGCAATTTTTAAAACACTGAGTGTGGCGTGCCTAAAGTCATCAGAAATGTTGGCTATTTGTTTAAGCTCTTTTTGCGTTGCGTTAAACAATTTAAGTTGTGTTAACCCCTGTACGCGGTCAAAAAAGTAATTACCAAGTACGGCAAGTTGTTTCCATCGCTGTTGATTAAGTGCTTCAGCCTTATGACCAACTAAAATCATAAAAAATGGAATAAGCGGGGCGGTTAATAAAAAGATTAAGCCAGCCTTATAATCGGTAGGGAATATAACCACTAATATTGCTAGCGGAATAAGCGCGCTGTAAGCAACGCCAGGTAAATATTTAGCGTAGTAATCGTGCAGTGCTTCAACGCCATCGTGTAAGGTGTTGAGTGTAGCGCCTTGGCCGTGTTGTTCAATATAACTTGGGCCAAGTTGCGTCAATTTGGTTAATAAGGTTTGGCGCATAGCCGATTTTATTTTAAGTGCCGCATAAGCACTGAGCCTTTCGCTAATAGCTAAAAATAGAGCCCTGAGTAAAATAATCCCCGCAAGCGGCCAAAGTAAGTGAGTTACTTGGCTAAGGCTTGCACCTGCAAACATAACGTTATGAATAGTGTGAGCCAGTAAATACGCGCCTGCAATCATTAAAATAGCGTTAAATGTGCCCAGCGCAATACTTAACTTTAACCATGCACCCGCAGGCTTACTTTGCTTTTTTAAAAAAGCGCGCAGAGATTGCTGCTGCGCGCGATTTGGTCGGGGGTTAGTCGTCATCTTTTGTGTTGTTAGCTTCGTTTAGTAAATCGTGCATCGGTTGTTCATCATCAGCTATGCTGTTTTTATTTTGATGAAACTCGTACCACATTACATTTATAACACCTAAGGTACAGGCTAAAAGTACACCTAAAATCCAAGCGAAATACCACATAATTTAGTCTCCTTAGTAGCTACCGTGCGTGTTATTTTCAATTTCGTCTACCGTTACTCTGCGCCACATTTTTACGTAACACCAGGTGGTGTAGGCCAGTATTAACGGAATAAATATAACAACAGCAACAAACATAATATTAAGCGTTCTGTGGCTCGACACGGCATCCCAAATAGTTAAGCTAATATCAGGGTTATTAACAGATGGCATAATAAATGGAAACAACGACACACCTGCCGTCATAATAACGCCAATTAACATTATGCTGGTTGAAATAAGCCCAAGCGCTGGCTTGTTTAATTTTGAGAAAAGTAGTGCACTGAGTGCCATAACAAAGCCTAAAATAGGAAAGGTCATTGTCCATGGGCGCTCGCTGTAATTATTAAGCCATGCCCCTTGCGCTGTGCTGACGACTTTTGCCAACGGGTCCGCGTGGCTTTGCGTATCAGGCATAGACACAATTTGGTAGCCATCTATGTTTGCCACCCAAAAACCCGCAGCTGCAAACAATACAATAAATACCACTAAGGCGTAGCGCCCATATTGCGCTGAGCGCTGTGCAACCGCATCTGCTGTGCGCAGTTGTAGCCACATACCCGCATGGGCAATTAACATGGCTATACTAACTAAACCAGCCAGTAGGCCAAATGGATTGAGTAAACCAAAAAACGAGCCTTGGTAACTTACACGTAATAAGTTATCTATGTTAAACGGTACCCCTAAAAATAGGTTACCAAATGCCACACCAAATACTAAAGCGGGTATAGCGCTGCCTGCAAATAGGCCCCAATCCCAGTTATTACGCCAGCGTTTAGAGTCTATTTTCGAACGGTAATCAAAGCCAAGAGGTCTAAAAAATAGCGCAAACAGTACCAGCATCATGGCAAAGTAAAAGCCCGAAAATGCAGCGGCATACACCATAGGCCACGCTGCAAATAAAGCGCCGCCTGCGGTAATAAACCATACTTGGTTACCGTCCCAGTGTGCGCCAATGGTGTTAATTACCGTGCGGCGCTCTGAGTCTGTTTTACCCACTAGGCGAAGCAGCATAGCTACGCCCATATCCATGCCATCGGTGATAGCAAAGCCTATTAGCAGTACGCCAATGAGCAACCACCACAGCATTTTTAATGTTTCATAATCAAAAATCATAATTGCTCTCCTGCGTCTTTATCTGCTTTGTTTGGTAACTCAAAGTGATACTTACCGGTATGCAACGAGCTTGGGCCTTGTTTAATAAAGCGCAGCATTAACCAGCCTTCTACAATGGCAAGGCCAGTGTAAAAAATAATGAATCCAGTTAAGCTAATTAAAATATCATTTACCGTCAGTGACGACGTGGCTAAAAAGGTCGGTAAAATTTCAGATATTGCCCAAGGCTGACGGCCATATTCAGCAACTATCCAGCCAAATTCTATTGCAATCCATGGTAGCGGAATACTTAATACCGCAGCCCATAGCAACCAACGTTTTTGCTCAATAATACGATGGGCGTTGTAATAAAATGCCAATACAAATACTGCTAGCATGGCTACACCACAGGCCACCATAATCCTAAATGACCAAAACATAGGCCCCACTTTAGGGAAGGAGTCTTTTACTGCCATTTGAATGTGCTCCTCTGTGGCATCTACCACGTTAGGCGTATAGCGCTTGAGCAACAAGCCATAGCCTAAGTCATCTTTAAGAGCATCAAATTTAGCGATGTTTTCTTCGCTGTCATCGCCATTTCTAAGTTTTTCGAGATATTCGTACGCTTCCATGCCGTTACGAATACGCACTTCGTGTTTTTTCTCTAAATCAGAAATACCAATCACTTGCTCATCTAAAGAGCGAGTAGCAATAATGCCCAATGCGTAGGGAATCTTAACTGCTGCATGGGTTACTTGCTCATCAGAGTCTGGAAAACCAAATGCGGTAAACGCAGCAGGGGCTTCTTCGGTGTGCCACTCTGCTTCTATGGTGGCTAATTTTACTTTTTGAACTTCACCTACTTCGTAGCCTGATTCGTCACCTAATAAAATAACACACAATATTGATGCTAAACCAAAGCCCGATGCCACCGAGAAAGAGCGTTTAGCAAAGGCTAAATCGCGACCTTTTAATATGTACCAACTACTAATACCCAGCACAAACATAGAAGCGGCTACGTAACCTGCCGATACCGTATGAATAAACTTAACTTGTGCTACAGGGTTAAATACAAGCTCAGCAAAGTTAGTCATTTCCATGCGCATAGTCTGGTAGTTAAACTCTGCCCCCACTGGGTTTTGCATCCAGCCGTTAGCAATCAAAATCCACAGCGCCGACATATTGGTACCTAGCGCCATTAAAAATGTAGCGCCCAAATGTTGGCGTTTAGTTAGCCTATCCCAGCCTAAAAAGAACATACCCACAAAGGTTGATTCTAAAAAGAATGCCATTAAGCCTTCAATAGCGAGCGGCGCACCAAACACGTCACCCACGTAATGCGAGTAATAAGACCAGTTAGTACCAAACTCAAATTCCATGGTCAGGCCCGTTGCCACCCCAATAGCAAAGTTAATACCAAACAACTTTCCCCAAAACTTAGTCATATCACGATAAATTTCGCGACCGGTCATCACATAAACCGATTCCATAATAACTAAAATCCAGGTCATACCTATGGTTAAAGGCACGAATAAAAAATGGAAGAGTGCGGTAACAGCAAACTGTAATCGCGATAGATCCACAAAGGTTTCATCTATCATTTTTGGCTCCTTGAGGGTGACGGATTAACAAGGCAATCAATAATTGGCAATGTTAAATATAATGAACTTTCAGTAATTACTGAAAGTTTGGAATATTATTGATGTTTGCACAATTTTTGTCAATAAACATATTAGAAAAAGTTAATATATATCCACCATGCTACATCAGTATTAAAAACATACAATTGCTTGTGTCTATTTTGGTTGCAAAAACCATCTATTTAAAGCGTTTAATCAAACTCTAAAACACGGTAAACTAACCGCTATGAACGCCTGATAAACAAAGTCGAATGAATAAAGAGAAAAAACAACTACGTATTGGTATTGTGGCCGGTGAGCTGTCGGGCGATATTTTAGGCGAAGGCCTAATTAAAGCACTAAAAATGCACTTTCCTGATGCTATTTTTGAAGGCATTGCAGGGCCAAAAATGCAGGCGCAAGGCTGTAAAACCCTTTACGACATGGACGAGCTCTCTGTAATGGGGCTGGTTGAAGTATTAGGCCGATTGCCGCGTTTACTTAAAATACGCAAACAGTTAGTACAACATTTTGTTGATAACCCACCCGATGTATTTATCGGCATTGATGCGCCCGATTTTAATTTACGCGTAGAAAAGCCTTTAAAAGATGCAGGCATTAAAACCATTCAATACGTAAGCCCATCAGTGTGGGCATGGCGTGAAAAGCGAATTCATACAATAAGTGCTGCTACTAACTTAGTGCTTGCTTTGCTACCGTTTGAAAAAGAATTTTACGATAAGCACCAAGTACCGTGCACATTTGTTGGGCACACCTTAGCTGACGATATAGCACTTGAGCATGACGATAGCCAAGCGCGTGCAGAACTAGGCCTAAGCCTTGATGACAAAGTACTGGCATTACTGCCAGGTAGCCGCGGCTCTGAAGTGGGCTTATTAAGCGAAACCTACATAAAAACAGCAGCGCAGTTACAAGCGCAAAACCCAAATCTTAAAATTGTGGTGCCATTGGTAAATGAAAAACGCAAAGCGCAATTTAGTGATATTTTAAATGCCACAGCGCCAAACTTAAATGTAAACCTACTTGATGGGCAGTCAAAACTAGCCATGCAAGCGGCAGATGCCATATTACTTGCATCGGGCACCGCCACACTTGAAGGCATGTTATATAAAAAGCCTATGGTTGTGGGTTATAAAATTAAGCCAATGAGCTATTGGATTTTTAAAACTTTATTTACCTTTAACATTAAATATTTTTCGCTGCCAAACTTATTAGCCGATGAAGAGCTCGTGCCGGAGTTTTTACAAAGTGAATGCAATGTGGCTAATTTAACAAGCGCACTTACACCTATGCTAAATACTGATAATAAAGAACTAAAGGCACGTTTTTTAGCTATTCACGAACAAATTAGATTAGATGCCAGCAAACAAGCAGCCAAAGCTGTGGCGGAGTTAATAAATGCAAATTGAACGACCTAACGTAACCTTTATTGCCGGAGTAGATGAAGTAGGGCGTGGCCCACTTGTCGGCGATGTTGTTACCGCTGCGGTAATACTTGACCCAGCCAACCCGATTGCAGGTTTAGCTGACTCTAAAAAGCTTACCGACAAAAAACGCCAAGCACTGGCTATAGAAATAAAACAAAAAGCCTTGTGCTACGCTATTGGTCGTTGCAGCCCAACTGAAATTGACGAGCTAAATATTTTACACGCAACGATGCTTGCAATGACGCGCGCAGTTGAAGGGCTAAGCACACAACCAGAGTTTGTATTTGTAGATGGTAACCGTTTGCCTAAATTAGTAATGCCTGCTCAGGCTGTTGTGAAAGGCGACAGCTTAGTAGCCGAGATTTCAGCAGCCTCTATTTTAGCTAAAGTAGCGCGTGATGAGGAAATGCTTGAGCTTGACAAACGTTACCCGCAATACGGGTTTGCAGGGCATAAAGGGTACCCAACTAAAGCGCATTTTGCAGCGCTTGAGCAATACGGTGCTATAAATGAGCACCGTAAAAGCTTTAAGCCGGTACAACGTGTGTTAATGCAAGCAAAAGGTGAGGCATAAATAATGGCCGCTCCAGATTTTGTACATTTACGCGTTCATTCAGACTTTTCGATGGTCGACGGCCTAGCTAAAACCAAACCTATTGTTGCTAAAGCGCAGGAGCTCGAAATGCCAGCGCTGGCAATCACAGATCAAATGAACTTTTGTGGTTTGGTACGGTTTTATGGTGCCACGCACAGTGCGGGTATAAAGCCGATTGTCGGCGCTGATTTTTGGCTGCGCAGCCCAGAATTTCCAGACGAACCTTGTCGCATTACGTTGCTAGCTAAAGACAACGACGGTTATAAAAATATTACCTTATTGATATCCGAAGCGTATCAACGCGGGCATATATTTCATCGCCCAGTGGTTGACCGAGAATGGCTAATTAAGCACAAAGAAGGGCTTATTATTCTCTCAGGCGCAAAAGATGGTGACTTAGGTAAAGCCTTATTAAAAAATAACCCAGGCGTTATTGAATCTGTAGTGAGCTTTTATAAGCAGCATTTTAGCGATCATTACTATTTAGAGCTTATCCGTACCGACCGTCCACTTGAAGAAGACTACCTGCATATGGCGGTAGAGCTGGCACACAAAGAGCAGCTGCCAGTTGTTGCCACCAACGAAGTGGTATTTTTAAAACCTGAGAACTTTGAAGCGCACGAAATTCGCGTGGCTATTTTTGATGGCTACACCCTTGATGACAAACGCCGCCCTAAGCGCTTTTCACAAGAGCAATATTTAAAAACGCCTGAGCAAATGGCGGAACTATTTAGCGACATTCCTGAAGCACTGCAAAACACGGTAGAAATAGCTAAACGCTGTAACGTAACGGTGCAATTAGGCACGTACTTTTTGCCTGATTACCCCACAGGCTCGTTAAAAATTGAAGACTTTTTGGTTAAAGTTTCACAAGACGGCCTTGAAGAGCGCCTACAGTTTTTATTCCCTGATGAACAAGAGCGACAAGAAAAACGGGGCGAATACGACGCTCGCTTAAAAGTAGAGCTAGATGTAATTAACCAAATGGGTTTCCCAGGCTACTTCTTAATCGTAATGGAGTTTATTCAGTGGAGTAAAGATAACAATATACCAGTGGGGCCAGGGCGTGGTTCGGGTGCCGGTTCATTAGTGGCGTATGCCCTTAAAATAACCGACCTAGATCCGCTGGAATTTGACTTACTCTTTGAGCGATTCTTAAACCCTGAACGTGTATCAATGCCCGATTTCGATGTCGACTTTTGTATGGATAGGCGTGATGAGGTAATTGACCATGTGTCGGCATTGTATGGGCGGGACGCGGTATCACAAATTATTACCTTTGGTACCATGGCTGCAAAAGCGGTAATACGCGATGTAGGCCGTGTACTTGGCCACCCTTATGGGTTTGTTGATCGCATTTCTAAATTGATCCCAGGCGATCCGGGGATGACGCTTGCCAAAGCGTTTGAAGTAGAGCCGCGTTTACAAGAAGCCTACGATGGCGACTCAGAGGTAAAAGATTTAATCGACATGTGTCGCATCCTTGAAGGGTGTACACGTAATGCCGGTAAACACGCCGGTGGTGTTGTAATATCGCCGACGACCATTACCGACTTTGCTGCACTTTATTGCGATGACGAAGGTAAGTTTCCGGTTACCCAATTTGATAAAAACGACGTAGAAACAGCGGGGCTGGTAAAGTTCGATTTCTTGGGCTTACGTACACTGACCATTTTGCAATGGGCGGTAGATATGACCAACGAGCGAATGAAGCGCGAAGGTAAAGACCCCGTTGATATAAACACCATTCCACTGGATGATAAAAAAAGTATAGAGCTATTGCTGCGCGCCGAAACAACCGCGGTATTCCAGCTAGAATCGCGCGGCATGAAAGACCTCGTACGCCGATTAAAGCCCGATTGCTTTGAAGATATGATTGCATTGGTAGCCTTGTTCCGCCCAGGCCCGCTGCAATCAGGCATGGTAGATAACTTCATTGACCGTAAGCTTGGCCGAGAAGAAATTTCTTACCCCGATGCCCAATATCAACACGAAAGCTTAAAGCCCATACTTGAGCCTACTTACGGCATTATTTTGTACCAAGAACAAGTAATGCAAATTGCCCAGGTACTTGCAGGTTATACGCTTGGTGGCGCCGATATGCTACGTCGTGCAATGGGTAAGAAAAAACCCGAAGAAATGGCTAAGCAGCGTTCAACCTTTGAAGAAGGCGCTCGCAATAATGGTATAGACGGCGAACTGGCAATTAAAATTTTCGACCTGGTAGAAAAATTCGCCGGTTATGGTTTTAATAAATCTCACTCGGCAGCGTATGCACTGGTATCGTACCAAACGCTGTGGATGAAAACGCACCATCCGGCAGAATTTATGGCTGCGGTAATGTCGGCCGATATGGATAACACCGACAAAATAGTGATCTTGGTGGATGAATGCGAAAACATGAAGCTCACCTTATTACCGCCTGATGTAAACGCCGGAGAATTTAAGTTTACGGTTAACCTCAAAGGTGAAATTGTTTACGGTATTGGTGCTATTAAAGGTGTAGGTGAAGCGCCGGTAGAGGCCATTTTAGAAGCGCGCGCAAAAGGCGGCCCGTTTAAAGACTTATTTGATTTTTGTGCCCGTGTAGATTTAAAACGCTTAAATAAACGGGTAACCGAAAAATTAATTTACGCCGGTGCACTTGACCAACTAGGGCCAGAGAAAACTCAAGCAGGGCGCGCAACATTACTGGCAAGTTTAAAAGATGCCATGCGCGCAGCCGATCAGCACAACAAAGCTGAGCAACTTGGGCAAAGCGATTTATTTGGCTTACTGGCTACCGAGCCTGATGAAGTTGAACAAGCCTTTATAAAAGCCACGCCGCTTACCGATAACCAGTGGCTTGATGGCGAAAAAGACACCCTAGGCCTTTATTTAACAGGGCATCCGATAAATCAGTATCGGCGCGAGCTTAGACATTACACCAGCGGTAAGCTGGTGGATTTACAGCCAACTAATCGTGATGTACTCTCTACAGCGGCGGGGTTAGTTATTTCAGCGCGGACCTTAATTAATAAAAAAGGAAATCGTTGGGGCTTAATAACTTTAGATGACAAGAGCGCCCGTATTGATGTACGCTTGTTTCCTGAACAGTTCGAAATGTACCAAGAAATGCTTCAAGTAAACAATATCTTGGTAATATCTGGACAGGTCAGCTTTGATAACTTCTCCGGTGGCATTACAATGACCGCCAGAGAAATAAACACCATTGCTCAAGCGCGTGAAAAACGCCTCAAAGCGATTAAAATGACGCTGAACATGGTGCAAATCGAGGCAGGTTTCTTCGATAAATTACAAAAAGTACTCGAACCTTATAAAATGGGAACGTGTCCGATCAAGGTTTATTACCAGCGCCCCGATGCGTTGGCCCAATTAACCCTAGGGATCGAATGGTGTGTTACGCCCAGCGACGACTTAATTCACAAGTTATCACTTATGGCGGCACAAGATGTAGAACTAGAATTTAACTGATTAGGTAGTTTAGAGCATGAGCCTCAATTATCTTGATTTTGAGCTTCCGATTGCAGAATTAGAAGCAAAAATTGAAGAATTACAAAGCATAAGCCGCGCTGGCGAATTAGACCTTGAGTTAGAAGAGGAAGTCAGCAAACTAAAAGAAAAAAGCGCTAAGCAAAAAGAGGAAATATTCTCAAATTTAGGCGCTTGGCAAGTATCGCAGTTAGCGCGTCATCCGTTGCGTCCTTACACTCGAGATTATATCGAGCGCATTTTCACGGAATTTGACGAGTTGGCAGGCGATCGTACTTTTGCAAACGATCCGGCTATTTTAGGCGGTGTAGCGCGTTTAGATGGCGAGCCAGTTATGGTTATTGGCCAGCAAAAAGGCCGTGATACAGCTGAAAAAATTAAACGTAACTTTGGTATGCCAAAACCAGAAGGCTACCGCAAGGCCTTACGTTTAATGGAAATGGCTGAGCGTTTTAAAATGCCAATTATGACCTTTATCGACACGCCAGGGGCATACCCAGGCGTTGGCGCTGAAGAGCGCGGTCAGTCTGAGGCAATTGCACGTAACCTAAAAGTAATGGCGGCACTTAAAGTACCCACAATTTGTACGGTTATTGGCGAAGGCGGCTCAGGGGGTGCATTAGCCATTGGTGTTGGCGACAGAGTAAACATGTTGCAATACAGCACGTACTCAGTAATTTCGCCAGAAGGCTGTGCCTCAATTTTATGGAAAAGCGCAGACAAAGCACCACTAGCTGCAGAAGCGATGGGTGTTACAGCAGAGCGTGTTAAAGAGCTTGATTTAATTAACAATTTAGTTGAAGAGCCTTTAGGCGGTGCACACCGCAATTACGATGCTATGGCACGTAACTTAAAAACACGTTTAAAGCGCGACCTTGCAGACTTACAAGCGCTATCGCTTGAAGAGATGCTAGAGCAACGCTACAAACGTTTAATGTCGTTTGGTTACTGCTAATTAGCTAATCATTGCATTTATTATTAAAAAAGGCCGCTTATGCGGCTTTTTTGTTTTAAAATACTGCAAACATTAAATTTAAAGCGTATCCATGCAAGCTTCACTCATTTATCAGCATGTTAAACAGGCCCTTGTGCACTTTTTTAAGCACCAGCAGTATAACTTTACGGTGGCGCTTTCGGGTGGCGTGGATTCAGTGGTGTTGCTTCATGTAATGCATTTACTAAAGCAAGAAATACCAACGTTAAACGTAAACGCGATTTATGTTAATCATGGTTTAAGCCAATACGCTAATGACTGGCAGCGCTTTTGCCAAAACGTATGTACTGAGCTAAATGTTCCGTTTAATGCCGCGCAGGTAACAATAAACCCACAAGCACGAACAAGTCTTGAAGCGCAAGCTCGAGAGGCACGTTACAAAGCACTTGATGAGCTAAGCCCCGTGGGCAGTGTTATTTTGCTAGGGCAGCATTTAAACGATCAAATAGAAACATTTTTACTGCGTTTAAAGCGCGGCTCTGGTTTAAAAGGGTTAGGCGCAATGCAAAAATTGCGTGAATTACCTAGCGGGCGAATATGCTACAGGCCGCTTTTAAGTATTACGCGCAGTGATATAGAGCACTTTGCCACAGAGTTTAATATTACGCATATTATAGATGACTCAAATACAGATGAGCGATTTGATCGTAATTTTTTGCGTGCACGTGTAGTGCCTTTACTTGCAAAGCGTTTTAGAGGGTTTGAGCACTGTGCAGGGCGTAGCATTGAGTTACTACAGCAACAACAAGCGCTACTTGATGAATACATTGAGCTTGACTTAAAACAAAGTATAAACGCCCAACAAGCATTGAGTGTTAGCCAAATAACCACATACAGCGATGTGCGTATAACTAATGTAGTGCGTGCTTGGCTTAGCTTATTTACCCAAGTCATGCCCTCACAAAAGCAGCTTTTGCAAATAATTAATCAAGCCATAAATGCGCAGGCTGATGCGCAAATGCAAGTTGATTTAAGTGAGGGGCAAATACGTCGCCATCAAGGTTTTTTGTATTTTGTAACACCACACACACCCTTAGCTGATGAAGCGCTAACAGATAATGAGCTTTTACTTAATGATGGGCGCGTATTAATAAAGCAACAAGGTAAAGGCCTGCGAGCCCCATTACCTAATGAACAAGTAACAGTGCGCTTTAATTGCAATAGTGTGCGTATAAGGCCAGTAAATAAACCCGGAAGCAATACGCTTAAACATTGGTTTAAAGATGCAAAAGTAGCCCCATGGCTAAGAGGGCGTGTGCCGTTAATATTTTATAACGATGAACTTGTACAAGTAGTGGGATATTTTGTAAGTGAAAAGCATAAAGACGAAAATGGTATTTTTTGGGAGTGTAAATAAATGAGTCAACAGCCACATGTAGGCTTATCGTTAGTTAATAAAGCACCTATAGGCATGGTAATAACAGCGTTAGTTGCCGTTATAGCCAATGTATTGCTAGAGCTAAATATTATTACGCTTGGTTATGCTGTAACCGGCGGCATCGTTTCGGCCGTTTTATTACTTGCTTATTGGCTAGGCAAAGGCGGGTTATTTTTTATTTTAGGGGTGAGTATTCCACTGGTATTAGTATTATTAACACCGCTTGCAAGTATTGCGGCATTATTAAATTTAGTGAGTGGCTTCTTTTTTGGCTTTTGTGCAGCATTGCTTATTTATAAATTAGTTAAACCTGCTGATATAAATAAACCTAATTTGTAAGGCTTTAGCTATGAGTGCAACGTTTTAGAATGAAGTTTTTTGCAATAAAAAAGCCTAGCGGGGGAAGCTAGGCTTTTTTATTAATTCAGCTACGTAAATATTAATAGGCTTTAGCGCAGTTACGTCCTGATGCTTTGGCTTTGTATAAGCCTTTGTCTGCACGAGCGAATATCTCTGTTTCGCAATCTTGGCTATTGGCTAGGGTAAAACCAATGCTGGTGGTTACTTTGTATTTAGCCATTAAGCTTGAGTTTCTGACTAAGTGCATTATGCGCTCAGCAATCACTTTATTTGTAGTGAATTCGGGGTCTTCAATAATTAAAGAAAACTCATCGCCACCAAATCTAAACACAGAGTCGGTGCCACGTATGCTACTGCAAAGTACCTGCGAAAACTCTTTCAATACATCGTCACCTACTTTGTGGCCATAATTGTCATTTACTTGTTTAAAGTTATCTAAATCAAGCAGCATTAAACTAAAAGGGCGTTGGTAACGGCGACAGTTTTCGAGCTTTTGCGATAAAATGTCATTAAATTGACTGCGGTTATTTAATCCGGTGAGCGCATCTTTTGTAGCAAGCTTTAACACTCGGCTATACATCATTGCGTTACGCAGTGGGTATACAAGGGCGCTGTGCAAGGCACGTAATTTAGCTTCAATTGCCTTACTAATAGGGTATTGGCTAAAGTAAATTAGCTGCCCTAAATGCTCACGACCAATAGCTAAATCGTAAGAGTATGGGCTAGCATTGGTGTTACTGTCTGAGGTTTGTGCAGTACCGAGCGTTGATTGAAACTGCAGCCCTGAAAAGTTAAGTAGTTGTTTGGCAAATTTTGCATATATAGCCAATACATCTTCTATTACAAGGCTTGTTTGCAGTTCAGTAACTAAGTCGTGCGTTGCCGCTGTTTCGTTTGTGTGTGTTTGTTCTGCCGAAAACGGCAAAAAATCGCCGCGGCCAGACACGCGTTGTGTCAAAATATGGACATTTTCCATTAAAATCTTCCCCCAGGGTGTTACTTTGCAATAACTAAGCTATTTTTATGCCATATTTTAAAATTGCTTGATAAACATATGGTTGCTATATTTAAGGCTCATTTCCTAGTTTTATTGACGCTGGAGGCCGAGTTTGCAAAGTATAAACGCTCAAATTTTTGGCTTATTAGTGGCGGCGGTACTTTTTGTATGGTTTTTTAAGCGCCTTGGCTTGCCGCCTATTTTAGCGTATTTAGCAACGGGTGTTTTAGCCGGTAGCCATGGCATTGGCTGGCTTACTCAATCTCACGAAATAGAGTTTATTGCTGAGCTGGGCATCGTATTTTTACTGTTTAGTTTAGGGCTCGAATTTTCTATATCGCGGCTAATGGCTATGCGCAATATTGTGTTTGGTCTGGGCTCGTTACAAGTTGGTGTGACCAGCTTGCTCTTCATTATTATTTTATATTGCTTAGATTTTTCCTTACTCACCAGTTTTACCATTGGCACAATTATGGCGCTTTCTTCAACTGCTGTGGTAGTAAAACTATTAAAAGAAACAGGCGAGCTAAATCAGCGTCGTGGCCAGCTGGCGGTGGGCGTATTGCTGTTTCAAGATATTGCCGTTGTACCCTTACTTATTATTTTGCCATTGTTTGCCTCAAGCGACTCGCAAAGTATTAGTTGGGCGCTGGCATTTGCGCTAACAAAAGGCGCGTTTGTGTGCTTATTACTGTGGGCGATTGGTAAATGGGTGTTGCCTAAAGTATTTAAAGAAATAGCGCAGGTACGAACCGATGAGCTGTTTGTACTTACTACTATTTTGGTGGCGTTATTTGCCGGCTTTTTAACTTACATGTTTGGTTTATCTATGGCGCTTGGGGCATTTTTAGCCGGCATGATGCTAGGAGAGAGCCATTACCGCCATCAGCTAGAGGCCGATATAAGACCCTTTCGCGATATATTAATGGGGCTGTTTTTTGTCACTGTGGGAATGCAGCTCGACATTTTATTTGTGCTTTCGCACGGGGTAGTAATTATCGGTGCGTTATTTGGTTTATTAATATTAAAAATTACCGTGCTGGCTTTAAGTGCCCGATTAATGCATGAGCGCAATCAAGACTCGCTGGCGTGCGGCATTATGCTGTGGCAAATGGGTGAATTTGGCTTTGTGCTTATTGCTTTGGCAAGTCAGCATGCGTTATTAAATTCAGAGCAAGCCTCATTTTTAATTGCCTTAGGGGTGCTTTCGATGGCGCTAACCCCATTTTTAATTGATAAAACCCCACTTATTTTAAAGCAATTAGGCATTTTAGATCACCCCAGTATGGCGAGGGAAAGCGAGCCTAAAAGTAGCACTTTATATAACGATCATGTGGTTATTTGCGGCTTTTCACGCGTAGGACAAACTATAGCGCGATTTTTAAAACCCGAAGCCATAGATTACGTTGCCATAGAAAGTAACCCTATTTTGGTACAAGAGGGCAAAGCTGCAGGTGAGCCGGTAATATTTGGCTATGTAAAACAAAAAGATATTTTAAAGTGCGCAGGGGTAGAGCGAGCACGCTTAGTGATTATCACCTTTACAGAACTTGAGCACGCACACGTGGTTATAGATGCCATAAAGCAACTGGCGCCCAACGTTAAAATACTAATAAGAACCCGCGATGACAGCCAATTAAACAACTTAAAAGAGCTCGGTGTTACTGAGGTGGTACCTGAGTCGCTAGAGGCAAGCTTAATGTTGGTTTCACATGTGTTGTCGATGTCGGGCGTCCCAATGACACGCATTGTGCGCCGTGTGAGTAAAGAGCGCCGTAATCGCTACCCGCTTATGCAAAGTTTTTACGCCGGCTATTTTAAAGACAGCGAAGAAACCTCCTCTGAGCGCTTGGAATACTTACACGTAGTTGCGTTGCCGGATCAAGCCTATGCGGTGGATAAAACAATAGACGAGCTTAACTTATCTAAACGCCGCGTGACCGTAAAAGCTTTGCGCCGAGAGGGGCAAGAAATAGACGACCCCTCAACCAACACCACATTGTGCGCAAACGATGTACTGGTACTGCAAGGTAAACCAAGGCGGGTAGAGCGAGTAGAGCATTACCTTCTTGATGGGCTTGAATAAAGCAACTGCTTTAGTCTAGCTCTAAAAATTGGCGTATTTCAGGGAGCTTTTTCATGCCATCTTCGTAGCCAATTTGAATAAGGTGCTGAGTGTAGCGTTTTTCAAATAATAAATAGCTAGTTAAACTTGATTGCGAATGTTTTTTTACACCAATTGTGCGCAGCAGCAACTTAATAGCCCACGGCATATCGCTGTAGTATTGCGCGGCAATATCGTTAAAGTTTTTTGATGGGTTAATAATGCAGGTATCTATTTGTTTTAGCTCTTGATGTTTGTCGCGCGCCGGAAGCAGGCCCAAAGTACGATTTACACGCTCAAGGCGCTCAAGGTCGGCTTGCATGGTGTCGCTAAATACACTATCGAGTAAATGGCCAGCCACAGCAGAAAGCCCAGGGTAGTGGGGCGAATACCCTGCAGGGTGAGACTCTTTTGGCTGGTCTACACCAATAATAAATATTTTTTCGGCGCCCAAGTGAATAGATGGGCTGAGTGGTGAAAGCTGGTGAATAGAGCCATCGCCAAAATAATGGTTAAACACATTCACACTTGGAAACACCATAGGAATAGCACTTGATGCCATTAAATGCTCAACATTAATGCGCATTGGGCGCCCTTCTCGCTTAGCGCGTTGCCAGGGCTTATTAGTGTTTGACTGAAAAAACGCAACGGAGTCACCGGTTGTATAGCTTGAAGCCGTAATAGAAATCGCTTCTAAATAATTGCGGTGTAAATTCCGTTCAATGCGGTGTAAGTCTAAAATTTCGTTTAATAAACCACGTAAAGGGCGGTTATTTAGCAAACTGCCAGGTGGATGGTTTATGTGCTCAGACTGAAAACTGGTTAATATATTGCGTGCGATATGGCCAAATACACTTAAAAAGTCGCTTTTGTAGACCATAGACGTTGAAAAGTTCTTCCATACCGACTCAAGCTTGCGTACCGCCAAATGCGCACACGAGGCATAGCAGGCTAAAGCTGCAGAATTGATCGCGCCTGCAGAAGTGCCGTTAATAATTCTAAAGGGCAATGGTGCGGTGCGGGGCATACTATGGGCAAGCGCTTTAAGCACGCCTACTTGATAAGCAGCGCGAGCGCCACCACCTGTAAGTAATAGGGCTATTTTAGGTTTATGTGGGTCAACTTGCTGGATTTTCATAGTGATGCTTGAACTGCTTAACGTCTTTTCTTTATTTATCAACTTTAAGTCTTTAAGCTAGAAGAATCAAAGAATAACTGAGTTACTATGGCTGGTTGTTCTAATTAGTAAGTGTAGGTTTATATACTAAAGCCTATATTAAAAGTAATAGTGATTACCAATAGTGAATTTTTTCCACTCAGGGTACTCTGAGTAATACCAATTCGCTTAATTAAGTGATCTATTTTGAGGCTGGAAAAACGTGTTGATAGCTAGGCAAAAAATTTGCTATTTAGTTGTTCTAAATGAGAATTTTTTAACGCAGGTAGTGACACGTTTAGCCCCGCAAAATGATTAAGTATTATTGCGGATTGGTATAATATGCATTTAAATTTATGGAGTTTGTATGTCAGATAAACCAGAAGCGTCAGATGTTCAAAAACGTCCGCCTAAAAACAATTTTTTATTCGCCGTTATTATTCTAATCATTTTAGTGTGTGCCGCTGCGTTCGTTTTGCTGTCGCCCACTGATGAGCCGCAAACTCGTACAGAGGTAGAGCAAACACCTAAAGAGCAACCGGTAATGGAGCTTAAACCTGAAAACGATCCTGTGGTTGAAGCGCCTTCGGTAAAGCCAGAAAAACCAGCTGAACTTGCAGTTCCAGCGCAGCGTCCTGCTGAGCCAGAGCCTGAAGTTGAGCCATTACCAACCCTTGATGAAAGCGACACCGTAGTGGTTGCTAAAATGGATGAATACCTAAGCGACTCTGTAATGAGCCTAATGGTCACCGACGATGTAATTCGCCGTGGTGTTGTATTTATAGATAACATTGCCAAAGGCAAAATTGCTAAAAAGCATACGCCCGTAGTTAAGCCAGAAGAAGAATTTAGCGTGAACGAAGGAGATATTTTAACTATTGACCCTAATAGCTACGAGCGCTACACCCCGTATGTAAAAGTATTTACGAGCATGAGCGCCGCCCAAGCTGTGCGCATGTACGAGCAATACAAGCCATTAATCAACAGCGCGTACAGTGAAATTGGTTACGGCGATGATGAATTTAATCAAACCCTAGAAGATGCTATTGAGTTATTACTCGATACACCGGAGCCAGAAGGCGAGTTACCGCTACTGCGTGACTCGGTTACTTATCAGTATGCGTTTTCTGAATGGGAGCAATTACCGGCTGCACAAAAACAGCTATTACGTATGGGCCCAGAAAACATGAAAAAAGTAAAAGCAGCACTGCGTAAAATTAAAGCCGAGTTAGAGCGTAATTAATAGGCATTAAAGGCTGTTTTTAACCGCGATTGTATATGAAGTATGCAATCGCACTTTCTTTTTTGATTATCCCTTGAATAACACTCCAAAAGTAGAGATAATCCTTCCCGCGCCAACCAAGGCCCTCAATGGTAGTCTTATTGGTCCTCTCGCAACACTAGCAGGCGAACCTGGTCAGGCCCGGAAGGGAGCAGCCACAGTTTGTGACGTGTGTGCCGAGATGTGGCTGGTAAGACTGCCACCCAAATTCCTCATTTGGGTGAAAATACATTCCTTTTTAAATTATCTATTACTAACACCGTTAAATATTAAGCATTACGATTGTTGTTTATCTAATATTACTGCTTCTTCATTTGGGGGTATTCCTACATCAGTAACTTTTGAATCTGTATTAACTTATTATTTACAGGTACTTATTCGAGAGCTAAGATTAATGCATTATTATATATGAACATTTTTCAATTTATAAAACGACAAATGTCGAGACAAAGTTGTTGGGTGTTTTTTTGAGGCTAGTTAATGAATAAAGAAAAATTAATTCTCCAAAGTTGGTTAACTAAAATAGAAAATGATAGACCACCTTTATGTATGCGTGCTTGGTTTAACCCAGCCTTATGGCTTATGTTAGCTCTTGTAATACTAATTTTACTTCAACTCGGCGAAAACAAGGAAATCAGCACAATTGTGGTTGTTGCGTGCTCATCTTTACTTGGTTTAGTCATTGGGTTTATTTCATCACTTCAAGCAAGTTTAAAACAGTGGCCCTATATTAAAAAGCATATAAATACAGAAAGTATAAAAAGTAGAATGAGTGAATTAAACACATAATAAGCTGTTTGACAGAACGTTATAAACATAAGTAATCGGTGAGTTGTTTATTTTACTTAAAGTATTAAAAGTGTTTTTGTTGTTACTCTGTGTTTCATTTTTCTCCTACTTTTGGGTAGTAAAGCATTTTAGCTTATTTACCAATTGCAACGGCTTTTATAGTATCACAAATCCAATTGTTGCTTAGTGCTTTTAGGCGTAGTACACCACGGAGGCTTTATGCGGATCATTTTTACAATCACATTGTTTTTATTCTTGCCGTTTACCGCACTAGCAGATGAAACAATCACTATTTATGTAAAAGAATCAAATTATTTAACTAGCAACTCCAACGCGAAACTCACTTTTTCTGAGCTAGAGGATAAATTACAGTCAGTAAATGTTTCAACGGTGATTCTCGATGTAGACTATTGTGCAGGACCAGAAACATTAGCTAATGCCTATTTAGCAATCGCGAATGCTAAACCTCTGCTTAAAGATATTAAGTTAAATTTAAGTGGAAGTCATAACAAGAGTAAGTGTAAAAACATATAACACGCTTTTTGATGGTGTTTATAAGCGCTAAATAACCTACCTATGTGTTGCCGGCTAATTGCACACCTTTTCTTTTAAATAATTTTGCTACCTAAGGTTGTTTGTTTTTTATAGGGTGTAATGTTTACCTGTTCCTGATTTATTGCAGCTAGACAACCTTTGTCTTGTACGTAATAATGTAAAAATTACATTAATTTTAACATGTAAAGTGTTAACAAAGTGCCCCAAGGTTAATTAATGCCACAAAGAAGTAAGTGGACACTCGCTGTTTTATTAGGGTTATTAGGCGGGTTAGTAAATCTCTCGCCATTGTATTTTTTCGACAGCTCCGAATTTTTGTTTGGGCAATTGTTTGTTTTATGCAGCTTGGTATTTACTGGACTGCGTTACGCGTGCTTAAGCCTTGCCATTGTTTCTGGCTTTTTACTTTATAGGTGGGGCCATTGTTGGCCGAGTATTGTGTATTTACTCGAGCTTTGTTGGCTTTATGTTTTTTGTTTACGCCGCTCTAAACCTATCCTTCCTCTGGGCAGCGTATTTTGGTTATGTATAGGTTTACCCTTTGTATGGGTTATAGGCCAATTTGTTATTGGCTTAGCTTGGTTAACGCTCATAGTCGCCATATCAAAGTACTTAATTAATGCGCTAATAAGCTTAGCAGTGGTTGATTTATTTAGCGTATTTGTACCTTACGCTAGCCGTGCGTATCAGGGGCGGCCGCTGGCAAAAATTTTAAGCTATGTGGTTAGTGTCATTATTATTTTAGTGGTATTGCTAACCAGTGTTATTTTAGTTAACGACCACCATGCGCGCTTAGAGTATGAAGTAAACGCTCAACTAGAAGAAAAAGCCGAGTCTATTAGCACGCAATTAAATGATTATTTAGCATTTCATAGAAACGCCATTGTTATGAGTAGCGATGCCATAGGGGCAGGGACCCCCAGCAAGATGCAGCTTGAGCGACTCATGTTTTTATTCCCAGGTTTTACCACCAGCTTGTATGCAAACCCCGATGGCTTTGTAGAGCTTAGTTCGCCTAACGATTTAATTAAAGGGCTTAGCCTTGCGCAGCGCAGCGTTAAAGACAGAGGGTATTTTACTCAAGCGCAGGACCATCCACTTGGTTACACCAGTGGTGTGTTTCAAGGGCGCGGCCTAGGTAATGAGGCTATTGTAGCGCTCTCTGCGCCTATTTATCGTAACAACACGTTTTATGGTGTAGTAGAAGGGTCTTTAAAGCTAGATCGCTTGGAGCGATTTATACCCAACTTATTTGAGTACACGGGCGACTTAGTGGTGCTAGATGCGCATCAAAAGGTGGTATTTAGCTCGCTTGATGAATTTAAAATACTGAGCCATTTTAGCGAACAAGGCTTTAACACCAGTAATTTAGGTGATAAAAACTTATTTCGTTCAACTAAAAACGAGGTGTACCATAGTTCTCGGTATATTGACTCGCAAAACAATTGGCAAGTTATTACCTTTTACAACCGTAAACATTTAAGTATGGCGGTGGCAAAAGCGTGGCTTCCTACCATTTTGCTAAGTGCGATACTGATGATTTTAGTGGTTATTTTTATACACCAACTTGCTAATTTATTAGTTCAGCCAATTACTAGTTTAACTACGTTAATGCAAAGTTTTAGTAAAACCAAAACGCACACGTTTAATACAGACTCCAGTTGGCATGAAGTATTACAATTGCAGCAGCAATTTGAACTATTGGCCAACGCTCTCCAGCGTTCAATAGAAAACCTGCAAGCATCTAATACCAGAAACCAAGGATTAAATACTCAACTTAGCGAATTTAATCAGCAGCTAGAAAGCAAAGTAACTGAGCAAACTACAGAGCTTAAAAAAGCGGTGAATAGGGCTAATTTAGCCAATGTAGCTAAATCGCAGTTTTTAGCGAACATGAGCCACGAGTTGCGTACGCCTATGAATGGTATTTTGGGCATGGGAGAGGTGTTACTGCGCGATAATTCATTAACTGATGAGCAACGTGAGCTGTTAAATACACAGCAAAAAAGTGCACAAAATTTACTGAAAATTTTAAACGACATTTTAGATTTTTCTAAAATAGAAGCCAACGCAATGGAAATAAGCCCGCGGGCTACTAATCTTGCGCCGTTTATTGCCAATATAAAATCGTTGTTTTCGCCTATTGTAAGTTCGGATCAAGTCGAGTTTATTGTTGAGCAAAGTGACAGACTGCCAGATTGCGTAAAAGTAGATGATCTTCGCTTAAACCAAGTGATTATTAATTTGCTCTCTAATGCGTATAAGTTTACTGAGCGCGGTTTTGTGCGTTTATCGTTTGATTATGAAAATGGGCAACTTTTAGTAAGTGTAGCCGATAGCGGTATTGGTATTGAAAAAGATCAACAAGCGCTGTTATTTAGCGAGTTTACACAAGCAGATGTAGGTGTTGCACGTAAATATGGCGGTACAGGATTAGGGTTAGCGATTAGCCAAGGGTTAATAAAAAAAATGCAGGGTGAAATTACCCTTAATAGCGAGCCTGGCAAAGGCAGCATACTCAAGTTTTACGTGAGTGCACCTAAAGCACAGTCAAACAAACCAAAGCCCGTTAAACAACAACAGTCGCTGCCAAATTTGAACGATAAAACACTATTATTAGTTGAAGATAACCCCATAAATCGTCAAGTAATTGCAAAAATGTTAGAGCCCACTAAGGCAAACTTAGTAATGGCAACCGACGGTATAGAAGCGCTGAAAGTACTTGAAGGCAACCGATTTGATTTAATTTTAATGGATTGCCAAATGCCTAATATGGATGGCTACGAATGTACCCAAACGATTAGGGCTAATGAGGTAAACACTAAAGCTCATGTCCCTATTGTGGCGATTACTGCTAATGCCTACGAAGATGATAAGCAGCGTTGTTTAAGCGTAGGTATGGATGACTTTGTTTCTAAACCGGTTAATACGCAAGGCTTGTATAATGTAATCACCAGGGTGATAAACGCGCACTAGTTTATCACCGAAGCAAATTTTAAATAAAATCGAGGGTGAGCAATAAGCGTTGCTCGTTTGCAGCGACCGGTGGTGAACGGTGCACTAAGCCTGCGCCTTCGTTTTCGTCCCAGTATTCACCTTTAAGTAGGGCAATATCGCCTTGATTTAGCTGATTAATATGGCTGGTTGATGTAAATAAGCCAGACTCTTCATCGGGCTTACCTAAATTACCAGCCCCCAATTTTGAGCGGTCTACATCGCTGTGATTTAGCCACTGCGTTGCAACCCCTTGATAAGTTGCTACTAGTCGGCATGGAATTTTGTCTACATGAAAACGCGGGCACATGGGGTTGTTTAACACTTTTAGCCTTAAACCCGCACGTTTTAAATCAAACAAGCAGCAAAACATTTCAATGAGTAGGGCTATATCTTCACATAGCGCTTTAGCTTCATTGTAATTTTGTTCTGTTGGCTTTAGCGCTTTAATTAATTGATCAAACGCATTATCGGGCGATAGTGCAAGTTCAAGTGGTTTTAATGCATTTGTATTTATGAGCGTATTAACCGCCTCTGTTAATGTGCTTTCGAGGTTTCTTTGCCAAACCGCAATGTTGATATTTTCGTTATAAATTTGCGGTAGCACGTTGGCATCACTATTTATAGCTGCACGTCTATGTAGTGGTTCGGTGGGTTTTACTTGCGCTGATAAAGGAGCTAGGGCGTTCATTATAATTCCTCCCAAATTGGAAACGGATCGTTGTAGGTTCTCCAAAAATCTTTACCTTTAAGTACGGCATCTTCAGGCAGTAGGCAGTCATCTAGCGCTTTAATCATGGCTTGCTTATTTAATGATTGACCAATAAAAACCAGCTCTTGGCGCATATCGCCAAAGGGTTCTACCCATTTGCTGTTTATATCGGCAAGTAGCTCAGGATCGGTTGGCCAGTCTTTTTTAGGGATGGCTTTATAAAACATGCCTGCAAACCCATAGTGGGCAATGCCGCCTGCTTGGTTCCACTGGCCGCAAAATAGCGGGCGTGTGGCAAGCCAAAAGTAGCCTTTAGAGCGAATGAGCTTGCCAAATTGCTCAGTACCGTGCAAAAACGTATAAAACTTTTCAGGGTCAAACGGGCGATGGGCAATGTAATTAAAGCTGCTAATACCGTATTCTTCAGTCTCAGGGATGTGCTCACCGCGCATTTCTTTAAGCCAGCCAGGGGCTTGTTTTGCGCGTTCAAAGTCAAAAAGGCCGGTGTTCATTACTTTATTAATATCAACTTTTCCAGCTGATATAGGGATGATTTCAGCTTGGGTATTGAGTGTGTTTAAAATAGCTGTGAGTTTATTTAATTGTGCTTTGGTGACTAAGTCGGTTTTACTTATTAAAATTACATCGGCAAATTCAACTTGGTCAATAAGTAGATCGGTAACGCTTCGCTCGTCCTCTTCACCAAGGGATTCACCTGTATCTTGTAAGTCGTTAGCTTGCTCGTAATCAGTTAAAAAATTAACCGCATCAACCACCGTTACCATAGTATCAAGAGTGGCAATATCTCCTAGCGATACGCCATTTTCATCAGCAAAGGTAAATGTTTCGGCAACAGGCAGTGGCTCAGAAATACCGGTTGACTCAATAACGAGATGATCAAAACGACCTTCTTTTGCAAGTTTGCTTACCTCAAGCAGTAAATCTTCACGCAGCGTGCAGCAAATACAGCCATTACTCATCTCTACGAGTTTTTCATCGCTGTGACTGAGCGATATATCGTTTTTAATAGTGGCGGCATCTATGTTTATGTCGCTCATATCGTTAACTATAACAGCCACTTTTTTAGCTTGGCGGTTGTTAAGAATGTGGCTAAGAACGGTTGTTTTACCAGCGCCTAAAAAGCCTGATAACACTGTGACGGGCAGTTTATTTATCATTTAATTTTACTTACTAATATGTATTTATTGGTATGTTATATTGTATCAATTAAATATTCTAGCCGTAGTATGCTTTTTTAATGAATGTAGTTTTACTAGGTACTTGTAAGGAAATAGATATAATTTTGGAGGATTAGTAACCGTTCGTTTTTATTGCAAATTCGACAAAACTATTTTGCATTTTTTGTTGTTTTTGAATTTATTCAAACGCGTTACTATGAGCGCCATCAAACTTAGGAGGCATTATGACATTACTTTTTTCACCAATAGAACTTGCAGGTAAAACGTTAAAAAACCGCATTGTTATGCCACCAATGACACGCTCGCGCTCCACGCAGCCCGGCGATATAGCAAACGATTTAATGGCCACTTACTACGCACAACGCGCAAGTGCTGGGTTAATAGTTAGCGAAGGCACACAAATTAGTAAACTTGGCAAAGGTTACGCTTGGACACCGGGTATTTATTCAAACGAGCAAGTAGCAGGCTGGAGTAAAGTAACTAATAAAGTACATAACGCTGGTGGCGTTATGTTTGCTCAGCTTTGGCATGTAGGGCGAGTAACACACAGCGATAACACAGGGGGCGTGCAGCCAATATCAGCATCGGCCATTGCAGCAAAAGGCGTAAAAGTATTTGTAGATACTAACGGCGAGCCTGGCTTTGTAGATACTCAGTTACCGCGTGAGATGAGCAAGCAAGATATTACACACGTAATAGGCGAATTTCGCCAAGCGGCCATAAATGCAGTAGACGCAGGCTTTGACGGCATAGAGCTACACGCCGCTAATGGCTATTTAATTAACCAATTTTTAGACTCGCAATCAAATGCGCGTACTGATGAATATGGTGGCAGTGTACAAAACCGTTTGCGCTTTTTAGTTGAAGTAGTCAATGCAGTAAGTGATGCAATTGGCAGTCAAAAAGTAGGTGTAAGGCTTGCGCCACTTACCACGCTTAACGGCACGGTTGACGATAACCCAGAGCAAACATATTTGGCCGTGGCACACGCACTAAATGATGCTGGCGTAGGTTATATGCATATTGCTGAAGCCGACTGGGATGACGCCCCTTTAATGAGTGTGGAGTTTAAACAGGCTATTCGTAAAGCGTACAGCGGGGTATTAATTTATGCAGGTAAATACACCAAAGAGCGCGCCGATGAAGCCCTAGCACAAGGCTGGGCCGACATGATTGGCTTTGGCCGCCCGTTTGTGTCTAACCCAGATTTACCAGCACGTTTAGAGCAAGGTAAACCGCTAAATAGCCACAACCCCGACACTTTATTTGGTGGCGCAGAGCAAGGCTATACCGATTACCCAACCGCTTAATTATTTATAAATAAAGTATTTTAAGGGCTGCATGTATGCAGCCCTTTTTTTATGCCGGTAAATCAATACTTTTAACTTGAGCTAATACCAATCTGCAAAATAGATCACTTAATTAAGCGGATTGATATAAAAATAAAAAGCGCGTAAGTTAAATAGCTTACCCACTTTAAAAACATAAAAATAAAAATGAAAACCAAAGAGATAGAGCAACTCGCGTTATCAGACTCTGAAACCAAAGACGTGATCACCCCATATGCCTTTAAAATTGACCAAGCGTTATTAGGTATTCCATTAGCGAGCCCAAGCAAACGTGCAATGGCGATGACTATTGATGTCACTTTGATATTTATGGCCGCTAAGCTAAGCGCCACTTTAATTGCCTTTGTGGCTGCCATGGCTTTTTATAAAGGCACTGCGCAGCAATACCTGCCAAAAATGTCATCGTTTTGGCGCAGAGCCCTAAAACTTTTTGCAGCGAGCTTTTTATTTGTAAGCGCACTCACCGTGCTCTCATTAGCGATAGATTTTTTTGAAGGCGATACCGCTATACAAACATCTCAAATAGAAAAAGCACAGCAAAACGATGAGCTAAGCGTGCATGATAAAGCAATAATACGCACCTATTTAACGCAAACAGACGACAATAAAAACTGCGATGATGTTTGCCAAAGCGTTGCTCGTGCTAATTTAGTTGGCCAATTGCCAGCGCTTGCTGAAATGCAAAACGTAGGAGGGATTGAAGTTACGCGCACATTATTGCACTTAATGGCCATATCTGATGATGAGCCCGTTGCGGCAGATGATTTTAAAAATAATGAGACAGAGCTAAAGAGTATTTCGGGCGAAATAACTCATAAAAGCAATATCACTGAAAAAGCAGACACTAAAAGCGAGAAAACCAAACCTGTCACCAGCATTTTGCAGTGGGGCAAAGGCATTATTCAAGACCTAGGCCTTGGCTTTGGTTGAGCCGCCGTTTATTTTACGTTGTTCTCGTTATTATGGCGCGGACAAACACCAGGTAAAAAAGTATGTAATATCCGCGTAGTAGCACTAAGCGGTGAGCCGTTAGGTATGCTTGATTGCTTTGGCCGATACGGCGGTTACGGCGCTGGTTTTGCCACGGGCTTATTAGGCTTTTTACAAGTATATTGGGACCCAAACAGGCAAGCCATTCAAGATAAAATATCAGCGACAGTGGTTATTCAGGGCAGTGTGAACCAGGTTGTAAATACACAAACGCTAGAAGAGACTTTAAAAACTACTTAGAAAATAAGTAATTATAAAATATATAGCTTTAGATAAAAAAAGGGCTAAAATAAGATCTTAATTTAGTTCTTTATAGGTGTTATATGAGACAGGTTTTAGCTGATTGTTCAGCAAGTATTTCAGAACTTAAAAAAAACCCAACCGCGCTTTTAAATGAAGCAGATGGCGCTGCAATAGCCATATTAAATCATAATAAGCCTGCAGCGTACTTAGTGCCTGCACAAATGTATGAGCAACTAATGGAACAATTGGATGATTATGAATTAACTAAAGTTGTTGAGAGCCGCAGAGGCGATTTATCTCAAGCGGTTGAAGTTAATATAGATGACTTATAAGTTAAAGTTTTTACCAGCAGCCTTAAAGGAGTGGGAAAAACTCGCGCCATCACTTAAAAGCCAGTTTAAAAAGAAACTTGCTGAGCGCTTAGATAACCCCCACGTGCCAGCCTCAAAGCTACGCGGCTTTGATAATGTTTATAAAATAAAATTGCGTACGGCAGGGTACCGCCTTGCTTATGAAGTCATTGATGACGAAGTTGTGGTGTATGTACTCGCAATTGGTAAACGCGATAAAGATGCAATATATAAAAAGTTAGCCTCAAGAGCTAAGGAATAGCATAGTGATAAAAGCGGTGTTTTGATTGTTGAAAGAAGGGCGTTTCTTCTTGGTTTGCTATTAATTTAATACAAGGATATGTATGAAAGTCTTATCAATAATATTTTTATATTTATTTTTTACAATAAATGTAAATGCCTCAGAGCCTATTACTTTAGCCAAAACCTATCAGCTTAAGTCCGTTATTTTAGGTGAACAACGCAGCTTTAGCGTTTATTTACCGCCAAGCTACAATCAAAGCCCCAACCAGGTATACCCAGTTATTTACTTGCTCGATGGTGACCACACACATCTAAAAGCCGTAGCCGGGCTAGTCGAGGCACTTAGTACTCAGCGGCTTGAGCAGCAAATACAGCAAGCAATTATAGTCGCCATTCCAAATAGTAAAAATGCGATAAGAGAGCGCGATTTTACCCCAACCAATGTTGATTGGACATTTAACGGGATGCTACTCGAAAAGTTTGAAAATATTGGCAACGCTGCAAACTACAGCGCCTTTTTTGAAAAAGAACTTATTCCACTGATTAATAAAAATTACCGAACATCAACTAAACGCGTATTAATAGGTGAGTCTTTTGGCGGCTTGTTTGCCAGCTATGTATTGCTTAGCAATCATGCGCTATTTACAGATTACTTAATTATTGATGCAACCTACCTGTGGGATAACAACTACCTAAACCGTTATTTTGATGAGAAACAGCTTATAAATAAGCCGCTTAATGGCAATGTATATTTTACCTTTGCAAATAACGGCGAAGCGTTTGGCGAAATTGGTAAAGCAAATTACCAGTGGGGCTTAGCATTCGCTAAAAAGTTAAAAGCACACTCAAGCGATGATCTAGTTATAAATCAACGCTACTTTGAAGATGAAACTCATGGCACAGTCGCAGCGCTTAGCTGGTATTATGGGTTTAAAAGCATACTTAAAAGATAATTTCACCATAAAAATTAAATGAGACTTTAATTGTTAAATGTAAAGCATAAAGAGCTTCATAAAAGCTTTGTATATTTATTAATTGCATGCGTACTAACGAGTTATCTAGCGTTACTTATTACGTGGTACGAGTTTAACGATCCGTCTTTCATTGCAAATAAAAAATTACATATTATAGAGGTGATAGTATTACCTATATTAAGCATGGCAGTAATATATACATTATTTAAAAAGTATGGGTGTGATGACAACTTTAATTATTTAATGACTAATCACTTTTTTAAAGGCAGTAAGTTAGTAAAAGGTTTTTTGATAGTGATGTACCCTTGTTTAATATATACAGCGTTATGGAATTTAAGCGTAGTTCCCATCTTATATTATGCTGAAAATAATTTAGGGGAACCATGCTCTAAAGAATATTTATTAACCGATGTAAGTGCCTGTACTATAAATGATGAGCAGCAATGTATAAGGTTAAACCTTATTGATTTATCCTCTGGCGAGGAACGCTCATTTAGATGGTACTTAGATACGCACAAGCTACAAAAAATTAGAAATAAGAGAATAAACTTAGTCGGTGAAAAAAGTTACTTTGGATACATCGTTAATGAAATTCAGTGGTAAAAAATTAAAAAGGAACTAAATGAGTACTAATTTTAATGAGACTTTAAAAGGCTTTTTTTGGGGAGTAGGGTTTGTAATAGCAACGCTAGGTGGCATCAGTGTATACGCGCTTACCATAGCTGCTGAGGTGGATAGTGGATTTAAAGAGCTGGTTTCTAATAAAGCATTAGATAGCGCGTCTGATTTAAGTAATGATTACAAACTTACCCTTTCTGATATTTTTAAAGAAAATGGGCGCGTAAGAATTACTGCAGAGTTAAAAAATACAACCAACGAAAGCATTTATGCTGGTGGTGTTATTGCGTCCACATTTGATGAAAACGGAAAGTTTGTTGGAAATTGTTTAGGCAAAAGCGATGACATGTTTATAGAACCAAGTAAGAGTAGCTATATTGATATTCACTGCAATCTACTAAGACCACAGGCGAGCAGAGTACACTCAGCCAAACTGAAATTTAAGTGGTTTTGATATTCTTTCTATGGGATTTTAAGAACAAGTGAAAGTGTAGTTTATGGCAAATAAATTATTTAGTTGGCAACGTGGCCGACAAAAGTCGGGCTACGATAAAATGTTATTGTGCTACATGCTCTTCCCTTTTAAATTTGATGCTTACTTAATTAAATTCCCGCAGGGGAGTGAAATAAAACCGCATACCGATAAAGTTAAAACTGGCAGACATTTTAGGCTTAATATTGTATTGAAGCATGCTGCGAAAGGTGGTGAGTTTTTGTGTGAAAATCCAATTATGAATTACAGCCGAGTTAAACTTTTCAGGCCTGATATTGAGCGGCACCAAGTATTAAAAATAGAGCAAGGTACTCGCTATATTTTAAGCATAGGTTGGATTAAAAAGTAATTTGTGTAGGTTGGGTAGAGCGAAGCGAACCCCAACAGGACACCTTTCTTTCAATAGCTGTTTTCACACAGCTATCAACCCTATTTTATTTCCTAAATCTAACCCCAAATCCACCAATCACTAATAACAACACAAATCCCCATACAAACACATTGCCATATTGGCTGTATACGCTGTCGCCTTGTATAAGCTTTATATTGGCTTTCATGGTCGCCGCTTCAAACTGTGGCATGGTTTGCTGTGTGTGGCTTATTGGGTCGTATACGGCGCTTACGCCATTGTTGGTAACACGTACCAGCGGGCGTTGTAACTCTAATGCGCGCATGCGGGCTATTTGCATGTGTTGCAATGGCCCGATGGAGTCGCCAAACCAGGCATCGTTACTTACCGTAAAGAGTAAGTCTGAGTCGCTTTGGTAATTACCGCGCACTAAATCGGCAAACACGATTTCGTAGCAAATGGCTGGCAGCAGGTTAAAGCCATTGGCGCGTAAGTTGTTTTGCACTCTATCGCCACGGGTAAACGATGACATAGGTAAATCAAACAATGGTGCTATAGGGCGTAGTATATCCTGAAATGGTACAAATTCGCCGATAGGTAACAACTGGTGCTTACGGTAGCGGTTTTTGTCTAGGTAGCGGTAATGGCCGTGCTCGTCGTTGTGCTCTTTATTACCGACCACAATAAGGGTGTTGTAAATGGTTTTGGTGTCGAGCTGGTAGTCAACAATACCGGTTACTAACGCGGTTTTATTAAACGAGGCCGCGCTGTCTAAATTGGCTAAATAGGTGTCGGCCAGGGCTTCTATTTCGGGCACCGCGGCTTCGGGCCATACCACAAGATCAGCATCCCAATGTGGGCGCGTTAGGTCTTGGTACTTACTCATGGTGGTCCAAAACTCACTGGGTTCAAAGCGCAGGTGTTGTTTAATATTACCTTGCACCAATAAGGTCGACATTTCTTTGCCAGAGTAGCGATTATTACCGGTATTTAATGCGCCAATAACGAGTAACGCTAAAGCGGCTGCGCTTATTAGTGGGGTTTTAAACTCTTTTTGGGTGAGCCTGTAAAGGGCAAAACCAATAGCTACACAGGTAAGCGTTAAGCCAAATTCGCCAATAAAGGGCGCAAGTAGCCTGAGCGGGCCATCTGTTTGTGTATAGCCAAAACTTAGCCACGGAAAGCCAGTTAGTAAGTGCCCACGTAAATATTCACTCATGGCTATGGTGGCAATGAGCAGTGCACCCATGCTTTTAGGGCCGCTTGCAAAGCGAGTTGCAGCCCAAAACGCGAGTGCTGGAAACAGCGCTAAATATGAGCACAGTAAAGCCATTAACGAGATCGATGCTATAAGCGGCATGCCGCCAAAGGTGGCAATAGATACATGCACCCAGCTAATACCTGCGCCAAACCAGCCTAAGCCAAATATAAAGCCATATTTAGCGGCGCTTTTTGCGTGCGCTTTACCTGTGTTGTTTGGGTTGATACAAAAAATAATGGCGGCAATGCTAAAAAATGCGATGGGCCAAATTTGGTAAGGGGCGTAGCCAAAAGTTAAAATAAGGCCCGCAACCAGTGCGAGCCATGCTTTTTTATCTTTTACTAACAGGGTGAGTTTAGTTAGTAGTTTCTTCACTGTCGTTTTCATCAACCTTAGGAACGGTGACTTGCAGTTGTAAAATACGACGGTTATCAGAATTAGTTACTTTGAACTGATAGTCGTCTATTTCAATTGTTTCGCCGCGACTTGGCATATGGCCAAATGCGTGTAGTACCGTGCCGCCAATGGTATCGGCTTCATCGGTGCTGTAACCTGTTTTAAAGTACTCATTAAAGTCATCAACAGGGGTGAGCGCTTGTACTACGTATACATGCTTAGCAAGTTGGCGAATGTCTTGTTGATCCTCTTCTTCGTCGTGCTCATCTTCGATTTCGCCAACGATTATTTCAAGAATATCCTCAATGGTGACAAGGCCCGACACACCGCCGTATTCGTCAATGACAATTGCCATGTGATAGCGTTGCTGGCGAAACTCATTTAGTAGGGTATCTACGCGCTTGCTTTCAGGCACTACCATGGCAGGGCGTAAATATTCTCGCAGTGAGGGTAGGTGCTCATCTTTATTTAAAATAAGCGGCAGCAAGTCTTTTGCGAGCAAAATACCTTCAACGTGGTCTTTGTCTTCACACACCACCGGAAAACGCGAGTGGGTGGAGTCGACCATCATGGGGATCAAATCTTCAAGGGGGCTGTCGACCTCAAGTGTGACCATTTGTGAGCGCGGGATCATTATATCGCGCACTTTAAGCTTGGATACACCAAGCACACCTTCAATCATTTCTTTGGTTTCTGGGTCGATTACGTCACGCTCTTGCGCGTCGGCAATTACTTCAACCAGCTCTTCTCTATTCTGGGGTTCCCCTTGCAACATTTGGGCTATGCGGCCCATCCACGTTTTGCCAGAAGAACCCTGGCTAGATTGCGAGTTATCGTCGCTCATTGCGTCTAAATGCTCCGTTAATTTAAATTTCGTCCCGGTATGGGTCAGCTATGTTTAGCTCTGCAAGTAATTGCTTTTCTATGCTTTCCATCTCAAAAGCGTCTTCACTCTTTATATGGTCAAATCCAAGTAAATGCAAGCATCCATGAATAACCATATGGGCAAAGTGGTCATGAAATGACTTTTCTTGCTCGATTGCCTCGGCCAATACAATGGCTGGGCAAATTATTAAATCACCTACTAATGGCAAATCAATGCCTGGCGGTGCTTCAAATTCGAACGACAACACATTAGTTGGTTTATTTTTACCACGGTAGTCGTTGTTTAATTGTTGTGATTGGGCTTCATCGCTTATAACAATGCTCAGCTCAGACTCATCACGAAACTTACTCAGGGCTTTGTCGGCCCACAGTGCAAATTGTTCTTCGCTTGGGAGGTTGTCAAACTCACACGCTATTTGTAAATCTAATTCGGTGCTCACAATATTACTCTTTAGTCGACGGCGGCTGTTGAGCGGCAAGTTGCTCTTTGGCTTTTTGCTTTTCTATACGCTTTAGTCGCTCGCTTTCGTCATTACGCTCGTAGGCTTCTACAATACGACCAACTACAGGGTGGCGAACTATGTCGTGCGATTGGAAAAAGTTAAAGCTAATTTCTTCAACATCGCTAAGTACTTCTATTGCGTGGCGAAGGCCTGAGCGCGCACCGCGTGGCAAATCAACTTGTGTTATATCACCCGTTATTACTGCTTTAGAGTTAAAGCCTATACGGGTTAAAAACATTTTCATTTGCTCAGCGGTGGTATTTTGGCTTTCATCTAAAATAATAAATGCATCATTTAATGTGCGTCCACGCATGTATGCAAGTGGGGCAATTTCAATAATGTGTTTTTCAATCAGTTTTTCTACTCTTTCAAAGCCAAGCATTTCAAATAGCGCATCGTAAAGCGGGCGCAGATATGGGTCGACCTTTTGGCTTAAATCGCCTGGTAAAAAACCTAGTTTTTCGCCGGCCTCTACCGCAGGGCGGGTAAGTAATATTCGACGAATTTCTTGGCGCTCTAGGGCATCAACTGCGGCGGCAACAGCAAGGTAGGTTTTACCTGTACCGGCAGGGCCAATACCAAAGGTAATGTCGTGGTGCAAAATATTAGCAACATACAAACCTTGGTTATCGTTTCTGGGTTTAATTACGCCACGGCGGGTTTTAATAAACATTTCTTTGCCGTAGGCACTTTGCGGCACGTCTTGTTCTAGGGCTTTTGATTCGGTAATGGCTAAATGAACGTCATCGGGCTCTATTTCACCAATTTCACCACGAACAGGCTGAGTATCAACATAAAGGTTTTTTAAAATTTCTACGGCCGCGGCACTTGAGTGCAATTTACCTGTTACTTTAAAAAAGTTGTCGCGGTGGATTATTTCAACACCTAGGCGGCGTTCAATTTGTTTGATATTTTCGTCAAACGGTCCACATAAAGAAGAAAGGCGTTTGTTGTCGGCAGGTTCTAAATAAATCTCTAATGTTTTTAACTGATTACTCAAAATTACTTCCTATTCGGGTGCGCCAGTAAGCGTTACTGGCGCAATGAATTTATACAACTACGGTACGAAAGTAGCTACGCCAATTTCGTTGGTTGTATCGATTTTTGGCTCCACGCTTGCCGCTTTTGTTAAAATAGCTGAAGGAGCAACATCACGACGTAAGTTCATTTCTGATTCTGTACGAATTAAATCGCCACGTAAAGAGTTTGGTAACGCTTCGGTGATACGTACATCAACAAACTGACCGATCACTGTGTGTGGGCCAACAAAGTTAACTACACGGTTGTTTTCGGTGCGGCCACGTAATTCCATTGGGTTCTTTTTAGAAGGACCTTCAACTAAAATACGTTGCTCTGTATCAAACATTTGGCGGCTAATTTGCTGTGCCATTTGCGTAATGCGATTTTGTAGTAGGTATAAGCGCTCTTTTTTCTCTTGCTCTGATACGTCATCAGGCAAGTCGGCGGCAGGGGTACCTGGACGCGCACTGTAAATAAAGCTAAAGCTCATATCAAAGCCAATGTCGTTAATCAGGTTCATGGTGGCTTCAAAGTCGGCTTTGCTCTCACCTGGGAAACCAATAATGAAGTCTGACGACATGCTTAAATTAGGGCGAATTTTGCGTAGTTTACGTATTGTTGATTTGTACTCAAGCGCTGTATGACCACGTTTCATTAAATTAAGAATACGGTCTGAACCACTTTGCACAGGTAGGTGTAAGTGATCTACAAGCTCTGGTACATCGGCGTAAGCATCAATAATATCTGGCGTAAATTCAACCGGGTGCGAAGTGGTGTAACGAATACGGTCAATACCGTCAATTGCTGCTACGTAACGAATTAAATCAGAGAAGTAACAAATTTCACCATCGTGTGTTTCACCGCGGTATGCATTTACGTTTTGGCCTAGTAAATTTACTTCACGTACGCCTTGCTCAGCAAGTTGTGCAACTTCTAATAATACGTCATCTAATGGGCGGCTAACTTCTTCACCACGGGTGTAAGGTACAACACAAAAAGTACAGTACTTAGAACACCCTTCCATTATTGATACAAATGCAGACGGGCCTTCTGCTTTTGGCTCTGGTAAGCGGTCAAATTTTTCAATTTCTGGGAACGAAATATCAACCACCGATGAGCCTTTGTCGCCTTGCACTTGTTTAATCATTTCTGGTAAACGGTGCAGAGTTTGCGGGCCAAAAATAACATCAACAAAGGGGGCACGCTGGCGAATAGAGTCACCTTCTTGTGAGGCAACACACCCACCTACACCAATAATTAAATCTGGCTTGTCGTCTTTTAACAACTTCCAGCGGCCTAATTGGTGAAATACTTTTTCTTGCGCTTTTTCACGAATTGAACAGGTATTAAGTAAAATAACGTCGGCGTCTGCTGCTTCTTCCGTTAGCTGGTAGCCGTTGGTTGAATCTAAAAGATCAGCCATCTTCTGAGAGTCGTACTCGTTCATCTGACAACCCCAAGTTTTGATATGCAGCTTTTTGCTCATTGAAATATAGCCTCGTGTTCAATTCGGTAGTGGCACAAAAATGTGCTTAAAACGGGATTAAGGAGCAAGGTTGCTCACTTAAAGGACGCGTATTTTAGCTGGATACCCGCCCAGATCCAAGTATAGTTTTCATGTTTGTGATCTCAAATCAATACATAGGCAGTTTAATAGCGTGATAGTTATATACTCTCGCATACATCCTGTGAGTTACGGTACAATCAAAACAGTTTCACGTATTAACCAAATGATGAAAAACATGACTAAAAACAAAGTGATTGTTGTAGGCGCAGGGATGGTCGGAGCGGCCATGGCAATAAAGCTTGCTCAGCAAGGAAAATCAGTACAAATAATAGAAAAAAAACTGATAAACGCCGACGCTATTTTAGCAAGTGAACAAGTAGATATTCGAGTATCGGCTATTAATCGTTTTTCAGAAAACTTGCTGGATGAGCTAGGGGCTATGCCTATTTTAAGGCAAAACCGTTTAGCGCCTTATCAGCAGTTAGAAGCGTTTGAACGTGGTGGCGACAACCTATTATTTGATTGTGATGATATTAATACCTCGCACCTAGGCCACTTAATTGAAAACAATTTAATACAAGCAAGCCTTTGGCAGCAGTTTGCACATTATAACATTGAGGTTATTGAGCAATCAGCTCCCTTAACGGCTATTAAGCAAGATAGTGCGTCAATCACCCTTATTTATGGCGATACCCATTATACTGCTGATTTAGTTATAGCAGCTGATGGTGGGCAATCACAGCTACGTGCAAAAGCTAATATTGGTGTAACGGGGTGGCAATATCAGCAGCATTGCATGGGTGTACTAATAAAGCTTGATGCGCCGCAGCAAGTAAAAACATGGCAACAATTTACCCCTACAGGCCCTATAGCATTTCTACCGATGCAGGCGCCCTACGCAAATTTAATTTGGTACGACAGCGCTAGCACCTTACAAAAGTTTAAAGGATTAACGGCTGAGCAAATTAAGGCGCATATTTTAAATAAATTTCCATCCCTTGCTGGCGATTTTGAGGTACAAAGCCATGCGGTATTTCCGCTTACTCGCCAGCATGCAAATAATTACTCTAATGGGCGAGTAGTGCTAGTGGGTGATGCAGCACACACAATTAATCCATTAGCAGGGCAGGGCGTTAATTTAGGTTTTCAAGATGTGGTTGCTCTGGCACAGGAGCTTGAAGGTGCTGATGATATTGGCTGCCCGATAAAGCTAAAAGAGTACGAGCGAAGCCGCCGTAAGGCTAATCTGTTAATGATGAGCATGATGGATGCGTGTTATTTTGGTTTTTCTAATCACATTACGCCGCTTAAATGGGCGCGTAGTCAGTTTTTAAAAATGGCTAACAATACCGGTCCTTTAAAAAACTGGGTATTAAAATATGCCATTAGTGGAGAGCTTAATTAAATCAACTTAAGTGATTGGCTAACTGCACAAATGCACAGCCAATCACTCCCCTTCTGACGTAACTAGAACATCTGCTATTAATTTATTCCGTTATTACATTTTTTTGCCATACTCAAACTACTAATCAAATAAAAGTAGTGTGTTTGTGGATAATTTTTTTATTTTTATACTCATCGTTGGCGCTTTGCTATTAACGCTTAGTATTGTGCCTACAATAAAAATTTGTAAAAAAACTAACCGTGTATCGTGGATTTTGTTACTAGCGCTTATTTTTAGCTTTATAGTGGGTTATTGGTATGTGCTTTATTATTTTGTAAATAACGATATTGACGGCTTTATTGCAACGAGTGTATCACTCATTTTGTTTGGCGGCGGGGCTTTTGTATATTTAGTTATTCAGCTTAGTTATAAAAGTATTTTAAAAATAGACCGCTTTGCAAAGCGCCAACGAACCCTTGCCGAAAACGACAGTTTAACCGGCCTTCCTAATCGAAAAAAGTTTTTCCAAGTGCTTAACAAACACGTTAAGTACGAGCCTTCGTTTTATTTAATGCTGATAGATTTAAACCGCTTTAAGTCTGTTAATGACTCATACGGCAATAAAGTAGGGGATATGTTGCTCAGCATTTTTTCGAAAACTCTCAGTCATAATATTATCGGCATAGCTAAGCTATATCGTTTGGGCGGCGATGAATTTGCACTTATTATTGATGACTCAACTAATGAGACTGTTGATTTATGCATTGAAGCGATAAAAAAATCAACCAAGCATCCATTTCACATTTACGAGCACAGCTTACGTGTCCACGTTACTGTCGGGATAACCACCTTTGCTAATCATTCGTCGCATGCTAATGAGTTATTAAAACAAGCTGACTTAGCACTGCATGAAGCCAAAGCTACGCACCAACTGTACGTACATTACTTTGAGGCGCTGAGCGCTCGTGCTAACGAGCTTTCAAATATGACCTCGCGTATTAAACAAGCGATTCAGAACCATGAGTTTGAGCTTTACTTGCAACCTATTTTTGATGCTAAAGCTAACGAGGTACATGGTGCAGAGGCATTAATACGCTGGCCGCAAAGCGATGGCTCGTTTATCAGCCCTGAAGTGTTTATTAGTATTGCAGAGCAAAGTGGGCTGATATTGAATATTTCAAAATGGGTACTGCTCGAAACAATAAAACATTTAAAAGCGTTAAAAGCAGCTGGCTTTATAGGGCAGTTGCACGTGAATCTTTCAACTAAAGATTTAGAAAGCCCAGAGTTTTACGAGTTTGTTGAAGAGCTAGTAAAGCATGACCCAACACTAAGCGACGCGATTATATTTGAAATAACCGAATGCGCTATGATGACAAACCTAGAAGCCGCTCGCACAATGATGCAAAATTTAAATAATAGAGGGTTTGAATTTAGTGTAGATGACTTTGGTACTGGTTTTTCGTCTTTAGTATTACTGCGAGAGTTGCCTGTAAGCCAAATAAAAATAGATCAATCATTCATAAAAGATATGCTTACACAAATAGCTGATTATGCGATTGTTGAGTCGACATTGTTTTTAGCCACACGGCTTAATTGTAAAGTAGTTGCAGAAGGAATAGAAAATAAAGATCTTAAACAAACATTAACGCTAATGGATTGTGATTATTTACAAGGGTATTATTTTAGCAAGCCAGTTAATATAAATGAATTTATACACAAATATGCTAATGAGGAAAAATACAGGATAATTTAGAAAGTGGCTGGGATACCAGGATTTGAACCTGGGAATGCCAGGATCAAAACCTGGTGCCTTACCGCTTGGCGATATCCCAACTTTAAATTTGGATGAGTTTTAGTTCTAATTAAGAACATGGTGCGGAAGGAGAGACTTGAACTCTCACATCCTAAGATACTGGAACCTAAATCCAGCGCGTCTACCAATTCCGCCACTCC
>NZ_LKDU01000005.1:0-152771 GCF_001401855.1 Pseudoalteromonas sp. P1-7a | reverse complement strand
TGATAGCTGATAGCTGATAGCTGATAGCTGATAGCTGATAGCTGATAGCTGATAGCTGATAGCTGATAGCTGATAGCTGATAGCTGATATCTATTCCCTTTTATTTTAGCTACAATACGCGCCGAACAAATTTTAGGTAATAGCCCCCTTGAAAAATCCCCAACATAACTCAGTATTAGTTTTACGTGCTCAGCAAATTAGCGAATCGCGCCGTGAGTTTAATGCCCGCGGTGGTAAAATGGACCGTTGTGAGCAATGTTTAATAGCTAAGCATTACTGTATATGTGAGGGGGTAGAGCAAGCGCAGTGCGATGCTGGGGTGTGTTTATTAATGTATCATAACGAAAGTTTTAAACCCTCAAACACAGGGCGTTTAATAGCTGAAATAGTCCCAGATAACTATGCATTCAGATGGGATAGAACAGCGCCAAATGCTGAGCTATTAGCCTTATTAAACAACGCTGATTATCAACCTATGGTGATATTTCCAGCTGAAGATGTAGAGCCGGGCAGAGCAACCACCGAAGTAAATATTACGCCTGGTAAAAAGCCATTATTTATATTTTTAGATGGCACCTGGCGTGAAGCTAAAAAAATGATCCGCAAAAGCCCGTATCTTGATAATTTACCTGTGCTGTCGATCACGGCTGATAAACTATCAGATTACCGTTTACGCGTTGCACCTCACGCTTATCAGTTAGGCACTGCTGAGGTAGGCATTATGGTGTTAGCGCTCGCAGGTGAGCAAGATGCCGCCTTAAAGCTTGAACAACACTTTATAAAATTTCGTGATGCGTACTTACTTGGCAAGCGAAATAAGGGCAGGCCACAGTAACTTAATTTTAGACAAAGAAAAGCGCGCTCTATCTCTAGGCGCGCTTGCGGAATCTTCTAATTTTGCATCCTGCAATTGAACTTAATCAACTCCAATTTTTACTTATCCATGTGATTACGATATTACTTTTTAGTTCTATGTAATTTAGGCTATCCGGGCCTATCTCCTTTAAATCCCTGTACATCCTGTATTGGTAAAAACTATTACCCATTCCTTTTAGCACGTCCTAGTGCAGTCCGTTAATTTACAATTCCATTGCGTTGCCTCAAGGGCCTGTCCATTTAATTCCGTGTAACTTCCTGTTAAACAACTATCCGATGTTGTTATCCTTATTGTATCATCCTGATACGTTCCTTTGTGCAACAATCCATTGCGATACTCATCCTGAGCCTGTCCTAATTTCCGTGTTGTCCGTAGTAACCTAATCATTGGTTGTTCGAGTAAGCAGTCCATTTCCATTTACTCGATAAGCATCACTGCTTGGTTGATTAAGTAATTGTAGCGTGTTGATGCAACTAAAATAGGTTAAAACGGTAATAGTTTTACTTATAAAATATGAGAATTTTAATAATGTTAATTAAAAACAATACCTTATAGTAATTCTAACTAGTTGTTATCGCTTTTTTTACTCATTAGCTGTCACCCCTGTAAGAGATGTCTTACGCAGTATTTCTGTTTTGTACATTAATTACTTATTTACATTTATGTAAAGAGTGTATATTTTCACTTATCGCGATAAAATTCCCTGTAAATAAAGACTATTTAGGTACACTGATATGAGAACTGCATTGGCTATACTCACCTGTATTATTAGCATTTCACCTGCATTTGCGAGTGATGTTGTTAATATTTACTCTTTTCGTCAACCGTTTCTAATTCAACCAATTTTAGACGATTTTACAAAACAAACGGGCATTAAAACGAATGTGGTTTTTGCAAAAAAAGGGTTAATAGAGCGCGTTAAGCGTGAGGGAAAACACAGTAAAGCCGATTTAGTCTTAACATCTAACTTTAGTGCACTCATTCAGCTAGAAGACCTAAATTTAACGCAAAGTATTAACAGCGATCGTATTAAAAATAATATCCCCGCATCATACAGAGATAGTGGTGGGCAGTGGGTGGCGTTAACTAAGCGAGTACGTAATGTGTACTCATCAAAAGAGCGCCTAGGTGCATTACCTGAACTTACCTACGAAGATTTGGCAAACCCTCAGTATAAAGGGCAAATTTGTACTCGCTCTGGTAAGCACCCTTATAATCTTGGCTTGGTTGCTTCGATGATTGCTCACCATGGCGAGGCAAAAACTAAAACATGGCTAGAAGGTGTCAAAGCTAATTTAGCACGTAAGCCACAAGGCAATGATCGCGCGCAGGTCAAAGCGGTTAAAGAAGGTTTGTGCAACCTTGCTTTAGGAAATAGCTACTACCTTGGCAAAATGCTTCAAGACGACGAACAAAAAGCATGGGCTGAGTCTGTTTATATTAATTTCCCTAATCAGCAAAATCGCGGCTCACACATTAATGTATCGGGAGCTGTTATTACTAAGTATGCAAAAAATCCTGATAATGCCCTTAAACTTATTGAGTTTATGAGCGAAACCAAAGCACAGAACATGTATGCCTCTGTAAATATGGAGTACCCAGTTAAGCAAGGTGTTGAGCTATCAAGCTTAGTTGCATCTTGGGGGAGCTTTAAAGAAGATGGCCTAGCACTCGATGAAATCAGTAAATATCGTCCGTTAGCCCTTAAGCTAATAGATGAGGTGAAGTTCGACCTTTAATGAATTTTATATTTAAGCTGTCTAAATGGCAGCTCTTTGCTTGGTCGACAGGCCTTTTATTGTCGGCCCCGCTGTTTTTTTTGATATATGAATCTTTACAAGGCGACTCAGAAGTATTTTCTCATCTGTGGGATACCGTGCTGTGGGATTATATTACCAATACCGTATTGCTTATTTTTGGCGTATGCCTGCTTAGCTGTGCAATTGCGCTACCGCTTGGTTGGCTCAGTGCGTATTGCTCCTTCCCCGGAAAAAAGCAATTTGAATGGGCGCTTATGCTGCCCCTTGCAATGCCTACCTATTTAATAGCCTATGTGTATACCGACTTGCTAGATTACGCAGGCCCGGTTCAAATTGCCCTTAGAGACTGGTTTGATTGGCACTCGCCAACGGATTATTGGTTTTTTGATATTCGCACTTTGCCCGGCGCTATGGTGATGATCGCACTTGTGCTGTATCCGTATTTATTTTTAATTTTTAAAACCGCACTGCGAGAGCAGTCATTTAAGTTAGTGCAAGCGAGCCAATTAATGGGCTTATCGCCTTGGCAAAGCTTTTTTAAGGTAAGCATAGTACTCTCTCGTGGCTCAATTGTGGCTGCCCTTGCGCTTATTAGCATGGAAACCATGGCCGACTATGCAACGGTGAGCTACTTTGCAGTGAGCACATTAACCACCGCAGTGTACGATACATGGTTTGGTTATTACTCACTCACAGCTGCAGCAAAAATATCAGGCGTTATGTTGTTACTGCTATTTTTAGCGTTAATGGCGGAGCGCTTTAGTCGGCGTAACCAGGCCGTATTTGAGCGCCAGTCGGGCGTTAATAGCGAGTCGTTGTATAAACTTAAAGGTAAACATGCATGGTTGGCTACGTCATTTTGCAGTGTTATTTTACTCATTGCTTTTATTATACCTATGTTTGTGTTGCTAAATTATGCAATAACTTACTTTGATAAAGCGTGGAACACCGCATTTTTTAGTTACGCGTGGCAAAGTTTAAAAGTGGCTATTATTGTCAGTGTGGCCAGCATAATACTTGCTACACTAATCGTTTTTTATCAGCGTGTGGCAAAGCAAGGCTACTCTTTAATACCAGGTCGCTTAGCAAGCACCGGCTACGCACTGCCAGGTACGGTACTGGCTATTGCAGTATTATTACCGCTTAGCGTATTAGAGAACTCAATAAATACAGCGCTTGAGAGCTACAACCTCGATATAGGATTATTACTAACCGGCAGCATTATCACTATTATAGTGGCTTACATAGTGCGTTTTTATGCTATAGCGCATGGTGCGATAGAATCGAGCTTTGTGCGTATTAGCCCATCACTAGATATGGCTAGCCAATCTATGGGTAAAAGCCAAGGGCAAACATTGCGCTTAATACACCTTCCTTTATTACGACGAGGGCTTTTAACGGCAGCATTACTTGTATTTATTGAGTGTATGAAAGAGCTGCCAGCCGCTTTACTATTAAGGCCTTTTGATTTTGAAAGCTTAGCTACACACGTATTTCAATATGTGAGCGATGAACAGCTTGAGCTTGCTTCTATTTCCGCTTTATTTATTGTTTTGGTTGGGTTGATCCCCTTGTATTTTATTAACCGTTCTATGGAGCAACACAGTTAAATGAGCCGTTTAAATTTACAAGGTGTAGGTTATCACTACAATGGCACCCCGGTGTTAAACAATTTGGATTTAACGGTGGGCCAAGATGAAATAGTGTGTTTACTTGGTGCCAGTGGCTGCGGTAAAACAACCACCTTAAAAGCCATTGCTGGCCTTATTGAAGTAAAGCAGGGGAGTGTATCTATAGAGGGCAAATGCGTAAGCGATAAGGATACATTTGTCTCTCCAGAGCATCGTAATATTGGGATGATGTTTCAAGATTATGCTCTGTTTCCTCACCTCAGTGTGGCCGATAATATCGCATTTGGACTAAGTAAAATAAGTAAAGCTCAAAAACAGCACCGGGTAGAGGAAATGCTGGAGCTGGTGCATTTAACAGGATGTGCAAAACGCTACCCTCATCAACTCTCAGGTGGCCAGCAGCAACGTGTCGCTATTGCGCGAGCGCTGGCTTATAAACCTAGCTTATTGCTCCTTGATGAGCCTTTTTCGAACATAGATACACAAGTGCGTTTTGAGCTAATTGCTGATATTCGGCGCATTATTAAAGCGCAGCAGGTTTCTGCGGTGTTTGTTAGCCACTCAAAAGAAGAGGCCTTTGCGTTTTCGGACACGTTGGCCATAATGCACCAAGGAAAAATAGCCCAACAAGGTACGCCAGAGCAGCTTTTTGCCAAGCCAAAGACAAAGGAGGTTGCAGAGTTTCTGGGTCAGGGCATATACTTAGGCGCAGAAGTGTTAACGGCAACTGAATACGAAACCGTTTATGGTGTTGTGGAATCGCAGCAAGAACATAAGCACAATGCAATAAAAGGGCTGGTGTATATACGTCCGCACCATATTGAGCTTGCGCAAAATACGCAGGCTGATAACCCTCAAAGTGTGAGCATTTTAAACCGTCGGTTTATAGGTTCGGCTTATGTTTACACTGTTTTAATTGCAGATCAAGAGATTGAAGTTGCCGCACAATATGGCCAGTCATTTGAAATAAATGAGCAGGTTATAATAAAAATAAAACCTCACACGGTGAATTTTTTCGAATCATAACAAACGTGTTATTCGCTGTGTTTTATAAAGCTAAGGAATAACAATGGCGCAAGCGCAATCTGGGATTTGTGCTGAAGCAAACTTACACGGTTTGCATTTATTTTTTAATGTATTTGATGGTCAAGACGAGTCATTGCGCGCAAAGCTAAAGCGCGTAAGCGCAATTGAAGAAGAGTTTAGTGATCAGTTCTCCGAGGCCATGCTCTCTTGCATGGTGGCCATAGGCGCGCAATATTGGCCGCATATACTACCTGAATATATCCCAAGCGAGCTGCAAAGCTTTCCTAATATAAATCACAGCGATTTTGTTATGCGCGTACAGCCCTGTGATTTATTTATCCAAATTCGCTCAGACCGAGAAGATGTTAATCACCTTTTTGCATTGCAAATATTAAAGTTGTTTTCGCCCGATGTAGAGCTGGTTGAACAAATTCGCAACTTTAGGTTTTTAGATGGGCGAGACTTTAACGGCTTTATTTACGCAGGCGATACCCCGCATGGGCGGCAAAAACGAATCACTGCACTGGTTAATAAGCCCGACAGCTTTGAACACCAAGGTAGTTATATTCATGTCCAACGTTATAAGCATGACTTGAGTGTATGGCAGCATTTATCACTCAGCGAGCAAGAGCATATTATGGGGCGCACGCGTTTAGATAACACTTTAATTGAGCCTAAGGTAGATACTAGCCACGCCACTAGAAGCGAGCTAAAAAATGAGAGCGGCCAAGCAATATTGCTTAACCAAAGCATGCCGTATGGCGATGTTTATGAGCAAGGTATGCTAAGTATTACATGCTCTGCATCGGGAAGTGCGTTTGAAAAGGTACTTAACAGCCGCATAGGAAAAGGGGAGTGTTACGACCATTGGCTTGATTTTACTCAAGCCGATATGGGCTCAGCGTTTTTTGCGCCGTCAGTTAGTTTTTTAAAGCAGCTTTAAACCGTATCAAATAAAATGCGTACGCGCTCAAGCGTAATGTCAATTTCAGAAATTTTTGCAGGCGCAATAAAAATAGTGTCATCCCCAGCAATTGTGCCTAAAACACCATCAGCTTTACCTAAAGAATCTAACAAACGAGCAATTAACTGCGCTGCGCCTGGGCTGGTGGTAATAATAATCATCATCTCGTTATGCATAATATCAATAACAAGCTGGCGCAGTGGGCTTTTAGCTGTCGGTACGCCCATTTCTGCGGGAAGGCAATACACCATTTCTTGTTTAGCATTACGGGTACGCACAGCGCCAAACTTGCTAAGCATACGCGACACTTTACTCTGGCTTATATTGTCAAAGCCTTGCTCTTTTAATGCTTCGACTATTTCGCCTTGCGAGCCAAAATTCTCTTCTTTTAAAAGTGCTTTAAACGCTTTTACCAGTGCTTCTTGTTTGTCTTGTGGTTGCATAGTCTTTATTCATTTTTGTTATTTATAATGCAAATTCTACACAAAAATGAATAATTATGCAGCAGTTGTTTAGTTAACTTGCCAGTTTGCTGCGATAAACCAACAAAGTTTACAACTATGGTCGAAAATATACCTGAAATAAGCAGGATAAATTTGTTTTTAGTCGCTAATTTCATTATCTTAAGAGCCACAAATATTTCCTACCTCAAATTACGGAGAATTCCAATGAAAGTTGCTGTATTAGGTGCTGCAGGCGGTATCGGTCAAGCGTTGTCTTTATTATTAAAAACAGGCTTACCAGCAGGTTCTGAATTATCACTTTACGATGTTGCACCAGTTGTACCAGGTGTTGCGGTTGACCTATCACACATCCCTACAGATGTTAAAGTAGCAGGTTTTGGCGCAGACGATTTAAATAAAGCGCTTGAAGGGTGTGATATCGTACTTATCCCAGCGGGTATGCCACGTAAACCAGGTATGGATCGTGCGGATTTATTTAACGTAAACGCAGGTATCATCAAAACATTAGCAGAAGGCATTGTTGCTAGCTGCCCTAAAGCATTAGTGGGTGTTATCACTAACCCAGTAAATGGCACTGTGCCAATCGTTGCTGAAGTATTCAAAAAAGCAGGTACTTACGATGCAAGCCGCGTATTTGGTATTACTACGCTTGACGTAATTCGTTCAGAAGCATTTGTTGCTGAGCTTAAAGGCGTAGACGTAGCATCAGTAAAAGTACCCGTAATTGGTGGCCACTCTGGCACAACTATTCTTCCTCTACTTTCTCAAGTTGAAGGCGTAAGCTTTACCGAAGAAGAAGTTGCTACACTAACTCCACGTATCCAAAATGCAGGTACTGAAGTAGTAAATGCTAAAGCGGGTGGTGGTTCAGCTACACTTTCTATGGGTGCTGCTGCAGCACGTTTTTGTATGTCTTTAGTTAAAGGCCTACAAGGTGAAGACGTAGTAGATTACGCATACGTTGCTGTTGAAAATGGTGATGCAGAGTACTTTGCTCACCCAGTACGTTTAGGTAAAAACGGCGTAGAAGAAATTATTTCTTACGGCGAGTTAAGCGCATTTGAAGAAAAAGCTAAAAACGATATGCTTGAAACGCTGAAAAAAGACATCAAAGAAGGTGTCGATTTCATGGCGTAATAGCCAAATTTCATACAAAAAAGCCTGCATATGCAGGCTTTTTTATTGCTCGAAAATTATTACCCTTTACTAATTAAGGGCTATGGCCTTAGTGATCTCGCTCTACAGCAATACGCGCTAGGCTTATTAATGCTTGCTTATACTGTGATTCAGCTAAAAAGTCTAAACAGGCTATCGCTTTATCAGCTTCTTGTTGCGCCTTTTGCATTGTAAATTCAAGCGCCTTGGTTTCTTTTAAAGCCGTTAAAATAGCCTCAAGGTTATCCATACCATTGCAATGTTCAATAGCATCTCGAATAAGGGCTCGTTGCTCATCACTACCATGCTGCATAGCATAGATTAATGGTAAGGTAGGTTTGCCTTCTGCTAAATCATCACCAATATTTTTACCTAACTGGTCAGCGTCTGCGTTGTAATCAAGCACATCATCAACTAATTGAAAAGCAGTACCTAAGTGCATGCCGTATAAGTTAAGCGCATCTAGCACACTATTATCTTGCTCGGTAATAATAGCCGCAAGCCCTGTAGCGGCTTCAAACAATTTAGCCGTTTTAGAATAAATAACCTGCATGTAACTTGCTTCGGTAGTGTTAGGGTCGTTGCAATTCATAAGCTGCAATACTTCGCCCTCGGCAATAACATTGGTTGCATCAGCAAGTACTTGCATAATCTGCATTTTACCAAGTCCCACCATCAGCTGAAATGAGCGGGTGTAAATAAAATCCCCAACTAACACGCTGGCAGCGTTACCAAATTCGGCATTAGCAGTAGGTGTACCACGGCGTAGGTTAGATTCATCAACAACATCATCGTGTAATAGCGTTGCAGTATGTATAAATTCAACAATTGTTGCTAAGGTAATGTGATCTTTACCTTGGTAGCCCAAAGCTCTTGCAGCCAATAGAGCAAGCATAGGGCGTACGCGTTTGCCACCGCTGTTAACGATGTACAGCCCAAGTTGATTGACTAACGCCACATCTGAGCGCATTTGCGCGTGTATAAGTTGATTGACGTCATTCATATCGCTTTCGATTAACGCCTGGATAGCTTTTATATCCATTGATCTCCGAGCCAATTTTTATGTGTGAACGGCGCCGATTGTACAACAAAAAATGCACTAGCTCGATATTTTGTGACGATTCATTAAAAAAACCGAGTTAAAAACCTGAATTAGTGCTTAATTAGCGTATTTAACTGTGTATTTAATAGACTTTTTGTGGCTGTTTATTATTCAGTTAGTAGGTTCTAGAGTAGGCATCACTGCACGGAAATTTATTTTATTTTTACGCTAAAAAGCGCTTGGCAACAGGGCAATTTAATATAAAATGGGGGAAATATTGAATTGCTCTCAATGCAGCTACTTTTTATTCATTTTAATTACAAAATAGGCTTGCTAGTTTTTATGCATTAGCGTAAACTTCGCGCCCTATCGAAGAATATTTTAGTTGCGTCGATTTGAGGGCGCACAGACGGAGTTAATTATGTACGCGGTTTTCCAAAGTGGTGGTAAACAGCATCGTGTGACTGAAGGTCAAACGATTCGTCTTGAAAAATTAGACGTTGAAACTGGTGCAGCAGTTGAATTTGATTCAGTACTTTTAGTTGCTGATGGTGAGAAAATCGAGATCGGTGTACCGTTCGTAAACGGTGGTAAAGTAACAGCTGAGGTTGTTTCACATGGTCGCGGTGAGAAGATTAAGGTTGTTAAATTTAGACGCCGTAAGCATTCTCGTAAGCAAATGGGCCATCGTCAATGGTTCACTGAAGTTAAAATCACTGGCATTAGCGCTTAATTAGAGGTACTTAGAAATGGCACATAAAAAAGCAGCTGGTAGTACTCGTAACGGTCGCGATTCAGAAAGCAAACGCCTAGGTGTTAAGCGTTTTGGTGGCGAATCAGTTCTAGCGGGTAGCATCATTGTTCGTCAACGTGGTACTCGTTTCCACGCTGGCGCAAACGTAGGTATCGGTAAAGACCACACTATCTTCGCAAAAGCAGATGGTAAAGTTCAATTTGAACAAAAAGGTCCTTTAAACCGTAAATACGTAACTATCGTAGCTGAGTAATCAGTAAGGTAGTAAAAAACCCCGCCTTTGCGGGGTTTTTTGTTTTCAGATGTATCAAATATATACCCAAGCCTGCATTTGTGTTGGCTTGGGTATATAATAGTTAAATTAAAGCCAATCCCTAAAGTGAGTAATCATGAAGTTTGTAGATGAAGTAGAAATTCGCGCAGAAGCTGGTGACGGCGGCAGCGGTGTCGTGTCTTTCCGTCGAGAAAAATATGTACCCGACGGTGGCCCGGACGGCGGTGACGGTGGAGACGGTGGTAGTGTTTATCTACAAGCTGATGAAAACTTAAATACCCTAATTGACTACCAGTTTGAGCGTTTTCACCGTGCAGAGCGTGGTACTAATGGTCAAAGCCGTAACTGTACTGGTAAAAAGGGCGAAGACTTAGTAGTGAAAGTACCTGTTGGTACACGTATTACCGATGTAGATACCCAAGAGGCGTTAGGTGATTTAACGCAGCATGGTCAAAAAATTGTGGTTGCAAAAGGTGGTTTCCATGGCTTGGGGAATGCACGTTTTAAATCAAGTACCAACCGTGCTCCGCGTCAAAAAACGTTGGGTACACCAGGCGAGGTTCGTAATCTTAAGTTAGAGCTTATGCTCCTTGCTGATGTAGGCCTTTTAGGGTTACCAAATGCAGGTAAATCAACGTTTATTCGTAGTGTATCGGCAGCAAAGCCAAAAGTAGCTGATTACCCGTTTACCACGCTGATTCCTAATTTAGGGGTTGTGCGTCCAGAGGCTAACAAATCGTTTGTAATAGCTGATATTCCGGGCTTAATTGAAGGTGCCTCAGATGGTGCAGGCCTTGGTATTCGCTTTTTAAAGCATTTAGAGCGTTGTCGTGTTTTGTTACACGTGATCGACGTTATGCCAGTTGATGGCTCGAACCCTGTTGATAATGCATTTGCGATTATTAACGAGCTACACCAATACAGCCCTAAGCTTGCAGAAAAGCCACGCTGGTTAGTGTTTAATAAAATAGACCTGTTACCTGAAGATGAAGCGCAAGCCTTGTGTGAACAAATTGCGCAAGAGCTAGGTGAAGAAGAAAACGTTTACCGTATTTCTGCAGTTAATAAGCTTAATACTCAGCCGTTAATTCACGATATTATGGCGTTACTTGATAGTATGCCTAAAGAGAAATTCGAAGAAATCGAAGATGAGGAAGTTGAGTTCAAGTGGGATACTTACCATCAAAAAGCGACCAAGAATGACGACGATGATTGGGACGACTGGGACGAAGACGACTACGATGTAGAAGTGGTCTACGAGCGTTAATAAATACATATTTTTAAAAAGGAGCTCAAGCTCCTTTTTTTATATTTTTAAGAATAAAGTATTAGGTATTTAATGTGATAATTTCAATGATTGCCGCTATGGCAAATAACCGCGTAATTGGTCTTGATAATAAAATGCCGTGGCATTTACCCGCCGATCTACAGCATTTTAAAAAGGTAACAACAGGCAAGCCTGTCGTTATGGGGCGTAAAACATTCGAATCAATTGGGCGCCCTTTACCAGGGCGTCGTAACATAATTATTACCCGTAATAGCCAGTATAGCGCCCAAGGTATAGAGACGGTTACTACCCCAGAGGCAGCGCTGGAGCTGGTTAAAGCCGAAGAGGAGGTAATGATTATTGGCGGTGGTAATATTTATCAGCAGTTTTTATCAAGTGCCGATCGTTTATATTTAACCTTTATAGATTTAGAGGTTGAAGGGGACACGCAGTTTCCAGATTACCAAGCGGTAGCAACGTGGAAAAACGTCGACGAACAGTCAAATAAACCCGATGAAAAGAATCAATATAGTTATAAATTCGTAACTTTATATAAAAAAGATTAACATTATTGCGAAACTTACAGTAGGTTGGTACAATATTAGACAATCAACATAGGTAAAAAGTACCATAAAGGGTGTTTCATGTTTAAATTGTCAAAGCTAATTGTTATTACAGCCGTTGCTGCTGGTTCGTTAATGTATACCGTGCCTGCTAAAGCCAATGACCAATTAGCAGTATCTATTTGTGAATATATCGCAGCTGATGATAAAAACCGTTTACGTAGTAAACTAAAGAGCTCACGTGTAAAAATTCGCAATATTTACGATGCTATTCAATGTAACGGTAATAACTTACTTCGTCATGCTGTAGCTAGTAACGCTGTTAACTCTGGCGAGTATATAGTTAAAAACTTATCAAAAAGCGCACTGTCTGATGGCGCTGATATAGCGTGGGCTGAAGGCAACGGCCACGGTGGTTCACCGTTAATTGCTGTAATTAAAGACCGTGCTGGCCTTTAATTAACACAATAAAATAAAAACCGCGCTGGTCGCGGTTTTTTTGTGCCTGGCGCTAGCTAATACACAGCGCTTTAATAAATAGCTGTATTAAGGCTATTTAATTTACTCACCCAAGTGATAAAACTCTCACCTTGTAATTAATCCGCGTTTCTTATCTTTAATAGTATATAAAGTAAGTCAATTTGTTTGATAATGTGATCGCTAAGCCTTTACTCGTATATTTGCCGCAAAAATACGTGTTTTCTCTGAGTTACATAAAATTGTCATAAATAGTTAATAGTCTACGCGCTTAAACAATAGGGGGTGTTATTTATGCGCGTTTCTTCTTTTACTCGGTTATTAGCTATTTTGCTAACGCTTGCTAGTATTTTATTGGCCATCACACTATTTTGGGCAAGCCAAACCTTACTTAAGCTTGAGCAACAAGACAGCGCATACAGTAAATTAAAAAACACGATTTTAGTGGATTTAGCCGGTGACTTAGGCAGTTATCTAGAACAAGGTGATAGCCAGTATTTAAATCAATCATCAGCCCTAATTGAGCAAGTGAAAACACAGCAACTCGCAATGCTCCCCTGGGTACTTGCTGAGCAATTAAATGAGCAGCTAAGTACGTTAGATACCGATATTAAAGGTAAGTACAGAGCGCTGGGAAAATTGTCGGGCAACGAAACGGCGTTACTTGATAATGCAATTCGCCAAATGGCCGGCTCAGCGTCGTCACTCATTGGTTATGCAAAAAAATCCCCTAATCAAAATAGCGATGCACAAGCTTATTACACACTTGGCGCTGATTATTATAACGAAGTGACCAACCTTGCCTTATTTACTTATCAACTCATCGTAAGCTACGACAGCAATACTGAACAAAGTTTGCAGCAAAGTATTGCTAATTTAAATGCGTTAGCAGCTAAAATAGAGCAACTCCCTAATTTAGGTGTAATGAGTGAAGTTGATGAAGATGCTTTATTTTTTGATGAAGAAGCTGAAGATTTGGCCGATGAAATAAAATCTGAAATTATAAGCTGGCCTAACCGCTACCCTCGCGATTTAGCCAACACAATAGCGCAATCCCAACAACGTGAAGCGGGCACTGATGAATTACGTGAGCAAATTAGCTTGCTCTCTAAAACCGTTATTAATGCAGAGCAGCAACTAAAACACGCACAAGGGGCGCTTAAAGAAAACGTATTTTGGGTATTTTGCTTTGCTATTGGCGCTTTGGTAATGCTAGCCGCGGGTGTTTATATTGTGCAGCGTAACCAAGTGCTCAACCCACTAAGGCAACTCAGAGACGGGTTTGCCTTTTTAATTGAAAGTAACGAGCTTAAAAACATTGAAAGTAAGAACCCAAAAACAGAGGTTGGCGAAATAGCCAGTTACTTTAATTTATTAATTGAACGACAGCGCAAAGAGGCGCAAGCGCGTGCCCAAATGCTAAAAGTGGTAAATGATTTTATGCAGCAAATGAGTGAACATTTGCAAACTATTAGTCATAAAGCGTCTACAAGTCATGGGCAAGTGGAGCAAAACCAACATTTACTTACCGATATTCAGCAAATCGGCGAGCAGGTAAATAATATTAATGCTCAAGTGGCAGATAACGCCCAACACACGTTTAGTGCTATGGAGCAAAGTTTAGGCTTTGCACAAAGCATGCTAAGTGCCAGTTCAGATACGCAAACACGGGTTGAACAAAGTATGCAAAACCTACAAGAGCTGCTTGCGGGGGTTGAAGGCGTTGGGCAAATTATTGAAGTGATCCGTAATATTGCCGAACAAACAAATTTACTCGCGTTAAATGCAGCAATTGAATCAGCACGCGCAGGCGAGCATGGCCGAGGCTTTGCTGTTGTAGCTGATGAAGTACGCCAGCTTGCCCGTCAAACTCAAGGTTCATTGAGCGATATTAATGAGCAACTCACACTACTGAGCGAAAAGTCGGGCACAGTATCTACACAAATTGCGGCCTTAGCCGATGGCGCACAATCGCAAACACAAAATGCACAAGAGCTAAAAGTAAATTCAGAAGGCGTGGCCGACAACGCTCAGCAAGCCAACAAGGTGGCCTTTGAAGCCATGGAGTTGGCTAAACAACAAAGTACTTTACTGAATAACTTTAGTCAGTCAATGCAAAGCATGAAAGGCCAAGTAAGTGAATCAAGCCTACTGGTTGATGATATTCGCGCTCAGCTTCAGCAACAAATACAGACGATAAAAGCGAATCTCGGTTTGTAAATTCAGCATTAAAACTTTGCTTTTAAGGGTGCTTTATAACGTTATACTGTGAGTACATTAATCAAATGCTTAAGGATTTATCATGATTGAACAAGGCCAAACGTTACCTGCAGTGACATTATCGCAATTAACCAATAAAGGTATGCAAACGCTTACTAATACTGAGCTTTTTAGCGGTAAAAAAGTTGTGTTATTTGCAGTGCCAGGAGCATTTACACCAACGTGCTCAAATGCCCATTTGCCTGAATTTATAACCCTTAGTGATAAAATTAAAGCTAAAGGTATTGCGGCAATTTACTGTGTATCAGTAAACGATGCGTTTGTAATGAAAGCATGGGGAGAGTCTCAAAATGCGCAAGAAATTGATATGCTTGCAGATGGCGATGCCAGTTTTACTAAAGCATTAGGCCTTGATAAAGACACCGGCGGTTTTGGTGGTACACGTTCTACGCGTTATGCAATGATTGTTGATGACAACGTAGTAAGCGGTTTATTTGTTGAAAAAGACAAAGAGTTTTTAGTGAGCCGTGCTGAGTCTGTGTTAGAAGCATTATAATCGATTTATGACGGCCCTAAGTGCATGCACTTAGGGCCATTTTAATTATGGCTGGTATTGTCCACTTAAAGTTAAACCTGAAAAGGTTCTATAAGCGTTAACGCTTAAATGCCATGTACCCGCTTGCGGATTACTAAATGTACATGTTTCTGCGTTGCCGTTTTTATAAGGACGACAATCGTAGCTAGATGCGGTAGGTTGGCTGCCAAACTTAACAAATAAGTCAGCATCACCTGTACCACCTGAGGTGGTGACTGTAAATGTACTCATTCCTGCTGGCACATCTAAAGTATAGTGCTTCCAATTACCTGTTGTAGCCGTTACATCGCTTACCGTGCCGCCACCGGCTTCTGGTGTAGTTGAACCGCCACCTGTTGAGCCACCTGTAATATTACCCACTAAACTAACGCCAGAGTATGCAGAATAGCCACGCAGCATTACATGGTATGTACCAGCGGTTGGGTTATCAATAGAACATTCTTCGCTATTACCGCCTTTATACGGACGACAATCGTAGCTTGATGTCGTTGGTTGGCTGCCAGCGCGCACGTATAAATCTGCATCGCCGCTACCGCCACTCATAGTAAATGTCACATTCGTTGCGCCACTTGGTACTGTCATTGTGTAATACGCTTGTGAACTTGCAGCACCGCTTAAGCCTGTTTTTGCTTCGCCATCTGTCAGTTCGCTATCGCCACCTGTAGGCGGTGTTGTACCGCCACTTGCTGCAGCTACTGCGGCTGCTGCATCAACAATACCCGTACCACAACTTGTACACGTTGCAGGGAAGGAGCGGGTGGTTGATTTTAAAATGCTTTCTATTTCATCTGGGGTCGCATTTGGTTTAGCTTGTTTTATCAGGGCAGCAACGCCGGCAACATGAGGCGCCGCCATTGATGTACCTTGAGAGAACGCATAGCTATCGCTTGATGGTGTAGATGAGCCAGAGTTATAGGTTGATAAAACCCCTTCAGAATCGTTTGCAAAGCTTTGTGCGCCGCCCGGAGCTGCAACATCAATATTGCTACCGTAGTTTGAATAATACGCTCGCCCGCCGTTACGTCCTACAGAGGCAACATTGACAACGCCGCTACAGTTACCTGGGTTATAGTTTGCTGAGTTATCGTTATCATTACCGGCAGCAATAACCACAACTGCACCATTACTGCGTGCCGTGTTAATAGCATTTTGTGTGGTAGAGCTACACGAGCCGCTGCCACCTAAACTCATGTTAATTACATCAGCAGGATTTGGGTTAGCAGGAATGCCCGATACACTTCCGCCAGATGCCCAAATAATGCCATCTGCGATATCTGATGTTAAACCACCACATTTACCAAGTACACGTACAGGCACCACTTTAGCGCCATAGGCCACACCGGCAACACCTTCACCGTTATTAGTAACAGCCGCAACCGTACCTGCTACATGCGTACCGTGCCAGCTTGAGCCTTGTGCACCGTTATTTCCACATTCGCCAGCAGCTACAGCATCACCCGGATCGCGTGCGTCACTGTCGCGACCGCCGCCATCGTTTGCTACCGATAGGTTAGAGATCATGTCGTAACCCGGTAAAATGTTAGCATTTAAATCAACATGTGGGCGGTAGCCAGTATCAAGTACCGCAACCACTACGCCACTTCCCGTTGCAGTATCCCAAGCCGTAGGTAAGTTTAGGCCGCCAGCTTGCTCATAGTAGTGCCATTGATCGCCGTAACGAGGGTCGTTAGGCGTTGCAAATGGTTTTAACATTTGATCCACTTCAATGTATTCAACATTGCCAGAATCAACCATTTCTTGCATAAATTCTTGTGCTTCTGCAGCGCTCAGTTTTTTGTCTGCGCGCATTACGTGGTGGTTATTAAGAGCCATAGCACGAATATACTTCGCTTTCACTTTGCCTTTTTTAGAAGCGAAATTTTTTACAAAGCGCTGAGCACGCTTTTTCATATTTGCGGGGCTAGCATCAGCTGACGAGATGCTTAACATATCGCTCGCGCTATCTTTATATTTAATAATAAACTGTGTTTCAAAGCCCGCTTGGGTTTGTAGCTTGGCTGAGGTTTCTGCCATTGAGGTTGAAACATCTTGAGCAACACTTGCAGATGCTGCAAATACCGTACTAATAGTGAGCGCGATAGCGCACCGCTTAAATGATTTACTTGTTGTCATAATTATCCCTAGTTGTTATTAGTCAATTCGTAATACTTGATTACGAAACAGAAACAAAGGTAAATGATCTGTTAACCTCTTTAAAATACCAATTACTTATGTACCTATTTCTTTTGGTTATAACTTAGGCAGTTAGCGGTTTTGCAGCATTTTAGTATTTGTTATTAAATAACAAAATAAGGTTTAAGTATTAGTGATTTTAACTACTTTAATATGGAGGGTAATTAAGCGTAATTACATTTGTTGCTATAAAATTAACAATAAATTCTGTTCAGGGTGTTTAGCTAAACTTTGCTATAATCGAGCAAATTTTTTAGTAAGGTAAAGTAATGAATCAAGTAGATGTAATTGTGATTGGCGCAGGTGCAGCCGGATTAATGAGTGCAGCACAGGCCGGTTATCGCGGGCGCAGCGTTACAGTGCTTGATATGGGTAAAAAACCAGGCCGAAAAATTTTAATCAGTGGCGGTGGGCGTTGCAACTTTACCAATGAAAATGCCAGTCCAGAGAACTACTTATGCAGTAACCCTCACTTTGTTAAATCGTGCTTAAGCCGTTACACGCAACATGATTTTATTGAGCTGGTAGACCGTCATGGCTTGGCTTATCACCATAAAACTTTAGGGCAGCTTTTTTGCGATAACAGCGCGCAAGATATAGTCGATATACTACTTACTGAATGCGAGTGGGCAGGTGTTACTATTAAATTGCGCAGCGAAGTGCTAAATGTGGCTAAAACCGACAACGGCTACCGTGTTACCACTGAACAAGAAACACTTACTTGTGAGTCGCTCGTTATCGCATCGGGCGGTTTAACAATGCCCAAACTAGGCGCCACTCCTATAGGTTATAAAATTGCAGAGCAGTTTGGCTTAAACGTACTACCTACCATGGCGGCGCTAGTGCCATTTACTTTGCATCAACACGATAAAGAGCGCTTTGAAGGGCTTTCGGGTATTAGCATACCGTGCGAAGTGTCAAGCGAAGACGGCACAGTATTTAAAGAGAATATTTTGTTTACCCACCGTGGTCTTTCGGGCCCTGCTATATTGCAAATAAGCTCATTTTGGCGAGCAGGGCAGGCAGTTACTATAAACCTACTCCCAGAGCTCGATTTAAAGCAGCAACTGGCCGATTGGCGAGAAACACAATCTCAAAAGTCATTAAAAAATAGTCTGGCAACTATTTTACCCAAACGCTTTATAGACATACTGCACGACAGTAAAGCCATTCCTGATTGTAATATTAATCAGCTTACCCATGCCCAAATAGATGAACTGGTAAATTATATTCACGCGTGGCAAATAAAGCCTAATGGCACAGAGGGCTATCGTACCGCTGAGGTAACGTTAGGCGGCGTTGATACCGATGAGTTAAGTTCTAAAACCTTTGAAGCTAAAAAAGCCAAAGGCTTATATTTTATAGGCGAAGTAACCGATGTAACAGGCTGGCTAGGCGGCTATAACTTCCAATATGCGTGGAGTTGTGGGTTTGCATGTGGGCAATACGCATAAGTATTTCAGCGTATTGTGATAGGCGAGATAAAAATATTACACTCTTAATTAAAGGTAACTTTGAAGAGTGTGATATCAGTGCGTATATTTTTGCTGTTAAGTATTGCCGCTACCAGTTTTAATGCATTAGCATCTGAAAACTACAGCGATCATGAAGTGTTTTGCTTGCAACAGCCCCAAACACACTGCTTAACTTATATTGAAACGCGCCTTAATAAAGCCCAAGGTAACCCTCCACAGTGGTTTAAACTAAAAACCTACCAATTTGATTACTACTACGACTACCAACAGTTCGAAAACTTACTTAACGCTATTACTCCGTTTTTAGAGCAAGATAAGCTGCCCGATGTATTTAAGCTACAAATGTATTTTTATTACGCTAAAGCACTTAATTATATTGGCAAAAAAGCAGAGGCTAAAGCGTATGCCGCAAAAGCGTTTACCCAGTTAGACGGTATTTATAATGCGTTTGGCGATCCGCTAAGGTTGGTGGAGTTGGCTAACTTGCATTATGTATTTGGGAGTAAAAAAGCCGCCATGCGTTTGCTAATAGATGCCGAGCAGCGCTTTGCAAAAAACAATGATCCTATTTTTCATTTAGAGCTGCATATTAACAAAGCGCATATTTACTTAAATTGGCAGCAATACAAGCAAGCTATACGTAGTAATTTAATGGCCTACAACGCCATAAAAAGCACAAATCATGACGCTAAAATAGTGCTTGCGAGTGGTAATTTGGCTTACAGTTATCATCAAAATAAAAATTATAAAGAGGCTATTAGCTATTATAAAAAAGCGTTTGATTACACAGAACAACAAAGTATTTACCACGCTATTTATAGCTTGCGCTTAGCGCAGGTATATTTACAAATAGGTAAAAAAGCACAAGCGAAAGAATGGCTTAGTAAAATTGATAGAAACGCCACTATGTTTGGTAAAGGGCATGCTGCATTGTATAGCAAGCTGCAACAAGCCCTTATTAAAAATTAGCTTACAACAGCTGCTTTATAAGGGGCGTTCACGCCGGCATATTGTGGGCCAAATATGCTTAAACCTTTAGGGCCTGTAAACTCCTTTGGCGCTGGTAAAATTACAACGGCTACATGCATGCTTACCTCGTAATTAGGATTAGTAATGGGTGTGCCTGTTTGGCTGTTAATACAGCATATTAAATCAGGAATAGTTACGTGCACTTCCTCATTTAAAAACGCGGCCATATTTTCGTTTTTAACCGTTATTTTGTAGTTGTTATTTACAAATTCGCCTAACCCTTTAAGTGTTACCTCACCTAGGGTAAATCCCTCTACGGTGTTGAATTCAAATGCGCTTACCTCGCCTTCAAAGGCAACAAAACCACCACCATGCTGTGCGATTACTTGCTCGGTATTAGCGTGCTGTTCGTTGGCTTTTCGCATTGCTTTACCGAGTTTGAGTGCTTTACTAATAGTGCCGTGAATGACTGCATCCTTCATTTGCTCAATTGGTAAAATATGGTCAATAGCAGCTATGTCGTTACGGCTAATTTTAGCCAGCGCTCGCACGACGGTTTCGGCGCGTAAGTCATCCATTACATTTTCGCAAATAAAGCACTCACCAAATTCATTCGCGGTAATAATGGGCGCTGCGGGTAAGTTATTTAAATAATAGGTTGAATGGGTGATCTCCGGTACTGCGCGCCCCGCGGGGTCGGCATCAATAATATAGCCGTCAAACATTGCTGCTAAGTAAAACGATACTGCGGTATTAGAGCCGCCAAGCTCACAACAAATAGTGCCATAAATAGCATCATTACCTGTGTACTGTAGTGCGCGCTCATAAGCGGACAAAATAGCATGTTTATTGGTACGGGGCAGGTTTGCATAAGCGCGCTCTTCTTGTTCACTTAAAGGTGATATTGCCCCTAAAATATAAGGTGTACATACCAGCTCCCCTGGCGGTACTTCATCAGCACTAATTAGCTTAAAGGTTTTACCCTGTGCGAGTGCTTCATCAATATAGGCAATGCCTTCACTTAACTCACCGCCGCCGCCAGTGCCTAAAATGGCGCAGCCATATAAAATATCAATAAGTTGTTCACGATTAAGAATTTGCATGTGTGTATCGCTATTAGTTAACTAAAAAAAACAGCAGGCGCTCAAAGGCATACCTGCTCTATAAGGTGAAATACATTAAAAGTCGTAGCTTAGCTCTATGCCGTAACTGCGTGGCTTATTAGGTTGGCGGGCAAGCTCGGTTACACCATCGCCAAATAAGAAAATATCTTCAATGGCGCGCTCATCCGTTAAGTTGTCTACGTAAACTTGAACGCTCCATTGGTCTGACTTAAGTCCTACACCTGCATTTAGATAGGTATAACGCGACGACTCAACATCAGGAATATCAATATTGAATGTTTTAGGGCCTTCAATTAATAGCTCAGCACGCGAGAACAGAGACCACTCTGCGTTTAGTACTAGGTTATGATTTGCCGACAGTCCGTAGTTATATTCAGGCACCCAAAATTGTGGCCTGCCAGAAAGCTCAGGACGTAGTGCAAAGCGTTTAATTTCTGAATCGATAATGCCAGCGCTAAAATTAATACTTAGATTGCTGGTGGCAGCGTATGCAGCTTCAAGTTCTAAGCCTTTGGTTTGCACTTCATCAATAGAGAGATTTTCTAGGGTGAAGGTATCTACATTAAATTGGGTAAATTGCGCATCATCTTGCTCAATAATAAACGCGGCACCATTAAGGGTAACTTTGTTATTAAACAAAGCGGTTTTAAAGCCTATTTCGTAACTGTCAGAAATTTCTTTATCGAAGGTGCGGCTAATACCGTCGGCCGGCTCGTTAAAGCCCCCACTTCTAAAGCCACGGGAGTAGCCGGTGTAAAGCAGTAGGTCGTCATTCATCTGGTACGCCAAGGTAACTTTAGGTTGTAATTGGCTAAACGATTTTTTAGCGTAAGTGGCGTCTTTATTGGTTGGCTCGAACGACTCGCGGGTGTCGTGATCGTAGCGCATTGCACCGGTGAGCTCTAACTGCTCGTTTATATCGTAGTTAAATTGCCCAGCAAGCGCCCATGCATCGCTGCTGTTGTTATCGATAATTGAAAGGTAGGGATCGTCGCTGGCAAAATCTGCACGCGTTAAAATTTCGGCATCGGTAAAATCATCATAAAATAATACCGCAGTATCGCGGTCGCGCTGTTGATAAAACGCCGACACTGACCATCTAAATGCCTGATCCGTCTGGGATATAAATCGTGATTCTACCGTTAATGATTCAATATCGTATAACCCTTCAGTACCAAATGGAGCTCTAAAAAAGCCATCTTCGTCAATAAAAGTGGCATCGGCAGAGTAGTCGCCATCGTAAAAGTGCTCGTTTTCTGAATTGCTATACGCGGTTACAAACTCAAACTTACCTAAATCATAATGTTGGGTAAGCTTAGCGCTTAGCTCATACACATCACGCTCATCTTGGTTAATAATATTTTGTGAGGTATTAATTGAAAAGTCTTCAATGGTGTCATCGCTCACCCCTTGGTAGTAAGCAAACCCAGCTTCGCTTGAGGTGTATTTGCCTTTTAGATTTATTGAGGTGTCTTCGTTTAGCTCAAACTCTAACTGAGAAAAAACCGATTGCTCTTTTAACGGGTCGGCGTAATCGCCTGTATAGGTATTTTTAATTAGCCCATCGGTATCTTTAATGTAACCACCGGCTCTAAAGTAAGCGGTGTTTTCATCATTAAGCGAGCCCGATATAACCGCATTCAAATTATAGGTGTTGCCATTACCTATTGAGCCTTTAATTTTACCTTCAAAGTCTTCAATGGGTTTTTTCGTTGTCACAATAACCGCACCACCAATGGCGCCTCGGCCATACAGTGCGCCTTGAGCACCACGCATAACTTCAATACGCTCAATATCAACTAGGTCTTGGTTTATAAACTCTAAATCGGGGGCGGTAACACCATCAACTACAAACGCTAATGGTGGATCGCCAACCTGTGGTGTAATTAAGCCACGAATAGTAATACGGGCTAGGCCGGGTCTAAAATTATCGAGCTGCGATAAGTTGGGCGTTAAATTAGCAACATCACGAAAGTTAGTAATACGTGATTTTTCGATTGTCTCGGCGCTAAATGCGGTAACAGAGTCGGGCACATTTTGTATCGACTCAACACGCCCGCGCGATATTACCGAAATTTTTTCTATGGTGTCAGTTACTGTTTGTTGTTGTTCTTGCGCATGCACATAGTTTATGCACGACAGAGTAACTGCCGATGCTAATAGTGTTTTACGAAAGCGTATTTTGTTGTATCTGCTCATGTTCTATGTCCTAATGTGACTATCATGGTGATGTTACTTAGTGATAAACATTGTCGCTTTTTCAGACAAAATAATATTTTGTAAAGCCTTAATACAGCACACACAAATTGCTGAAAATAACGCTTAAGCGCGTAATTTTATGTATTTGTTGACCTTAAATTTACAAAATTAATTATTATTAAATGTGAAACCGGTTATGAAAAAAACGATAAAAATAGACAGGTACAATCAAAAAATACTGGCAATTTTGCACCTTACTGCAGACCTAACAAATGTCGAATTAGCTGAGCAAGTTAACTTATCGCCCAGTGCGTGTTTTCAGCGAGTAAAAGCGCTAAAAGAGGCGGGATACTTTAGAACCTTTCATGCGGATATTAATTTAGAGCAAATTTGTGAGCATGTATTTGCCTACATGGAATTTACGCTAGAGGATAACAGCCTAGCAGCACGGCGTAAGTTTTTAGCTGACATACACAACATTCCCGAAATAATGGATTGCATGCAGCTAAGTGGTGATATTGATTATATTTCTTTTTGTTGCTTTGCCGATATTCAAGCACTTAATGCAATGTGCGACAGGCTAACCGGCAGTTCACAATATGCAATTAAAAAGCTGACTACACGCATAGTGCTTGAGCGCGCTAAGTTCTTTTTAGGCTACCCGCTGGAAAAACTTAAATGGCGAGACGAAATGAAAGTAGACGATGAAGAGTAGCCCCCTAATTTAGATTAATAAAAAGGCGCTTTATGCGCCTTTTTATTGTTTAAAGTTATTGCTGAATAACCGGTTTGGGCGCGATGGCTTTTGCAAATAGGGTATAAATAACGGCCGTTAATAAAATGGCGTCAATCACGGTAATACCACTCATTGATACGTTAAATAAAGCGCCATTACACACCGCATATGCCGCGCCTGCAAACCATGCGCTAAACGCGGGAAGTGAAAAGTTAGCGTTATTTGCCAAAGCAGCTGCGCTATAAGCTTGGGGTTTAATAAACAGTGCATCAACAATAATTACGCCCGCTACCGGTATAAAAATATCAGACAAAAACGCTAAAAAGCTTATAAACATATCTAAAATATTAATAAAAGCAGCGCCAATTCCCACCAAACCTAATAACACAATAACCCACTTTTTATGCCAATGCGGGAAGGTAGCCTCCACGCTAAGTGCGGTACTGTACAGGTTTAACGAATTTAAAATCCAGCTGCCTGCTATCACAATAAAAAAAGCTGAAAACCCTAAATTAAGCGCAAGCATTAAGCTTAATATTTCAGTTTCTTGCATGGCAGCTGCGGCAAATACAGCCACAAAAATAACCAAAAGCTCAATAACCATATACGCAATAAACGAGGTGTACACGCCGCCACGTTTTTGCTTAGAAAAACGGGTTATATCGGGCAATATTATTGCGCCAATAATAACGCCGCCAACAATGGCAGCTACACCATCTTCAAGAGAAAGCGTTGCTGATTTTTCTAAATTAATAAAATCAACCAGTGGCATACTATCGAGTGCGCCAAATAGCATCATGGCAGTGACTGCAGCCAAAATAGGGATCATGATAGAGGCCAGTACGTTAATCGCTTTAAACCCATACAATGTGGTTATGAGCATGGCGCAACCTGCGACTATATCGATCGGCCATTCGGGCACAATAATATTAAACTCAGCGCTAAGTAAGCGCACCACCGCATTAGAAAACAAATCAATATTTACGCCAAACCAGCCAATTAATGATAAAGCAAAGGCAATATTGACGATGCCCGCGCCAGCATTACCAAACGCTATTTTTACCAATAGATAAGAGCTTAAGCGGCTTTTCACACCTATGGTGCCCATGGCGCCACCAATAATGGTTAAAATAAGTGAGCCAATAACTAATGCCCAAAGCGTGTTGCTCACACTTGAGCTTTGATGTATTTCCAGGCCGGTGATAAAGGTGGGTAGCGAAAAGCTGAGCATTGCGGCTATGGCTGCAATACGTGGCCAAGCAACAAGTTCGCTGGTATTAATACTGTGAGGGTCGTTCCCGTTTGGCATTGCCTGTTTCTCTTTTTTATTATCTTTTATATTACTATACGCCGCTGGCGTGCAAAATTTTTTACTATTAGGTGTTTATTCAAAATATGAGGTTTTAAAAGCAGGGCATGTACAAAATTATATTTTGTGGTGATTATTATGTATTTGAAAAGCGCTACAAACTAGGCAAAAAAAACCGCCAACATGGCGGTTAAAAGGTCTACACAACAAAATATAACTACTTTTTCGTTATTTTAATAACGCCAACACATCAAAGCAGGCACCCATAGTATGGTAATCAGTTTTACCAATAGGGCTTTTTTCGGTATCTATTTTTTTGTTATCTACGCTTAAAATTCTAAACCACGCACCATATTGATGATCAACCAAGTGCTGCCATGAATACTGCCAAATTTTGTCATACCATTGCTGGTATTTTTCATCACCTGTGGTTTCATAAAGGTAGGCTGCACAACACAGTGTTTCGGCTTGTACCCAAAAGTACTTGTCGTCATCGCATATGCTTTTATCTGGCGCAAACCCATAACAAATACCGCCGTGTTGTTTATCCCACGCAACATCTATTGACTCATCAAATAAAGCTTTGGCGCGTTCTACAAGCCAGGTTTGTGGCTTATGCTTATTTAAAAACATTAATAGTTTTGACCACTCAGTTTGGTGACCTGGTTGAAAACCCCACGGGCGAAATAAATTTTTAGGGTCGTTTTTGTTGTACTCTAAATCAACCTGCCAATTTATATCGTAGTGCTCCCAAATAAGCCCGCCCATTAAGTTAGCCTGACGGTTAACCATGTTGTCGGCAAGTGTGAGCGCACGATTTAAAAATAGCTCATCTTGAGTGGCTTCATAAGCGGCAATAAGTGCTTCGCAGGTATGCATGTTGGCATTTTGGCCGCGATATGCATCGCACTGAGTAAATTCACTGTTGTGCTGATCTTTATATAAACCGGCTGTTGCATCCCAAAAATGTGTTTCCATTGTTTGAAATGTATCGTTTAGGTATTCGCGCGCCTGCGTAACACCTACGCGGTACGCCCAGCTGTAGGCTAAAATCACGAACGCAAAGCCATAACAGTGGTTGGTATCATCAAGTACAGTGGCGTTACCTTGATCAACACTCAATAGCCAATTGTAGCCGCCTGTTTGCTCAACAAAGTGGTGCTTACGAATAAACTCAATACCCGATTTAACACGGTTTAGGTACTTTTCGTCATTAAAGGTTTGGTACGCACGTGCATAGTTAAATACAAAGCGGGTAGAGCTTACTAAGTGGCGGGTTTGCTTATCAAACACCTCACCATTATCCGAAAAGTTTTGGTAAAAACCGCCGTGCTCATCGTCAATGTTTGGCTCATAAAACGCCAGTGTATCGGCAATATGTTGTGTTAAAAATTCGCGGCTTTTAAAGTTATCAGGTGTGTGGCTCATAGTGCGCTCCTAAAATCGTTAAGCGATTTTTCGTTAGGTAAGGAGGTAAACGCTCCTTTATAAGATGCGGCATGGGCACCACATAACGAAGCAAATTCAAAAATAGTTGTGAGTGTTTCGGGGTTATTGCAAAGCTTACTAAAAGAGCTAGGTGTCAGGTTTTGTAAGCCTAGTTGATACAGTAACCCACCTACAAATGCATCACCTGCGGCGGTGGCATCAACCATAGTTACTTTTTGTGGGATAAGCGTTTGCTTGGTATTTTTGGTATACCAGTGCATTGGGTTGCCTGCATCGGTAACCACAAATAACTCACAGCCATTATTAAGCGTGTGAGCAATAAATTCTTCACCCGTTTGCTCAGCGGCTAAATACTCAAGTTCTTCTTTTGAGGCCTTAATAATAGAGCAGTGTTTTAGTAAGGGTAAAATATGCTCACGTGGATTGGCATTACTTGGCCATAAGTTGAGGCGTAAGTTAATGTCAAAACTGACAATTGAGTTATTTTGCTTGGCAAATTCAACCCCATACGCGGTGGTTTTACGTATGCGCTCGTCGGTTAAGGTGTTTGAGCAAATATGGAATATGTCACATTGCTCAAACCATTCACTGCTAAAGTCATCATTACTAAAGTGTAAGTCGGCGGTGTTATCGCGGTAAAACTCAAACGTGCGGTCGCCGTCGCTATCAAGTGATACAAACGCAAGGGCGGTTTTGGCTTGGCTTGTAAAGCGCATAAAGTCGGTTTTTACACCTTGCTCTTTTAGGGCGTTGTGTAGAAAACTGCCAAAACTGTCGGTGCTTAGCATGCCGGAAAAGTAGGCGTTACCACCTAGCTTTGCAATGGCTACGCTTACGTTTGCAGGTGCGCCACCTGCAAACTTAGTAAATGCTTCGTGCTCGCTATTGTTTTGACTTAATTTATCTGAGAGTAAATCAACGAGTACTTCACCAAAACATATTGTGTGTTTCATGATGCTGCCTTAGGTTATCAATCAAGTAGCCAATGCAGTGCAATTGCTGCTGTCCATGAGAAATCTTTACCACCACAGCCAGCGCCTGTTTCTGGGTTAAAATATTCGTAGTAACCCGACTTAAGCACTAAGTCGCGGGTGTCATCCTGAATTTTTTCAGCTGTTGTTACAAACCCTGCTTCTTTAAGGCCGGTGGCTATCATCCAGTTAATGTGTAACCAAATAGGGCCGCGCCAGTAACGTTGTGGCTCGTATTTATCTTCTTTAGGGTGGGTAGATGCCACACTAAATTGGCTCGACTCGATAAAATCTTCTGTTGCGGTTTTAATAATGTGAGTTTGCTCGTCAGATGTTAAACCAGCATAAACGGTTAGTAATGCCGCTGACGTTTTAACTTTAGCGAGACTGTTGGTTAACACGTTTTTACAGTAAAAATATTCGCTTTGCTCACACCATAACGTGTTAACTGCTGTTTGAGTTAGTTCTAGACGCTGTGCTAAATAATCGGTACGTGCATCGTTTAAATCAAGCTGTTCACCCATTTTGAGTAAATCTTTTGTCGCACGGTGCAAAATAGCAATAATACCTAGGTCGTTCATTTTGTACGGACAGGTTTCGTAAATTACTTTGCTATCAAAATTGTTACGTTTAAAAAAATCTACTAGGTATAAGAAACGGTCGTACTCGCTTTTATGCGGGCGCTGCGACGAATCGACATGGCTGGTGTCGCGGCGGGTATACTCCCAATCAACACCAGGTACAGCTTCAAGCGCATCATCCCAAGATGGGCTGTTATCCATACCCGATTCCCAAGGATGGTAAGTGACCACTAAGCCTGTGTTTTCAGGATCGCGGTCGTTGTACCACCATAAATGGTAATCAACAACCTTTGAAAATAACGCCTTAACTTTTTGCTCTGCAAGGGTTTTATCTTGTGCACTGGCAAGCATTTCTTTCATTACTGTGGCCACAACGGGTGGCTGCGAAATAGACGTACTTTTAATTTTTTTATCTGAGCCCCACACATCTGGACCAGGGAAATAGGTAGTTGAATCTTTATGAAATAAGATATGCGGCACCATGCCATCATCCCACTGGCCTGAAAATAACACATCAATTTCTTGCCACGCACGGCGCTCGTCAGACTTCATCCAACCTAGTGCTGTTATTGCTGAATCCCAGTTCCATTGAAACGGGTAAAGGCCATGCGTTGGTACTGTATAGCCACCTAAATCGTTTGCTATTAGTGTTTTAGTAGCAAGGTCTGTAAGCGATGCCGCTGTGGCTGCATCAAGTTTACCGTTGATCGTAGTAGTCATATTGGGTGCTCTTTGTGTGTTATTTTCGATTTGAATAATGTTAAAGCACTCATTGTGGGTTGTAAATGTTTTTTTTCTGTGCTTAAATCCTGTTCGAAGTAACAAAAAACTAACATGTATACTTGATTATTTCGCACTTACTTAGCCACACTCTAAGTAATTACACACAGACAACTAGCACAATTGGAGAATACCCGTGAATAAAACTACGATCGCCTCTATTGTATCTTTATGCCTCACACAAGGCGCGTTTGCCGCAGAAGAGTCTGCGCCAAATACAGCAAAAAAAGCCAACAACGTTGAGCGTATTATCGTCTCTGGTACCAGTAAAGGACGTGTAATTTCAGATACTCCACAATCTGTAACCTCTATTAGCGAAGATGAATTAATAAAGCTTTCCTCAAGCAGCCAAGCAGATGTACTACGTTATATCCCAGGTATTAAAGTAGAAGGGGGCGGTGGTGAGGTTGCAACAAACCTACAAGTAAGAGGCTTACCTTCATCGGGTCAGTTTCAGTTTACGCCACTGTCGTACGACGGTTCACCTAGTTTGAGTGTTTTTGGCTTAAACTCGTCGGCTTTTGATGTTTACTACCGAAACGACTTAGGTATTGAGCGCGTAGAGTTTGTGCGTGGTGGTGTATCTAACTTATTTGGCCAAGGTTCTGTAGCGGGTATTATTAACTACATTTCTAAAACAGGCAGTGATGATCCGCAAAGTACCGTGCAAATGGAGCTATCTGATCAAGGGCGTACTCGTTTAGACTTTGCTACAAGCGGACCGCTTAACGAAGAGGGCCTTTACTATGCGCTGTCGGGGTTTTACCGTTACGACGAGGGCCCGTTAGATACAGGGCTTGAGACTAAAGGTACTCAGCTTCGCGGTAATATTCGTAAAGAATTTGATGACGGCTCTGGCTCATTTACGGTTTATGGCCAATACATTGACGATCAAGCGCAGTTTTACCTGCCTATTCCGCTTGATGGCGACAGCCGCGAGCGTTTAATTGGTAACGATGGCAGCGAGGTGGAGTCATTACAAACTGCTAATGTGTCTAACCTTACTTATGACACTGCTAATGGTCGTTATGAATCGCCAATCAGTGATGGTGTGGTAACTAAAGGTGGCTCAATCTCGGTCGTGTTTGAAAAAGAGCTCGCTAACGATTTTGCTATTAACATGCGCAGCAAATACGCAAAGTATCAGCACGAATTTAACCTTTTTTTAGATGGCGACGGTATTTTTAATGTTCCTGAGAGCCAAGAAGACTTTTTAGCTAACCGAGGTTTAGGCGATGTAAGCGATGCAGCGTTTACTTACACCGCATCTGGGCAGGCACTGGCAAGTGACGACTTGCTATTTGCTAACCGTATTTTAGACCGCGATCGTCCAGCAGAAGATTTTTCTGCCGAATTTAATGTTATTAAAAGTATGTTTGTTGGCGATTTTAGCCATGATATTACGTTAGGTTCGTTTTTCTCACACAGTGAAGCCGATGACGATAACATTATTACGACCTACTTGGGGGAATTTAACAATAACCCAGAACTGGTTGATTTAACGTACACCAATGCTGAGGGTGATGTTGTTCAGTACACACAAAATGGTATAAGTGGTCCAGGTATTTCTTACACTAACCAAACAATTAGCGCTACCCGTCGTGCGCTTTATATTGCGGACCAAATGGAAAGCGATGACTGGATTATCGATTTTGGTGTACGATATGAAGAAATTGACGGCAAAATTAGCCGTGAAGGCAGCCAAGTTGTACAAATATCTGATGATCCATCACTTGCGCCTAATTTACAGGTAAACACCATAGGCAGTGGTGTGATGACCTACGGTGAAGTAGATACCTCTGAATTTGCCGTATCGGGTGCGGCGTTATACCGCTTGACCGATAACTTAAACGTATACGCGAATGCATCTCGCGGGTTTTTCTTCCCAGAAATTAGAGGGATTCAGTTTAACGATTTAGGTGAGCCTGCCAGCTACGAAGCCGAAATTGTTGAACAAGGCGAACTGGGTATTAAGTTTTTTGATAACGACTTTAGCGGGAGCATCGCGTTATTTAGAACCGACTTAAAAGACAGACGCAGCGTAGACTTTGTAAACGATGGTAACGGGGGCGTATTAGAGCTGCCAGTTATGCAATCGACCAAAGCAATGGGCGTGGAGCTTACCGGTCGTTACGATATTACCGATGAGTGGGCGGTTGATGCCAACATGACTTACACCGACCACGAATTTACTGAGTTTGACTCAGACCCTTCTATTATTGGTAACGAGTTACGTCGTAAACCAAAAATATTATTTAACTCATCCATTAGTTACACCGCAGACAACTGGGATGCTGCTTTGTATCATAACTTTACCGGTAAAAACTATGCTAACGATGCAAACTCGGTAGAGCTTGATTCATTTCATTTATTTAGATTTGATGCAGGTTATAACTGGCAAATTGCACCAGAGCAAACAGTACGCCTAAGCGTAGGGATATTTAATTTGTTTGACTCTGATGGTGTAACCGAAGGCTCGCCGCGTTTAGGCAACAGCCAAACGTCAGACAATCCTTACTTTGTAGGTCGCCCAATTCTCCCACGACGCGTTACATTTAGAGTCAAATACGACTTTTAAATAAATGCTTTACGCCTATTAACCTGTTATGGGGTTAATAGGCTTTTTGCGTTGTGATGCATTTTTCAGCTAAGTTAGCGATAGGTTTGTTTTTAGGGACTGTTTTAGAAGTAAGCATATAGCTGTTTAGTTTTTTATTTTTGAGAAGGCGCTGTGTTTTCTTCATGTGAATACGCGAAATAATTATGAATATATTAGATTTTTCAATAGTTGCTCTTTATCTCGGTGCCTTATTGGTAATGGGGTTTATGCTACGCGAACAAACCAATAAAAGTGATTACTTTTTAGGAGGTAAAAGCTTAGGGTGGAAACCTTTAGCTTTGTCGGTAATGGCCACACAGCTTTCGGCTATTAGCTTTATTTCGGCTCCTGCATTTGTTGGTTTGCGTGAAGGCGGTGGTATGCAATGGCTCTCGTATGAGTTAGGTGTGCCGCTGGCGATGATTTTAATTTTAGCGACTATTTTACCTAAGCTTTATAAAAGCGGCATTGTCAGTATTTATGATTACTTAGAAATGCGCTTTGGTCGTTCTACCCGTGTGCTTATTAGTGTGGTTTTTCAGTTTAGCCGTGCATTTGCCACCGGTATTATGATTTATGCGGTATCGCTTATTCTTCAAGGCACCATGGGCATAGAAGCATGGCAAGCCATTGTGCTTACCGGCGTGATCACGGTGTTATATTCACTGCAAGGCGGCATGAAAGCGGTGGTATATGGTGATGCAATTCAAATGATCATCATTGTATTGGGTACCATTGCCTGTATTGGCTTCGGACTTTATCACTTAGGTGGGGTTGATACCTTTATTGCTAATGTGGATTCGAGTCGATTAGAAGCCATAAAATTTGATTCGTTTGGTTTTAGTGGTGATGGTTTTGGTTTTTTACCTATGATTTTTGGTGGTGTGGTGCTTTACGCCTCCTACTATGGGTGTGACCAAACACAAGCGCAACGTGCACTTAGTGCGAAAGATCCTAAAAACTTACGCTACATGATTTTAGCCAACGGCGTAGTACGGTTTCCTATTACTATTTTATATTGTGTGTCGGGTTTAATTGTAGGCACACTGGCTATGAGCAACCCTGAATTTTTAGCAAAAATTCCAGCCGATAACCCAGATTGGATGATGCCAATCTTTATTTTAGATTACTTACCACATGGCCTAATTGGTTTATTAGTAGTGGCTATTTTATCGGCGGCTATGTCATCACTTAGCTCTGCTATTAACTCGCTTTCGGCGGTCAGTATTGAAGATTACAGCCGTATTTCAAATAAAGAGCTAGACCAACCAACCTATTTAAAACTAGCTAAATACTTAGGACTTATTTGGGGAGCAATTACGTTAATTTTATCGCTTTATGCCGGTGATATAGCGCCTACTATTATTGAAGCCATTAACAAAGTAGGCTCATTATTTTATGGCCCAATACTGGCGGTATTTTTAATTGCCGTAGTTAGTAAGCGCAGTGCTGCGCTGCATGCAAATATAGGCCTAATTAGTGGTGTGTTAATTAACTTGTTGGTGTCGGTATTTGCGCCAGACATATTTTGGTTTTGGTGGAACTTTATTGGTTTTGTAAGCACTGCAATTATTATTTATATAACCAGCCGCGTTATTCCTCGTGAAGTAAACGAGGTTGCTAAAGCGCAAAACGCTGAGACAACCTCAAACTCAATTTTAACCGGTAAAGATATCGTTATGCTGCTTAGCATGTTTGTTGTGATGGTATTAATTTGCCTTGCTATTCCATCAATTTTTTCGTGAGCGTTTACCCATGGATTCTAAAAAGTCATTTTTAATCGATTTATTTACCACGGCGGTAAATGCCTGTAAACCCAGTGCGTGTATGGGCAAGTACTTGGAAAATATAGATGCCAGTAATGGTTTATGTGTGGTAGGTGCTGGTAAGGCCGCCGCAGAAATGGCCGCAGAGGTTAACCGTTTTTATGGGGATAAATGCTTTGGTGCGGTAGTGACGCGTTATGGCTACGAAAGTGCCGGCGATACTGGGCGCATAAAAGTACTGAGCGCTAATCACCCAACGCCAGATGATAACAGCTTAGCAGCAGGTAAAGAGTTATTGGCGCTTGTAAAAAATAACCCGGCCGATATTCCTATTTTGTTTATTATATCAGGTGGTGGCTCGTCGCTTATGTGCTTACCGGTAGATGATGTTCCATTTGCGCAAAAGCAGGCACTTAATCAGTTTTTACTTAAAAGTGGTGCAAGTGTTGATGAAATTAATGTTGTGCGCAAACAACTCTCGCTTGTTAAAGGCGGTAAGTTAGCGCAAGCGGCTAAATCGGATTATGTCACGCTGATTATTTCTGATGTAGTGGGCGATAAGCCAAGCGATATTGCCTCAGGCCCCACTATTAGCGATGGCAGCACTAAAGCTGATGCACTGGCTATTTTACAAAAGTACAATTGGCCAGTCATAAGCGAGATTGAAGCTTATTTACTAAAGCCTGAGCAAGCGGGTGCAGCCGATACAGTGGGAGAGCACTTTATTGTAGCTAATGCGCAGCACGCCATTGATAGCGCAATAAATGTAGCACAGCATAATGGCTGGGATACGCAAGTACTTGGATACGATATTCAAGGTGAGGCAAAAGAGGTTGCCCGCGCACATGCTAAAATTGCTCTTGAGCAAAAAGTACAAGGCAAGCGGGTTATGTTGTTCTCAGGTGGCGAGCTTACAGTAACTGTTGCCGATGTATACGGTGATGGCGGCCCTAATCAAGAGTATTTAATGGCACTGGCTGAAGCACTAAACGGCGAAGCGGGTATTTACGCAATAGCGTGTGATACTGACGGAGTTGATGGCAGTAAAGATGTTGCTGGCGCGTATATAGATAGCAGTACGATTGCTCGCGCACAAGCCGCTGGTGAGAACTTACAAGCGCAGTTACAAGGTCATAATAGTCATCAGTTTTTTAAAGCTATAGATGATTTAATTATTACTGGGCCCACGAACACAAATGTGAATGATTTTAGAGTGATAGTGGTTGAGTAGGCGCTGCGCCGTACTTGTTCTTTATAGTGGTTTAACGTAATCTTGTGCTCCAATTTTATTAGGGTTAATAGCTATGTTTTCGCTAAATAACAGTAACTTATTACGCTCAGGTTTTGAGCTTGGCAAAGGCGATAAGCTTTTTCAAGACATTGAGCGCGATATTATTAAGGTGGTGTTTTGGGAGCAATGTGTAACACAAAGCCATATTGTGAGCGCCACCCGAATTCCGCAGCAAACTGTCTCGCGTTTACTTAAGTCGTTAACCCAGCACGGCGTAATAGTGCAAACCGATACGCTAATTCCTAATAAAAAAGGTAAACCGGGGTTTGGCATTGCGCTAAACCCCGATTACGGATTTACCTTTGGTTTAGCTATTTTGCTTGATGCCATTTCACTTGCAGTTATGGATTTTACAGGCAAAGTAGTTTACACCCACATGCAGCTAATGTCGGATATGAGCATTAATAACGTGCTTAAATGCGCGCAAAAGCTGGTAGATGATATAAGCGCAGAGCGCGATATTCCAAGCGATAAAATATTGGGTATGGGCGTGGGTATTTCAGGCTTTTTTAGTTCTATGGACGGAAAAATGAATACCCACCATATGCTAGAAGAGTGGTCACAGGTTGATATTATCGATATTGTATCGCAGCACTTTCAGTTACCTACTTGGGTGGTTAACGACGCCACAGGCGCCGCCGCGGGCGAGGGCGTTGCAGGTATTGGCCGTGAGTATAAAAACTTTGTATATATGTTTGTATCGGCCGCATTTGGTGGCGGTATAGTTAATAACGGCGACGTATTGCATGGTACATACGGTAACGCTGGTGAGCTTGGCGACATGTTACCGCCTAAGCTGTATGCCCATCCAAATTTAGAGTTATTAAAACGTATTTTGAAAAAAAATGGCGTTGCTGTTAATTCAATTTACGACTTGCACGATAACTTTGACCCAGAATGGCCAGGCGTTGAAGAATGGCTATTTAAAGTTCAAGACTCGTTTGATTTAGTCGCAACCTGTTGCTCAGCGTTATTAGATGCAGAAGCGATTATTATTGGTGGCCATATACCTAAAGAGCTAGCTGAAAAAGTAATAGCGCGTACTGAAGTTTATGCGCAATTTAGACGAGGTGCTAAACGCCCAATGCCTAAGCTGGTGGTGTCTAATATTGATAATTTTCCGGTGTCGATAGGCGCAGCCACATTGCCATTTAGAGAGTTGTGTTTGTAGCTTAAGAGAAACCTAAAAACAAAAAAGCCGATATTGCATAAGCAATATCGGCTTTTTTGTTTGGGTTACTTACTCTTCAACGAACGGTTCACCTTCTGTCATCCACTTAGCGGCTGGCTTGCCTTTTAAGTAATGATCAAAGTACTGCATCATACGTATTGAAAAATCGACCTGATTAGGAAACTTTTTCAAATGATGTGGTTCGCCTTCATATTGTAAAAAGGTCGCGTCTTTACCCGCTCTGCGCAGTGCTAAGTAGTATTGCACGCCTTCGTGCCAAGGCACTGCATCGTCTTTATCGCCAAACATAATTAAAATAGGGGTATTTACTTTATCTGCAAAAAACACTGGTGAGTTTTCTATATACAGCTCGGGTGCTTCAAATAAGTTTTTACCTATACGGCTTTGTCCTGTTTCGTATTGAAATTGACGTGCAAGGCCCGACTTTAAACGTATGCCACTGTACGCACTGGTCATGTTTGATACCGGTGCGCCGGATACAACCGCTTTAAACATATCTGTTTGGGTGATCATAAATGCACTTTGATATCCTGCCCATGAGTGCCCTTGTAGGCCTATTTTATCTGGGTCGGCTATGCCTAAATCTATAAGCTTTTGTGTGGCGTTTATCATGGTTTGCGTTGACGATTTACCTGGGTGGCCTATTTCAAAGCGAATATCAGGCAAAAATACTGCGTAACCATTTGAGGTGAACATAGGGAAGTTAGGACGATGATTTAGCTCCATTTTAGGAAAATCATACATGCGCTGGCTCATATAGCGGTAAAAGTACACAACAACCGGTACTTTATCGCCTTTTTTGTAGCCTGCAGGTTTAATTAACACCCCTTGTAAGTCTTCGCCGTCAAAGCCTTTATAACTAATTAGCTCTGGCTTTTCGCCCCAGGAAAAATCAGCAATTTGTGGGTTTAAATGAGTCACCTTTTTAGGCGCTGAAAAGCTAAAATCAGTTTGGTAGTAATCAGGGAATTGTTGGTAAGTTTGCTCGGTAAATAGGTATTTATCGGCATTTTTTGCTTTTTTAACTACATCAAAGCGCTTATTACCGTTAAGTACTTTAGTGACTGTGTTTGAGCCTAAGTCGAGCTTAGCAACTTCACGCTGTTTTGATTGTAAGTTCACAGCTGATAGTAGCAACGTGTCGTCTTTATTATAGCCAACTAGGTTTTTATCTAGCTGAATTACGCGATATTGGGTGTCTGTATCTTTACCGTTTGTAAGTTGGGTTGCTTGCTGGGTATTTACATCAAACGCCCAAATATCGTATTTGCTATACACTAATACTTGGCTGCTGTTATTTAACCAACCGGCAAACCCATAACCAGGCTGCGCTGACGGGTAGTCGTGCTTGTCATCTGCAAAGGTGGCATTAATGGCTTTGCTAAGCGCGGTTACTTTATTATTTTTTAAATCTTTAAGCTGAACTTGGCTATTAGCAAAATAAGCAGCGTACTGACCATTTGGCGCAAGGCTTGGTGTAAACGGTGAGTTTTTAACAATGACTGTTTGCTCACCAGTATTTACATTGATGCTGTAGTAGTCGGCAAAAAAGCCGCCGTACATTATTTTTTCAAGATGCGCTTGGTTTGAATAGCCTAATACACTTTGACTACGGTTAGTGTTAAGCGTTAAATCGCTCACTTTTTCATTACTAAGCTGTACTGTTTTTTGACTATCTAAATGTAAAACTGCGCTGTAATGACGGTTTTTATTTACCTTGTTCCATTGTTGTTCTTCGCGTGGTTTTATTTGAGCGTCGTTATTGTGCCAAACTTTCAGCCCTTTATGCTCACGAATCGTGTCAAAGTTATACAGTGACGCTGTATCAGTGTATTCTTTTGCTTTTACTTTTGCAGCAAGTTTTGGGTGGTTTTCAAAGTATAAACGCTCGCCATCTTCGGAGAATGTAATTTTTGCTGTTTTGCCTATTACCCAGTCTTTATTAGGGGGGTCGATAGTGCTAAGGGTATTATTTTGCCAAAGTTTTAGTTCATATTGCCTACGGCGTGTATCGTCATTTACATAATTACCTAAGCTAAATGCTGCAATATCTTTACTTGGATGCCACACAATTGTTTGCGCAACAACACCAGGCTCATCGATTAGTACACTTTGTGCAAAGTTGTTGTTTAGTTCAAGTAGGACAATTTGATTATTATTGCCATCGCTGTAACTTTGGCTTGCGAGTAACAGGCTGGCTTTAGGGCTTATGGCGTAACTAAATACATTATTTATGCTATGTGTTGTATTGTTTTTTAAATCGACAATAACCAGCTCAAAGCTTTTATCTTTTTTGTCTGGCGTGATCTCGCTTTTTTCTTCTGTTTTATTGTCGGTGGTTTCGTCTTTTTCAGCTTTTTGATCAACTCGGTAAGCAAGCCACTGGCCATTATCAGCTAATACATAATCTTTTACGTCGGCAAATTGTTGTTTTTCGCCGGTTTGAGTGTTGATTAATATAAGGTTGTTTTTTAGCTCAGACTTCTTTTTAGTGGTCTCTTGCTTTAAAAGCGTTGGCACTTGTGTGAAGGCCACCCAGTTAGCCGCTTTGTTAATAACGGGCTTGGTGCCGCGCTCTACAGTGCTAATGAGGGTGTTAGTTGTTAAGTCATAAACTTGCCCGTTTGCATTGCCACGGTAAGGCTTAGCGCTAAAGCTGAGGATTTTACCATCATCTGAAAGTTGTGTGTTTTTTGCGTACTTAAAGTCGAATACGTCTTTAAATTCTAACGGCTTTTGAGCCCAAGCAGCTGGGCTTGCCAAACTTGCAAGCAGAGCTGAGCTTAAAAAGGTGAGCGTTGTTTTCATTATTGATTCTCGTTTTTCACAGTACTTTTAATGTAATAAGTATTGTAGCGAGTTTGCTTTATATTTCGAGCGGATCAGATAAGCGGTATAAGAAAAGGGACGAAAGGGTAAGCGTTAGCGCGAATAACTAGCGCTAACGGTAAAATAATAAAGTAAGGTTATAACCAAATTTTTTGTAGCTCTGGCCATTGTTTTTCAAATTGCGAACTTGGCTTTACTTTAAAGTCGCTGCGTACAAACTGGTTCATTTTACCTTCAACATAGGCTAGTAAAAAGTTAGCCAGGGTAAGTTCGTCACTTTGGAAGGTTTTTCCTTCACGAAGCTTTCGCTCGCGCAGTACTTGTTTAAATTGCGTTTCTAGTTTTTCAAATAAACCTTGTACACGTTCGCGTAAACGCTCTTGCTCGCCTTGTAGGGCGTCGCCGGTAAGTATACGTGTAATTCCTGGGTTTTTTTCTGCAAAGGTGAGTAGTAATAATAAAATATTATAAACGCGTGTTTGGCTTTCTTTTTCGTTTTCTAAAATAAGGTTGATGCGCGATAAAAGTGTGTCTTCGATAAATTCTATTAGGCCTTCAAACATACGTGCTTTACTTGGGAAGTGGCGGTAAAGCGCCGCTTCAGACACGCCCACTTCAGCAGCAAGCTTTGCAGTTGTAATCCGTTGTCCTGGGCTGGTTTCTAACATTTGCGCGAGGGCTTGCAGTATCTGCTCTTTGCGATTACTTCTTTTTGTCGCAGGCATGAACCTTCCTTTTTTATTTGTTATTTTTAGCTGGGGCTAGTCATTTTCTGTTCAAATGAGTGGCTTATGTTAATGTTTTATTCAGTCTGTTTCCAGCATTTTTATAGATGTTTAGCGAGCTGTTCGATCACTTGATGCGCAATTTCTGTTTTACTTGTTGCTGGTAATTCTACGCTTTGATTATGCCAATAAAGTGTTAAAGCATTATGATCGGAGTTAAAGCCTAAGCCACTTTTTGATACATCATTTGCACAAATCATATCTAAGTTCTTATTTTTAAGTTTACCCTTTGCGTAGCTCTCTACATTTTGTGTTTCTGCTGCAAAACCTACTGTATAAGGGCGGCCTTGCTCTAAGCTTGCAACGGCGGCTATTACATCGGGGTTTTTAACAAGTGTAAGGGTAAGCTCATCGCCTTGTTTTTTCATTTTTTGAGTAGCTACATTCGCTGCTCTGTAGTCGGCAACTGCTGCACAGCCAATAAAAGCGTCAGAATGTACGGCATAGGCTAATGACTCATTTAAAAGCTGTTCAGCACTTTCTATGTTTATTAAATTAGCACCAGCAGGGGCTTTAATAGTCACTGGGCCTGAAATTAAATTAACTTTAGCACCAAGCTCTAACGCAGCTTGTGCAAGGGCATAGCCCATTTTTCCTGAGCTGTGATTAGAGATAAAGCGTACAGGGTCAAGTGGCTCACGTGTTGGCCCAGCGGTAATGGTAATTGTTTTACCCGCTAATAATTGCGGCTGCTCTGTGGCCGTGCACAAAGCTACAAGCTCATGCGGCTCTAGCATGCGCCCAGCACCTACATCGCCACACGCTTGCTCGCCTTTGCCAGGGCCCCAAATTAATACATTACGAGATTTAAGCGTTGCCAAATTAGCTTGTGTAGCAGGGTGAGCATACATTTGCTGGTTCATTGCAGGCGCTATTGCTACTTTTGCGGGGGTTGCCAGTAATAACGTTGTTAGTAAGTCATCGGCAATGCCTGCAGCCATTTTGGCAATAGTATTACTCGTTGCAGGTGCGACTAAAATTAAGTCAGCCCATTTTGCAAATTCTATATGGCCCATTGCAGCTTCAGCTGAGGGGTCAAGTAATGAGTCAGACACTATCTCGCCGCTCACTGCTTGCATGGTTAATGGAGTTATAAAGTGTTTAGCTGATTCGTTCATAACGACTTTTACTTCGCAACCTGCGTCTTTTAAACGCCTAACGAGCTCGGCACATTTATAGGCTGCAATACCGCCAGTGATGCCAAGTACTATTTTTTTGTTTGATAAGTTAGTCATGAGTGTTTTCAGCTTGAGTATGTATGTAGGCTAAAATAACAAATCTTTGTGCTTTGAGCTAAGTTTTTAAGATTAAATAATCAGGCTAATTTTGAAATTTGCATTACAGTTATATGACTGTTTTTTAATCATCAAGGATGAATAATGCAATTAACTTCGTTACCTAATTCACTTCGCCCCCGTGAAAAACTCATTGCTAAAGGACCCAAAGCCTTGAGCGATGCGGAGTTATTAGCGATTTTTTTGCGTACGGGTTTACCTGGCATGAATGTTATTGAGCTTGCGCAGCACCTGCTTAACGAAAATAAAACATTGCATAATTTATTTAACGCCAGCCAAGATGAGTTTTGTGCGCAAAAAGGCTTAGGGGTGGCAAAATATGTGCAATTGCAAGCTGTGCTTGAGCTAAGTCAGCGTTACATGCAGGAGCGCTGCCAGCGCGATGCGGTGTTTAATTCGCCAAATGCGGTATATGAATATTTAACACTGCAAATGCGTGGGTTACAGCAAGAAGTGTTCATGGTGCTTTACCTTGATAGTCAAAACCGTTTGGTAAAAGACGAAATATTGTTTTATGGCACGATAAACTCAGCCAGCGTTTACCCCAGAGAAGTGCTTAAAGCGGCCTTAAAAAACAATGCTGCGGCTATTATTTTGGCGCACAACCATCCTAGTGGTATTGCCGAGCCAAGCCAAGCAGACAAACTTATCACTCAAAAATTACAGCAAGCGTTGCAATTGGTAGACATAAATGTGCTTGATCATATTATTGTGGGAGGAGAAACGTGTGTTTCATTTGCACAGCGAGGCTTGATTTAACTTTGCTTGGTGAATAAGTGTGTTAAAAATGAGCTGTTTGAGGTGTTTTGGCAAATTAGTTTAATTTAAATGCAGTTTTTACTTTCCCTAAGGGCATTCGATCTTTATAATTAGCCGCTATCAAATTTACATATGAGCTGGTTGGATAGATCAGTATTTGATCTTTGCCTGTAAAAGCTGTATAAAGAGCGCCCTTCGATTTATCTAGGGCACAAATACATGGCCTTAGGTTAAATTAAGCTCGAGCGAAGTTATTGGAGATATATAGACATGTCTAAAGTATGTCAAGTTACAGGTAAGCGTCCAACGGTTGGTAACCACCGTTCACACGCGAGAAACGCGACTAGACGTCGTTTCCTACCTAACCTACAAACACACCGTTTTTGGGTTGAAAGTGAAAAACGTTTTGTAACACTACGCACTACTACTAAAGGTATGCGTATTATCGATAAAAAAGGCATCGACGCGGTACTTACAGATATCCGTGCTCGCGGCGAAAAAGTTTAAGGAACTGAATCATGCGCGATAAAATCCGTTTAGTTTCAACTGCTGGTACTGGTTTTTTCTACACTACCGACAAAAACAAGCGTAATATGCCTGAAAAAATGGAAATCAAAAAATACGATCCTAAAGCTCGTAAACATGTGATTTTCAAAGAAGCTAAAATCAAGTAATTTAGTTTTCTTTCAGAATTGTAAAAACCCAGCTTAGGCTGGGTTTTTTGTTTTTAAAGTTACATATTCGTAATGTATACGCCAACTTACTCTAAAACCTAGGCATAAAAAAACCTTGCAGGTAAAACCCACAAGGTCATTATTTTAAAGCTTACAGCTTGGCAAACACGTCTTGTAGTGGTGGTACTACTTGCTTTTTACGGCTTAATACACCGTCTAGCCACACTTTACCTTCACTTAGTTTTTCACCATAAGCTTGCTCTACAAGTGTTGCATCATCTGATGCGATCAGCATTTGTGAGCCTTCTTTCATGATGTCGGTAAGTAGTAAAAATACTGAGTGGCGGTTACCTTCAATTTTTAGCTTAGCAATATCGGCTTCTAAGTCTGCTTTAATTTCGTCAAACACTGCAAGGTCGATTACTTCTAGCTGGCCTATGCCGACTAGATTGCCGTTCATGTTGAAGTCTTTAAAATCACGCATTACTAAGTCACGTACTGGCGTGTCTTCAACTGCAGACTTAACACGGAACATGTCCATGCCTAGTTCTTTAAAGTCTTCAATACCGGCAATTTCTGCTAGTGCTTCTACACATTTAATATCAGCCGTTGTACAAGTAGGCGATTTAAAAATAACGGTATCGCTTAAAATTGCACATAGCATGATGCCAGCGATGTCTTTAGGGATTTCTACGTTGTAGAAGTCATACATCATTTTAATAATAGTGTTAGAACAGCCAACTGGGCGAATCCAGCACTCAAGTGGTGTAGATGACGTTAAGTCACCTAACTTATGGTGATCGACTACGCCAACAACGCGTGCTTGGTCGATATCGTCAGGTGCTTGTGTTTTTTCGGTGTGATCAACAATATATACATCTTCGCCAGCGTAGCTTAATTTAAGCTCAGGTGCTTCGAAGCCAAATTTATCTAGGATAAATTGTGTTTCTGGTGACACTTCACCAAGGCGTGTTGGAATTGCTGGCTCATCGATTTGGTTTTTTAAATAAGCCAGTGCAATTGCACCACAAATAGAATCTGAATCTGGGATTTTATGGCCCACTACATACATAGACATTGACGGAACTCCTTTAAATTTGCAGATATTCTACCAAAGTCTGTGGCCTTTAACATATAGACAGTGCAATTAAGTTTTAGTTACACTTTAAAATCTTGAATTTACTGGGTGTATAAATATGCGACTAGGCCGCAAAGGTTGGAACAACGTTATTATTTTTTCGATGTTGATTATGATCTTTTTTTTAAATGGCTGGCATAAGCAGTTTTTAGGGGGCGAGGACGGGCCTAAATTACAGCCTGTACTGCCATTACAAAGTTTTGTGTTAACTCTGAGCTTTGTTGATCAGAAAATTGAACGTATTGGTACTAGTTGGCGTACAACTGCATTAAAAGAAAATACGCCAGTGAGCTGGGATGCATCACAGCAGCAGTTAGCTGAGCTAATCAATAGGTGGCAAACGGCTGCCTTATTGGAAGTAAATGAGTCGATGGTATTTAACCCCAATTCACCACTTTATGTTGCCACCTTTGAGTTGGCTGGCGAGCGCTTACCTTGGGTTTATTTACTTTATAAAGGCAGCGGGCAATATTATTTGCTCGAGAAAAATAGCCAGCGTGTTATGGGGCTTGATTTAGAAACTGCAAAGCAGTTATTTCCAAGTGTTGATTTTTCAAAAAGTGAGTTGCATTAATGCCTGAATTACCAGAGGTAGAAGTTAGTAGACTGGGGATCACCCCACATATTGAAAACCAAGTTGTAAGCAAAGTTAATATTTATAATGCCAGTATGCGCTGGCCTGTGCCAGATGATGTTTATAAGTTAGAAGGGCTCAAGGTAGATCGAATCGAGCGCCGAGCAAAGTATTTGTTACTGCACTGCGAATTAGGGAGTGCTATTTTACATTTGGGAATGTCGGGTAATTTGCGTGTTGTGGATAAACGCGAGCCACTTAAAAAGCATGATCATGTTGAGTTTATTCTTAGTAATGACAAGGCGCTGCGATTAAACGACCCTCGCCGGTTTGGTTGCTGTTTATGGCAAGCACCGGGTGATGTACATAAGTTGCTTTCAAAGCTTGGACCTGAGCCGCTTACGGATGATTTTTTTGCAAAGCGTGTATACGAGCAATCGCGAAATAAAAAAGTCCCCGTGAAGCAATTTATTATGGATAACGCGGTGGTTGTGGGCGTAGGTAATATTTATGCCAATGAGTCGTTATTTAAAGCGGGGATACACCCAAAACGCGAAGCAGGCAAAGTATCGCTAAAGCGTTATCAAACCCTCGTTCCTATTATTAAAGAGACCCTAGCAGCGGCAATAACACAAGGTGGTACAACCTTAAAAGACTTTGCCCAAAGTGATGGCAAACCAGGTTATTTTGCGCAGCAGTTGTTAGTGTATGGGCGAAAAGGAGAGGCGTGCGTAAAGTGTAAAACGCCACTTGAAGAAATTAGGCTAGGGCAGCGCAGTACGGTGTTTTGTAAGCACTGCCAAAAATAGCCATGTTATAGCTCAAAGGGGGCCACACCGACGGCTTTCATTTTATAGCCCACTTGGGCTATTTCGCCCGACCAGGTTTCAGTGCTGATAATGCCTGTGACAACAATCGCATCATACAAGCTCTCTATGGGCACACCGCCTTTTACTGTTACATGAACGATTTGATTTGGCGGCGGGGGCGGTACGTGAATACACGCGCCAAAGTATGGCACAAGTAAAAACTCAGTAATGACTTCGCTGTCGCCCTCTAGTGGAACAACAAACCCCGGCAAGCTCACTGATTGCCCATTTAATGCTTCAACCACGGGAGCATCTAATTCTGGTTGCACCCAGTTTTGCTCGCTGCCCTCGTGATTGGCCTGTGCTTGAGTATCTATTTGTACATGCCCTTGTGGGATTAAGTCTTCCCAAAAAATTTCTTTTGGTGGATTTGCACTGCTGTTAAAGCTAATAAGGAAGCAGCCCACTAGCATGCTGTAATAAAGCGCAGATTTAAAAAGTATCATGAAATTCCTAAAATTAAGTTTTTATACTCATACCATCGCTAAGCGAATAAAAGTAAGCGCGGGTGGCGGGTATTAAGCCAATTATAAACCCAGCGGCCATAATAACGCCTATTAAAGTGAGTTCATAGTAAGAGAGCATGGCTATATTAACGCTTATACCTGCATGGCTTTGCAAATAGCTACTACTAACAAGCATAACGCCATAATATAAACCACAGCCAACTAGGCAGCCTAATAACGTTGTAAATAACGACTCCATGCTTATGAGTGTAAAAAGCTGCCATGGCCTTGCGCCCACTGAGCGTAAAATAGCAAGCTCTCTTCGGCGTTGGTTTAAATTGGCCAGTAGTGTGGTTAACATGCCCAATAAACTGACCAATATAACAACGCCTGAAAACAGTAAGAGTACTTTTTCGACAATGGCGAGCATTTGCCACAGCTCTTTTAAGGTGACTGTGGGCATAATGGCCAGCAGAGGCTCTTTTTTGTATTGGTTTATATTGCGCCTAATTTGCAATGTATATAAAGGTGAATCGAAGCCCATTAAAAATGCAGTAATTTGATTTGGTTCACCGATTAGGTTGTTATGCTCATCGTGCTCATCGTGCTCATCGTGCTCATCGTGCTCATCGTGCTCATCGTGCTCATCGTGCTCATCGTGCTCATCGCTTTCACCATGTTCAACATTCGATGAATGTACGCCGCCATGGATTAAATCAATTGCAGCTAGAGGTATGTGCAAGGTTTTATCTACTGGCGTGCCGGTGGCGTTTAAAATACCAATTACAGTAAACGGGTTGTCTTTATGATGGTGAAAACTTGTATTACCCATGCCGTGTGAGATTACTATGCTATCACCTAGTGTATACCCTAAACGGCTCGCTACATCGCTGCCAAGTACCACCTGGTTTACACGCTCAAACGCGTGGCCTTGTTGAAAACTTAATGTTTGCTTTTTACCAAAGCGATAGTGGGTAAAGTAATCGCGGGTTGTGCCAATTACAGCTTGGCCTTTATGACTGTCGCCTAAACTAATAGGAATGCTCCATTTAACACCACGTTGAGCTGTGATGTACTGATAACTTTGCCAACTCACCCCATTATTGGCATGGCCTATTCTGAATACGGATGAAAGCAATAGCTGTATGTCGCCGGTACGGGCACCGACAATCAGGTCTGTACCGGAGATGGTATTACTAAAACTGGTTTTTGCATCCACGCGAATTCGCTCAATACTGAGTAATAGCATCACGCTAATAGCAATGGTAAACAATGTCAGTAGTACACTCGCTCGGCGGTTAAGCAAACTTTTATATGCTAATTTAGTCAGGATCATAACTGCTCCTGTAAGCTAGCTAGGCTGATTGCACGATTAAATAGCGGCTTCAATGCTTCGTCATGGCTTACAAAAACGAGCGTGCTGTTGGCACGCTTAGCCTGTTCGAATAACAGCTTTATAAAGCTTTCTCTATTTGCGGTATCAAGTGCCGAGGTAGGCTCATCAGCAATTATGAGCTCTGGGCTACCAATAAATGCGCGAGCAGCGGCAACCCGCTGTTGCTGACCAATGCTGAGCGAAGCAACATCTTTACTATGATATGACTCACTTAAACCTAATGCTGTTAATAAGCGTATCGCTTCTTTTTGTAAGCTTGGCTTAGGCTCTGTTGTTTGCTGTAAGGCTTTTTGTTTTCTGCTTTTTGAAAATTCACAGCCAAGCGTGACATTCTCAATGGGGGTCAAATACGGTAATAAATTAAAGTTTTGATAAATATAGCCTATATTCTCCGCTCTAAATGCATCTCTTTGCGTATTGCTAAGTGTATTTAAATCGTGATTTAAAATACGTATGTTGCCACTGCTTGGTGTGTTTATACCTGCTAATAGTGCAAGTAAGGTTGACTTACCAGAGCCACTAGGACCATGTAAAAAAATATGCTCGCCTTTATCAATCCTAAGGGTTGGGATATTTAGCGTAGGCTTGGTATCATTTTTATGCCATTTAAAGGTTATATTATTAAGTTCCATCATACAGTGTGGTTTTACCAACCCCAAAAGTTGAATTCTTTACGCATTTTAAGATTTCGAAATAGGTTAAGAGGTTTAGGTTTTAGCTTTTCGTTTTTATGCAAAAATTCATTTGCAGCATTAAGCACACGCAGGCTAGATTTTCCATCCGTGTATGGGTGTAGCTCTTGGCAATAGTCTTCAATATATTGCATTAAGTCATTAGGCCTCGTTAATGCACGCTCAATTGCTGGCTCAACTTCATTTGCGTTGGTAACGTCAAGCAAATGAGGCATAGGCTTTTGATTACAAAAGGTAACTACAGGTTTGCGAAGTAACAGAAACATCAGTAATACCGATGAGGTATCACAGAGCATTACATCAGCTGCCTTAAGCAGAGGTAACACGTTATCTGTTTCAATAAAGGTTAAGTTTTTATTGCTTAGTGCTTTGTACTTATTTACCCATTCGGTTGGCATTTTAGGATGAAACTGCATTAGGATTCGCCATTTACCTTTTTCACTAAAATGCTTTATTTGCTCATATAGTTTGGGGGCTAGTGACAACTTACGAGAGAAGGTTGAACAAATAAGTAAAGTAGGGCGTGGATCGTTACTTTGGTATGGATTGCTTTGTGATTCGTTAAACAAAGGGTCAAGAGTAGGCCAACCTGTTTCTGTTACTTTAAAAAAACCATGTTGTTGTGCAAGTTCTTTAAAGCGCTCAGTTGTATTAGGACCTTGAGTGCAATATAAATCATAACAGCCCCTAATGGTAAAATGCCCTCTGCTCCCTTCAGAGCTTCGCTTTTCAGAGTTGAACCCATGAAAAACGGCTACTTTTTTACCAGGGATAAAGCTTGGAACAATATTGCCAGGAATATATGTAATATCGGGTTTCCAATTCCTTACATCTGTAATTGTATACAATCGCTGCTCGTCTTCATTTAAAAAGTCAGGGTTTACCTCATTACCCGCTAAAAACCAACGTACCTCACCACCATGCGCTAAAATTTGTGCTTGTAATGGCCTTAAAATAGCGTACGAATAATTTTGCGAAATATACATTAGGTATTTTTTATTTGCGGTCGCGGTTAGGTAGTTCAAGCGGTACTCCTCTAGTTAGCACGCTAAGTTTACCGCATTATTACAGCCATATAAATATTGCTTAGTTATTTAACCTGAGCTTTGGATAATAAACCAGCAGCTATTTTCAGCGCTAACGCCGTTGAATTTACTTGCAATAGGGCAGCTATCAACGCGTAAATTCGCCTTGTTATCATTGAAAACCTCTGGCTAGAGAAAATAAATTAGATATCACCATAATTCAACACGCCCTAGTAAATCTCTTAACCAAGGGGCAGGTTATTTAGTTTTCAGTGCTGATTGAGCTTTAGGGTAGGCTGATTTATTATATAGTGCTTATAACCCCATACCATACTTTGCTCTTTGAGCACCCCTAACCCCGGAGATAGCATGACTAGCTATAAAGTTTTAGACATTAACGATGATTTACCCATTCGCACTAAAGGTGACGTACACAGCGGTAAAGTTCGTTCGGTTTATTGGCTAACAGATGAAGACAGCGCACGCCTCATTAAAGAAAAAAACTATAAAGTTCCGCAAGGAACTGAGCTTGCAATTATGGTTATTTCAGACCGTATTTCTGCTTTTGATTGTATTTGGCAAGGCGAGAATGGCTTAAACGGCGTGCCGGGAAAAGGTATTGCGCTTAACTCTGTTGCATCTCATTGGTTTACGTTATTTGATAAAGCTGGCCTTGCGGGTAACCACATTGTTGACATTCCGCATCCTTACGTATGGATTGTGCGCAAAGCAAGTACCGTTAAAGTAGAAGCAATTGCGCGCCAATACATAACTGGCAGCATGTGGCGTGATTACAGCAAAGGAATCCGCAACTTTTGTGGCATAGATTTACCTGAGGGATTAACGGCAAACCGAAAGCTTGAAAACGTACTAATTACGCCTTCTACAAAAGGGATTATCGAGGGCGTGGTTGATATTCCACCCGTTGATGATGTAAACATTACGCGCGCTAACATCACTGATAACCTAGATGTATTTAATTTTAAATCAGCTGAAGATGTAACTAAGTACGAAAAGCTATTAGTTGAGGGTTTTAAGCTAATTAGTGAAGAGCTGGCAAAGCTTGATCAAATATTTGTAGATACAAAGTTTGAGTTTGGTTATGTAGAGGATTTAGACGGTAACCAACAGCTTATTTATATTGATGAAGTGGGTACTCCTGATTCTTCACGCATATGGGATGGCGCGGCGTACCGCGATGGTAAAATAATCGAAAACTCTAAAGAAGGGTTCCGCCAGTTATTAATTTCTAATGTGCCAGAAAGTGATGTGCTATTAAATAAAGACCGTATGAGTGAGCGCGAGCAGCTTGCTAAAGACTTTATTTTACCAGAATCGGTGATGCTTGAGGTGTCTAACACTTATGTAGGCATAGCGAGTAAAATTATTGGCGAAGAGATTGTTATTCCAGAAGATCCTCGCCAAGAAGTGATTAATATTTTAGATACTGATTACGGCCTTATTGTAAAATAGTACAACTAAAGTATTAAAATAAGCAAAGCCCAGTCTTTATTTTTGGTTACTGGGCTATATTCCTTGCAATTAGTGCTGGTCTCTAATTAACTTAACCTAAGATTAACTTTTAGGTGTTGTTATGTTTAGGCAAGTGCAGCAAGTTTTTAATAAAAGAGGTTATTTACTCGCCGCTACTTTATTTTTTAGCCAAGGCGTACTGGGTGCAAATATTGACTTAGTAATTCAAGATCAACATGGTCAGCCATTACCAAACGCGGTCGTTGAGCTTTATAAAGCGGCAAAGCATGAGCGCACTTCGTTACCCGTTGCAGTAATGGACCAAGTAGATAAAGCGTTTTTTCCCGATTTACTGGTAGTGCAAAAAGGCCAGCAGGTTAATTTTCCTAATAGTGATAATATTCGCCATCATGTTTACTCTTTTTCTCAGGCCAAGCCATTTCAGCTAAAACTCTATTCAGGTCAACCTAAAGAGCCCGTTACTTTTGATCAACAAGGTGTTGTTGTACTAGGCTGTAATATACATGACTCTATGGTTGGCTATATTTATGTAGCCAATAGTGAGCACGTTTATAAAACCAACAATACGGGTAAGTTAACCTTAGACATAGCCTCTTTACCGACTACGCTGAGTGTGTGGCATGCGCTACAAACTGCACCGTTGGAAAATAAAAAAATGATAACAATAAATAATAATGAGCTAATAATTCAAATAGATACATCCACCCCAGCCCCAAGAAATACGTTTGGTAATAAGTTTAAGGGCGGTAATGACTAACAGTTTAAAAAACCGCATTATTGTTTTGTGTGTAGGCTTAGTGTTACTGACCACTATGCTGAGTATTGCTAGTTTTTGGTGGTCCACAAGTAAATTTCAAGAAGAAAAAGTAAATCAAAATATTAGCGTGGCGCAAAATGTATATAAGCAATATCTGAGCGCAAAAGAAAGCTTGTTGCTGACAGCCGCTAAAGTACTCACAGCCGACTTTGGCTTTAAGCAAGCGGTTGCCACTCGCGATGCGGGCACCATAAGTAGTGTGTTGTTTAACCACAGTCAGCGTATTGATGCAGAGCTTATGCTACTGATTGATTTATCGGGTAAATTAATTTCAGCCAATACTCATGCCGATTTATACCCTCAAAACTTAAAGCCGTTACTGGATGAGTTACTAACTTCGCCAGAGCAATCGAGCTTTGTTGTTCTTAATAAACAGCTATACCAAGTTATTTTACTACCTGTAAGGGCACCTAGAACCGTTGCTTACAGCTTAGTGGGTTTTAAAATTGACGACGAAGTCGCTCTTGAACTTAAAAACCTAACAGGAATGCATGTCAGTTTTATTGCTGAGGAAAATAACTTAGTAAGGAGCTCTTTACTTGAGCGCCCAGAGGTTTTTGCACCTAAAAACTACTTTAATACCACCACCACAACGCGTTTGTTTGGTGATTACCCTATATATAAAAACCGAGACATCACGCTGCCCTCCCTGCAAGGAAACTTAGTAACTATATTACTTAGCGCTGATTTAACACAAAGCTATAACGATTTTGAAAACTTATTGTTTACGTTAATTATTATGGCCATTCTAACGATGCTAGTGGGGGTTGTTACCAGTAGTTTACTGGCAAATAACTTAATCACTCCCCTGTCGCAGCTTGCACTAATAGCCAAACAATTTGCTCAAGGTAATTACGCGTTTGAATTTAATGCTTCTAAACAAAGTACTGAAATAGCAACCCTTGCTAACGCCTTTGATAATATGGGTAACGATATTAACGAACGTGAACAAAAAATTAGTTTTCAGGCACGCCATGATTCGCTAACAGGCTTTTATAACCGCTCGGCTATGCTTGAAGTGCTCGACGATGAGCTTACTTCCTCTACACAATACACCCTTGTGGCTATAGATATAAAAGGCTTACGGCATATAAACGATAAACTTGGCCCACGGATAGGCGATGAATGTTTAAAAGCCGTTGCCAATCGAATTAGTGGTTTTTCGGACGAACTTGGCGGCTTTCATGCGCGCATTGGGGGGGATGAATTTTTAACTGTGTTCCCAAGCGCCGCCGCTAGAGAGAAAAAAAGCGGTATAGTAGGTTTAATGGCACAGCTTTTAGCTTGCTATACCATTAAAACACTAAAAATTAACTTACGCTTTAGTGCAGGGGTTGTAGAGTACCCAACACAAGGGATTACCAGCGACGACTTAATGCGCCGTGTACTTATTGCTGTAGACAATGCAACAGATAGCCAAGACAGTATTCACTATTATCAAAATGGCGAAGACGAAGCGCATTTAGACCGTTTAAAAATACTCGATGAACTAAAACAAGCCATTAACGATGATGATGGGCAGTTGTTTATGACCTATCAGCCCAAGTTGCATTTACACACACAAAAAATAAATAAAGTTGAATCCCTCATCCGATGGCAGCGTAAAGATGGCAGTTGGGTAAACCCAGAGCTGTTTATTGATTTAGCTGAGCAATCGGGGCTTATTGTAGAGCTTACATCTTGGGTTGTTAAAACGGTGGTTTCTCAAGTGGCTGATTGGCAGGCTAAAGGAATTGAAATGCAAGCTGCCATTAATGTCTCGGCGCAAGATATTGCCTCACCGAGCTTTCACTCTGCGCTCGTGCGTACATTAAAAAAATACAAAGTTGATCCAACCCTTATTACTGTTGAATTGACTGAGCGCGACATGATTGAAAACGAAGAAAAAGGCATAAAAGCGTTACAAAACTTAAAAGCCATTGGTGTCAAAATTTCATTGGATGATTATGGCATAGGGCAAACATCATTGGGCAGATTAAAAACTCTACCTATTGATGAGCTAAAGTTAGATAAGTGCTTTATTTTAAAGTTAGATGAGTCGCGTAAGGATCAATACATAGTGCAGTCGACTATTACCTTAGGGCATCAATTAGGCTTTAGTGTTGTTGCAGAGGGCGTTGAAAACAGAGATTCGTTAGATTTACTTAAACTTATGCATTGTGATCACGCTCAGGGGTATTACCTAAGTAAGCCTTTAAAAGCAGAATTGTTAGAACAGTGGCTAAAGGAATATTATGAAAAAAGTTAAGTGTTTATTGCTAGGGCTATTAATGACTTCGAGTTTTTATGGGTTAGCAAGCGACGGTAAATTGTTAGCAACCCCAGGGGTTTCGCAAATAGAAGGTAGCGGGGGCGGCGGTATTGTGCCATGGGCACAGCTTGCAGGCTATGCCAGTGAAGACGAGTTCTCTGTAAATGGCTTTTGTAGTCATGCCGATGTAACCGATTACACATTAGATGTGTGTGGAGCACAAGTTAACTTATTTAATCGTGTAGAGTTTAGCTATGCACAACAGCGCTTTGACGTCCCTGCACTTGATACCGAAATAGAGCAATCTATCACGGGCGCTAAAATTCGTTTATACGGCGATATAGTTTATAGCAAATGGCCGCAATTGAGCTTAGGGGTTCAGCATAAATCCCTTGATGATGGCGCTGTTGCGACTCTTGTAGGGGCAAAGGATACTAGCGGCATCGATTACTACCTTGCAGCAAGTAAACTCCATTTAGGCGCTGTAGGGGGGCTTAATTGGTTTTGGAACCTCACAACGCGCTACAGTGAAGCTAATCAACTCGGGTTACTTGGTTATGGTGGGGCAAATGATAATGCAAAAATTTTATTTGAAGGCAGCACTGCAGTATTTTTAAGCCGAAGTGTTGCTGTTGGTATTGAATATAGGCAAAAGTCCAATAACCTTAATTTAGGTGAGCAAGACTGGAAGGATTTGTTTATTGCGTGGATGCCAAACAAGCATGTGAGTGTTACCGCCGCATACTTAGATTTAGGTAGCATTGCAGGTGCGAGCGATCAAACAGGGTGGTACTTATCAGTAACAGGGTATTGGTAATGAAAAACGTCGTTATATTATGGCTGTGTTTAGCTGCGCTGACAGGGTGTGTAAGCTCAACACGTTTATCTCTTTATCAACAGCTTGATGGCCGTGCGGGGCTTGCGCGTATTGTTGATAGTTTTATTTACCAAATAGGTAATGACGATCAAGTATTGCATTATTTTGAACACAGCGACATAGACCACTTTAGGGAGGGCTTTATTATGCATATGTGTATGCTAGTTGATGGTCCATGCAAGTACACAGGAGATTCTATGGTAGATATTCATACAGGGATGCATATAACTGAGAAAGACTTTAACCATGTAGTGGATTTGCTTGTTAAGGCTATGGAGGAGCAAAATATTAGCCATAGCATACAAAACGAAATCCTATCCAGAATGGCGCCGCTGCGTAGTAAAATTATAAAAATTTAGGTAACATCTATAATTTATTTACTTGTCGCGGTGAACCTTACTTTTGTAATAGTGTCCACTTAGTATTATTTTCTTAAAAACAATAATTGGCGCGCACAGCTTGTATGTCTTACCTATTTATCTCTCGCAAAAATGTACACGCAAAGTACTATAAAAAAATAATCAAAAAGCTGAGTATGGATTGCCAACTGCATGTTATGGGGGCGCCAAAGCTTTCAGCTATAAACTATTTAGCCAAAGCGTTTAAAGTTGATTTTACCGATGTTATTACTGCACAACTAAAACGTAAGCGCGCCCGTAACAACCTTTGGAACAATGCTTTAGTATCTGCGGTTTACAAGGCGGGGCTGCGCTTTTTTGAACGTTTACGTTATGCAAAATATTTAGCTTTATTAACTGAAGTTAACCCTGATGTAATCGTTATATGGAATGGTAATAAGCTGCCTAACACTACCGTTGCTATGGCTGCCAGGGCACTGGGCATTAAGCAGTTTTATTATGAAAATGGTTTGCTTCCGGGAACCACTAGTTTAGACCCCCAAGGTATCAACTTTAATGCGTCGCTAAGCCGAGATCCTGATTTTTATTTAAATTTTAATGTAAATAATGCCTTAAACTTTGATGCTCCAGCATTGGTCCCACGAGAAAATCATAAAAAACGCTGTGAATTTGCAGCTGAAAATATACCTGAACGTTATATTTTTGTGCCGTTTCAAGTGCCCCACGATACGCAATTAGCGAGTTTTTCACCATGGGTTGATTCTATGGAAATGCTATACGATGAGGTTATAAGCGCAGTGAAGGCGTTGAACGATCCTAGTTTAAAGGTCGTTTTTAAAGAACACCCCTCATGGCATAAGCATTACACTCATTTATATAATAAGGACCCCATTGGGTTATTTGCAAACGGGAATAAAACCTGTGAACTTATTGAATGCGCAGAGGCGGTAATAACAATCAATTCTACGGTAGGTTTAGAAGCGCTGTTATTAAATAAGCGTGTTATTACTGTAGGACAGGCCTGTTATAATATAGAAGGCTTAGTTAAGCATGCGGATACTCGCGAGGAATTAGCTGCTCAAGTTGCAGAGCTAGCTCACGGTTGGCATTTTAATGCGCAGCTGCGCGATAAGTTTTTTTGCTATTTAAAACATGTTTATAGTGTGCCGGGCGTTTGGAAGCACGCAGAGGAAGAACATATCAAAGCAATCGAGTTACGTTTTAAAGGGGCAGATAAATTTGCTCAATTCAACAATATTGCAGCTAATTAGTTCTTTCAGTTGCGTATTAATTATTAACATGTGTGATTTACCCATAAGGGCAATTTTTACAGCCATTTTTACAGCACGTTCCTCGTTTTAAAAAATACCACTTACTAAACACCATGTAGCCACTTTGCATGGTGTAATCTAGCCCTTCTATTAAGTGGTCATTACCTCTAAATTTTTTAGCAAACTCAATTTGTGCTTTTATAGGCTGCGTATAAATATGCGCTAAATAAGCGTTTATTTCATTAAGTGTACATTGCGGGCATAAACAGCTTGTTGCTGACTCTTCAAGCGGTAAAATAGCAGGTAATTGATTACACCAACATGCGTTTATATCGTATACATTACAATCAAGCGTAGTGTGACATTGTGAGCAGTTTAATCTCGTCATTTTAACTCTTATCAGCAGTGGAGCAGCAAGAATAACAAATATTATGAATTTACAAAAAGCATTGGCCGAATTTATTACTTTTGGTGAGCAAAGAGATGATGCTATTAGCGTGATTATCTCTACTCCCGCAAAGGAAAGCGCCCCCATTTATACACTCACAAAACCGGTATTGATTCACGTGCTAACACGCTGTGTAAGTAACGAAATAGAGCTGGATGATTTAGAGTTATGGGCAAATGTTGTTGATTCTAGAGATGATATAGATAGCGGCGAATACGAAGGGGTTATTTTTGCGCTCAGTAATAGCGAGCAAATGGGAGAGCTTGATCGCCAAAAACTTGAAAAATTATTGGCATTATTAAAAGAGTAGATATTTAGGCTGATTCACATTTTTAGATGTGGGCTTATTGAGGTTATATATAGCGAATACATAATATAGCGAATACATAAAAAAGCCGCATTTAAATAAAATGCGGCTTGGTATTTTATTTTTTAACAACTGACAAAGTGTTTACTTGTGGTATCCCAAGCATGTTTCTACTTCGTTTTTAGAGCCTAATATGACTGCCACACGCTGGTGGATTGCATCAGGTTGAATATCCATAATTCGCTCAGTACCCGTTGAGGCTATACCACCGGCTTGCTCAACTAGCATAGCCATGGGGTTGGCTTCGTAAAGTAAGCGTAGCTTATTGGGTTTCTTTGCATCTTTAGTGTCGGTTGGGTACGTAAACAAGCCGCCTCGGCTAAGTACGCGATGCACATCGCCAACCATGGCAGCAATCCAGCGCATGTTAAAGTTTTTAGCGCGTGGACCCGTATCGCCAGCGAGTAAATCATTAATATAGCGTTGCATTGCTGGTTGCCAATGACGTTGGTTAGACGCATTAATAGCAAATTCGTTGGTATCAGCTGGAATAGTGGCAAAATCTTGTGTTAGTAAAAAGCTGCCTTGGGTTTTATCTAGCGTAAACATGCGTGTGCCTTTACCTGTAGTAAGTGCAAGCATAGTTGATGGGCCGTAAAGTACGTAACCTGCAGCCACTTGTTTATGGCCAGGCTGCATAAATATACTTTGATCGGCGGCATCTGAGCCTTCAGGTGCTTCCATAATCGAAAATATAGTACCAACCAGTGAGTTTATGTCGGTGTTTGATGAGCCGTCAAGGGGGTCAAACGCCACAATGTATTTAGCGTCTTGGTTACCTGCAACTGTGTAGTCTTCTTCTTCTGAGGCGATGGCTTTAACTGCCCCAGACTCCAGTAAAATATCTTTTAAAAGCTGATTAGAGAGTACATCGAGCTTTTTTTGTGTTTCACCTTGAATGTTTTCATCAAGCGTTGACCCTAATACGCCAGAAAGCGCACCTTGGCCAACACGAAACGATATTTCTTTACATGCTGCTAAAATGGTTCTAATTAACGATAAAAGTTCTCTAGGGCAACCGTCTTCTAGTAATACGGGTGGGAGTCTACGCATTCTATTTTCCTGATAACGTGTACTAGCTAATCTAAATGTGAGAGAGATTAACTTAGTGCGCTGAATTTCGTCTTAAATACCTGTATTGTTTAAATAGCACTGTAATAATGGTGCTACCTAATCGTACTTAAAACGCCAATAACAAAGATAAGATTATGAAAAAAATACCACTAATAAGTTACATACTCTTTACTGTGCTGTGCTCTATCATAACCCAAGCGCACGCAGCAATTAAGTCTATAGATGAATTTACTGCCCAAATGAATCACTTTCCAGGGTACTTTTCGTTTTATTACGATACACAAAATGGCAAAGTGTTCTTAAAAGTAGATAAATTAGAACAGCAATTTTTACTTCAGCAGAGCTTACCTTATGGAGTTGGCTCAAACGATATTGGTCTAGATAGAGGCCAACTTGGTAATACGCACCTTGTGCAGTTTGAGCGTTTTGGCAATAAAGTAATGCTGCGCGCTGTAAATACTTACTATCGTGCTAATACCAATAATAAAGCCGAGCAACAAAGTATTAAAGAGGCCTTTGCATCAAGTATCTTAGCGGGCTTTAAAGTTGTTGCACAAGATAAAACCAGCGCATTGATTGACTATACACCTTATTTATTGAGTGATGTGCACGGGGTTAGTCGAAAATTAGCTGCACGTAAACAGGGTAATTTTAGCCTTGATGAATCACGCAGTGCTGTGTACATGAGTCGCTCAAAGGCGTTTGTAAAAAACACCGAGCTTGAAGCTGTATTAACGTTTAAAGGCACAAAGCCGGGTGAATTTGTTCGCCAAGTGAGTGCCGATGCATACGCACTTACGGTGCATATGCATCACTCCCTTATTAAATTACCCGATGATAATTACACGCCGCGCAAATTTGACCCGCAATCAGGGTATTGGAGTATTGAGCATAAAGACTATGCCGCTGCGCTTGATGAGTCCATGTTTGTGCGTTACATACCGCGTCACCGTTTAGCTAAAAAAGATCCAACTTTACCGATAAGTGAGCCCGTAGAGCCTATTATTTACTACCTAGACCCAGGCGTTCCTGAGCCAGTTAAAAGTGCCTTATTAGAAGGCGGTAAATGGTGGAATGATGCATTTAGTGCTGCTGGTTACAAAAACGCATTTGTAATAAAAGTACTGCCGAGTAATGCAGACCCTATGGATATCCGTTATAACGTAATTCAGTGGGTGCACCGTGCTACACGTGGTTGGTCATACGGAAGCTCTGTAATAGACCCTCGCACAGGTGAAATATTAAAAGGCCATGTTACGCTTGGTTCACTGCGTGTGCGCCAAGATATATTAATAGCCGAAGCACTTGCAGCTCCCTATTTAAAAGGGGACGAGGTAGCTAAAAACCTACAAGCAATGGCGCTTGATAGGATCCGTCAGTTAAGTGCCCACGAAATTGGTCATACACTGGGCATTGCGCATAATTTTGCGGCTTCGGTGGGTGATAGAGCCTCGGTTATGGATTACCCACACCCACTTCTTAGCTTTAACGAGCAAGGTGAACTTGACGTAACTCGAGGCTATGCAAGTGGTATGGGTGTATGGGATACCCAAGTTATTAAATATGGTTACAGCGACTTTACTAATCAGGACGAAAGCGCTGAACTTGCTGCAATAATAAAAGAGAACAAAGCCAAGGGGCTTGAGTTTATATCTGACAGTGACGCACGCGCTAAGGGCGGTGCACACCCTACAGCACACTTATGGGATAACGGTACTAACCCAGCGCAAGAGCTACTTAGAGTGCTTAATGTACGTAAAAAAGCGCTTTCGCAATTTGGCATTAACAACATTAAAACGGGCGATGCTCTTTCGCAGTTAGAAGAAAAACTTGTGCCGCTCTATTTATTTCATCGCTATCAAGTAGAGGCTGTAGTTAAACTTATAGCGGGGGTTAATTACGAGTACGAAACACGCGACAATTCACCTGTTAAGGGCGCACAAGTGGTTGTAAAAGCGCAGCAGCAAGAAGCGGTAAATGCTATTTTATCCACATTAAAACCCGCTAATTTAATTTTGCCCGAGTCAGTGTTAGCGCTTATTCCGCCAAAGGCCTATGGGGAGTCTAAATCGCGCGAAAGCATAACTGGACGCACAGGTTTAACACTTGATGCAATGGCTTTACCAGAAGTCGCTGCACAGCATAGCTTATCTTTATTATTAAACCCACAGCGTTTAAATCGTTTAGCTCAACAACAAGTGCGTAATTACAATTTCTATAGCTTAGATGAGTTGCTTGAGCAGCTTTACAGTCACGTGTTTAATGTGTCTTCACCTAATACGATGAAAGGTAAAGTCACTCAGCGTGTACAGTTTTTAACTGCAAAAAATATAGCCGATTTAGTGGCAAGCGATAAAGTAAGCCCGGAGGTGCAAGCGCAGTTACGTTACTACTTAGTTAAGTTGAGTGATGAGTACAATCAAAATTCAATGCTGAGTAACACCAGTGTCGGCGAAAGCGCGTTTAAGCAGTATTTAGCAGAGCAAATTAAACAGTTTATAAAAGCTGGTAAGTGGCCTGAAAACTTTACTAATTTACCAATGCCACCAGGCTCACCAATATAATTTTACGTTTTAACTAATAGTGGCTACTTAACCTAGGGTTAGGTTGCTAAATAAGTAGCCACGTTGCTGTGCCTAAAAAGGCAAAAATACCAACAATATCAGTCACAGTTGTTAGTACAACACTGCCGGCAAGTGCAGGGTCTATATTCATTTTTTTCAATAAAATAGGAATACATGCGCCAGCAACACCCGCTACTACAAGATTCATAAACATAGCAAATGCGAGCACGCCGCCAAGCATAAAATCCCACTGCCAAAGTGCAATTACACCAGCGATAAGTAATGACCAAATAATCCCGTTTAATGCGCCTATGGCCAATTCTTTAGCCATTAAAAAACGTTGGTTAGTTTGATTAATATGCCCCACAGCTATACCGCGAATAACCAGTGTTAAAGACTGACTACCTGCTACACCACCCATTGAGGGCACTATGCCATTGAGTACAGCTAAAATAGGGAGAATGTCTAAGGTACTTTCAAAAAAGCTGGCCACAAAGGCAGCAGCCAGGGCGGTAAGTAAGTTAACGCCAAGCCATACTGAGCGTTTTTTTGAACTTTTTAAAACAGGTGCAAAGGTATCTTCTTCATCATCAAGACCCGCTAAGCTTAATAAGCTATGCTCAGCATCTTCACGAATAACATCAACAATATCATCAATAGTGACACGTCCAAGCAAGTGTGCGTTATCATCGACTACCGGTGCAGATATCCAGTTGTGGCGTTCAAATAATTGAGCGACCTCACTTTCATCCATCGAGATAGGGATAGACTCACAGTCTTCATCCATTAAATCTTGAACAATTTTTTCAGGCGGATTAGTTAAAAGCGTACTAAGAGACAATGCACCTAAAAAGCAGTTGTGCTTATCAACAACGTATAAATCATCGGTGCCTTCTGGTAGCTCGCCTCGCAGCCTGATATAGCGCAGTACAACATCAAGTGTAACATCTGGGCGAATGGTCACCGTATCGGTGTTCATTAGCGCGCCTGCAGAGCGTTCTTGGTATGATAAAGCCTGTGTCGCACGTTCACGGTCTTGCGTGTCCATCGCGCTAACTACATCTTTATACACGGTGTCAGGTAGGCTACGTAGTACTTCACCTAAATCATCGTGGCCCATATCCTCAGTGGCGGCGGCAATATGCTCAGGTTCCATTTGGGCAATGATGCCTAAACGTACATCTTCAGAGAGCTCTTCTAGCACGTCCCCTTGTACATCTGGGTCAACCAGCTGCCAAAGCATGCGTCTAATTTTATGCGGAGAGGATTCAAGTAAAAGGGCAGTATCACACGGGGCCGTTTTTGCTAGCATGCGTCTTACTTGAACAAATTGCCCACTATTAAGTGATTTAGTCACCTGTTTTAGTTGTTGCAGTGGGTAGTCTTGTTCAAACGCTTCTGGCATTGGCATCCTAATTTTTTATATACGAGGGGAGGCGATTAACCGCATTGTGATTAATCTAATTAAACACTATTCATTTACCAAGCTACACAAATCAGGGTATAAAGCAAAAATGTATGAGTAAGCTTGGTAATTAAACGTTTATTCTTGTTCGTTAAATCGCTGTGCGATTAATTGTCCGACCGCATGCAAAGCCTTTTCTGAGTCTGGGCCTTCACATACAACTTTAACTTCTTTGCCTTTACTACTTTCGAGTAGCATTAAGGCTAATACGCTATCACCAGCGGCTTCTTTATCATCTTGATGTAAGGTAATTTTAGCATCAAATTGCACAGCTAATTGCGCAAGGACCGTTGCCGCTCTGGCGTGTAAGCCTAATTTATTTTTTATTAAAAACGTGTCTTCACAACGCATAAATTACTATACCTAAACTGAACAGGTTATTATTTTAAGGTTACTTTTCTTGCTCACGGTGCCTAATTTTTACATTTGGATGTGTCATTGCAAAGCTCTCACCTATAGTTTGGGCTAAATAAACCGAGCGGTGTTGTCCACCCGTACAACCTATTGCAATAGTCAGGTAGCTGCGGTTATTGCGCTCTAAGTGTGGTAACCAAGTTTGTACAAATGTTTGAATTTGCCAAGTAAATTTTTGCACTATGCTGTGGTTTGCCAAAAAGTCTTTTACAGGTTGATCAAGACCTGTAAGCGGTTTAAGTTCAGGCTCCCAATGCGGATTTGGCAAAAAGCGAGCATCAAATACATAATCAGCTTCTTTAGGTATGCCGTGTTTAAAACCAAACGATTCAAACGTTACAATTAGTTGTTTATCTTTTTTTCCGAGTATTTTTTCGCGAATTGACTCAGCCAATTGGTGAACACTTAAATCAGTCGTATCAAGCATAAAGTCTGCGCGGGTTACAAGTACATCAAGCAGCTCTTTTTCTTTTTTTATTGCTAAGTCGAGCGGCAATGAATCGATGGATAAAGGGTGTAATCTGCGTGTTTCTGAAAAACGTTTTATGAGTGTTTGATCATCACTGTCTAAATAAAACAGAGTGGGTTTAGCAAAGTCAGGTAGGTACTCGAGAATATCGTTAAACTCGTCTTGTTCTTTGGGGATATTACGAACATCGATACTAACAGCTATTTTGTCATAGTTATCTGAAACACTACGTACTAAAGAGGGCAGCAGGTTGACCGGGATATTATCTACGCAATAATAGCCTAAATCTTCAACCACACGTAAAGCAACCGATTTACCTGAACCGGAACGGCCGCTTATGATTATTAACTCCATTTATAGCCCTTAGTATTTACTACGATTGATCAACAATTACTTGATACAGTTCTGCATCGGTTTTAGCGTTTCGCAGCTGTTTGCAAAATTCTTTATTGCTCAGTTTATCAGCTATGGTTGCTAGAGTCTTTAGGTGCTGCTGGTTATCGCCATCTGGTACGATGAGTGCAACAAAAATATCAACAGGACAGTTATCAATAGCATCAAAGTTTACAGGCTTGTCACTAACGAGTACTAACGCAAGCGGTTCTTCTACGCCACCCATTCTGCCATGCGGAATTGCGATACCGCGGCCAATACCCGTACTACCTAGTTTTTCTCTGCTAGCTAGCGCATTAAGAATATCCTGTTGCGGTAAGTAAGGGAGCTTTTCATGAGCCAGCTCACTGATAAATTCTAAAATTCTTTTTTTACTACTAAAAAGGACCGCAGCTTTGCTGCAGTCCTGGCATACTAATGTACTTAATTTCATAATATTAGTGTCTAGCAAGCTTCTCTTTATGTTTTATGACTTGACGATCGAGCTTGTCAATCAACGAGTCTATAGCAGCATACATATCTTGGTGCTCTGTTGAGGCAAATAAATCTGCGCCGCTTACATGAATAGTCGCTTCTGCTTTTTGGTTGAGTTTTTCTACATCGAGAATGACATGCACATTGCTAATATGATCTGAGTGCCTTTCTAGCTTTGCAAATTTATTATTTACATAGTCTCTAAGTGAATCAGTTACTTCTACGTGACGACCAGTTAGGTTTAGTTGCATAAGCATTTCCTCTTTGTTTTTTACGTCTTATATCAAACTCTTTCTCTGATTTGACGGTGGAATAGCTAGCGATTCACGGTATTTTGCTATTGTGCGTCTAGCTACTTTAATTCCTTGCTCTGCCAATATATCCGCAATTTTACTATCACTCAATGGTTTGGCTGAGTTTTCCGCGGCAATTAGCTTTTTAATTAAGGCACGTATTGCGGTTGACGAACATTCGCCGCCGTTTTCAGTGCTTACGTGGCTTGAGAAAAAATATTTAAGCTCAAAAATACCACGTGGCGTATGCATATATTTTTGCGTAGTAACACGCGAAATTGTTGATTCGTGCATTTCTACCATTTCAGCAACATCGTTTAAAACCATTGGTTTCATGGCTTCGGGGCCATGTTCAAAAAACGCTTGTTGCTGTTTTACAATACAGTTTGTTACTTTTAGCAGCGTGTCGTTTCTGCTTTCAAGACTTTTTATAAACCATTTAGCTTCTTGCAGATGAGAGCGAATAAACTGGCTATCTCCACTAGATTTTACGGTACGTGACATGGCCGCATACTGACTATTTACGCGTATTTTTGGCATGCTATCTGGGTTTAGCTCTACCACCCAACGGCCCTTAATTTTTTTAACTGATACATCCGGTATGACATACTCAGACTCTTCCCTTACTATTGTATCTGCAGGTTTTGGGTTGAGGGTATGTATAAGAGTCATGACCTCTTTAAGCTCGTCTTCTTTAAGCTTAGTCTTTTTCATTAATGTACGATAGTCGCGTGCCGCTAATAGATCAATGTGATCGGTTAAGATCATTTTAGTTTGTTCTATAAAAGGGGTGTCTTTATCAAACTGATTAAGCTGAATACACAAGCACTCCTGTAAGCTTCGCGCGGCTATACCTACAGGGTCGAATAATTGAATACGTTTTAAAACGGCTTCTATTTCATCCAGTTCAACCTCAACGTCGTCATCGTTTTCTTGGTTAAAGCTTTCTAAAATTTCTTCACAACTTAGCGTTAAAATACCCGAGTCATCTACAGCTTCTACAATGGCTATAGCAATAGCTTCATCAGTGGGGCTAAAAGGAGTAAGCTGAAGTTGCCACATTAAGTACTCATGTAGCGTTTCAGTAGAGGCGCCCTGATAAATAGACTCATCTTCTGGCATTGGGCCTGAAGATGCCGCAGGGGCTGCACTCATGTACTCATCCCAAGTTACATCCATCGCCATATCATCGCTAACGGTGTCTTTATTTAAAGCTTCACCACTGTCTTGCTCGTATTCACTGGTTGTATCATCAGCCGATGCGCTTACGGTTACATCATCCGTATCTGCTTTTTGTTCATTTTTTCCAGCCGACTCTTCCGTGTAATCTTGCTCTTCTACTTCTAATAGCGGGTTGCTATCCAGTGCTTCTTGTATTTCTTGCTGGAGATCCAATGTACTGAGCTGCAGCAAGCGAATCGCTTGTTGCAATTGTGGAGTCATTGTAAGTTGCTGGCCCATGCGCAGCTGTAATGATTGCCTCATGTATCTCTAACAATCCTTTTATGTTGTTATAATTAATATTAGCAGATGCTTGTAGGTGTGGCTTAAATGTTACAGCCTAAATTGCTCGCCTAAATAAACATCGCGTACAGTTTTGTCATTTAATACGTGTTCTGGGGTGCCAGATGCAATTAGCTCCCCATGAGAAACAATGTAGGCTTTTTCACAAACATCAAGGGTTTCTCTTACATTGTGATCGGTAATTAATACGCCAATGCCACGATTTTTAAGATGTTCTATTATTTTCTTTATATCTAACACTGAAATCGGATCAACACCAGCAAAAGGCTCATCCAACAAAATAAATTTAGGGTTCGCTGCGAGTGCTCTGGCTATCTCTACACGGCGGCGTTCACCACCAGAAAGCGCCATACCTTGGCTATCACGTATATGTTGAATGCTAAATTCATCAAGTAAGTTGTTAAGCGTTTCTTCTCGCGCGGCTTTATTTAGCTCTTTGCGCGTTTCTAAAATAGCCATTAAATTTTGATAAACTGTTAGCTTTCTAAATATAGATGACTCTTGCGGCAAATAGCCAATGCCTAAGCGAGCACGACTGTGCATAGGTAATAACGTGATGTCGTTATCATCAATAGATATTTTACCTTTGTCGCTAGGTACTAACCCTACAATCATGTAAAAGGTGGTGGTTTTACCTGCGCCATTAGGGCCTAATAAGCCCACTATGCTGCCGGCTTCTACCTCAAGGCCTACATTTTTTACAACTTGGCGGCCTTTATAGCTTTTTGCTAATAGTTCTGCTTTTAAGGTGCTCATGGTTGACCTTCGTTACCTGTTTTTTCTTTAATATTTGCTTCAACAGGCACTAAAATTGTGTGGACACGATCCGTTGAGTTTTCGTCTTTTTCTGCGCTAATAAGCTGCTGCTGCATATCGTAGGTAATACTTTTAGCATTAATTTTTTGACCGGCTTGCGCGACTTCGGCATCCCCAACAAGTGTTAAAAAGCGCTTTGCTACGTCGTAACGTACTTCGTTTGCACTGGCACTCATTACGGTACCATCGTCTTGTTTTTCTTCGAAGTAGGCAGGGCTGCCAGTGGCAATAAGCAGTTGTTTGTTATCCCCTAGGTCTTCACGTTTATGTACTTCGAGTCGGTCGGCTGTAATTTTGCGGTTCCCATGCACAATTTCGACGTTTTTTTCAAAAATACCTACGTTTTCTTTAAGTTGACCTTCTTGACGGTCTGCACTAATAGAAATTTGGTTTGCTGGCGGTTGAGCAGCAGGCTCAGCAGCAGAAGCGCTAAATGCCAGCATCAGCGATGGGATAATAAGTATTTTAGTGAGTTTATTGGTCATAATATATTGTTCGCGTATGGTTAATTAGTTTTATTACTTCGGTTTTTAAATCGGCTTCAAGGCCTTTACCGACAATCTTTAAATTTGGCCCAGTGACAACCACTGGCTGCTCAGAGCGCATTGTTAGCGCTTTAATGTCGACTTCGATGTTGTCGGCATTGATGTTATCTATCATGGCGTTATCAACTAAATTTTTGGCAACCACGTTGCCTTCTAAAATAAGTTGTTTATCTTCGTAAAGCGTTGCTTCGTCAGCGTTTATTCGCCATGTTTGTGTTTCGTTATATAAAGTAAAAATAGGCTTTTCAAAAAATGTAAAACCAAGTTGTTGGTACAGCTCCATTTTAGCCGCGGTAACTTTATGGCTTATTTTACCTTGCTCGTCATAGGTTGTTTGCTTAAGCTCTATAGCGGTGTAATCAGGCTTTGCAATGACTTCTGGTTCTTGCTCTGGTGCTACATTGCTTTGCGTAAAATAAGGGTACCAAAGCCAAACCATACAGCCGATGAATAACACACTGAGTATAACGCGTGCTGCATTCATGAACTGGTACCTTGTGTAGTAAGTGCTATACCGTTTTCGAGCATGAGTAAATCTGTGAGCTCTCTCACTGCACCAAAGCCACCAGGCATTTGTGTAGTGTAATGCGATAAGCGTTTAATTAGCGGGTGCGCATCGTTTACTGCGACGGCAAAACCAACGCGCTCCATGACGGGCATGTCAGGTCCATCATCGCCAATATAGGCTATTTGTTCATCAGTTAACTTTAAAGTGTTTTTGAGTTCTTGATAAGCAATAAGTTTGTCTTCTTGGCCTTGATAAATATGCTGTACGGTTAAGCTGCTCATGCGAGCTTGCACTATTTTTGAATGACGCCCCGTAATAACCGCAACTTCAAAACCGCTATTGATCAGTGCCTTAATGCCAAAACCATCTTTTGTATTAAATGCTTTTAACTCTTCGCCTTGGTTACCGAGGTAAATTCGGCCATCAGAAAATACACCATCAATATCGCATATGAGTAGTTTTACTTTTTTGGCGCGTGCTCTGGCATCATCGCTTAGCGGTTGATAGAGATCTTCAAATTGCATTTATAATACTCCTGCTTTTAAGAGGTCTTGCATATTTAAGGCGCCCACAGGCTGGTTTTGCTCATTAACTATGATTAAACCATTAATCCGCTTATTTTCCATTATATTTAGTGCTTCTGCTGCAAGCATATCGGCCGTGGCGGTGGTGCATGACTTAGTCATAACTTGGTTAATAGCGGTGTTATGTATATCAACTTTTTGCTCTAAAATACGACGTAAGTCGCCGTCGGTAAAAAGGCCAGCAAGCTGTTGATTGTTATCTACAATAGCAGTCATGCCTAGCCCTTTGGCAGACATTTCTATTAACGCGTCTTTAATTGTTTGCGTTACACCTATAATAGGGGTGTTTGTGCCGCTGTGCATTACATCTTTTAAAGTGAGCAACAATCGCTTACCTAAGCTGCCGCCAGGGTGAGAGAGTGCAAAGTCATCGGCGGTAAAACCGCGTGCTTCTAAAAGCGCAACCGCCATTGCATCACCCATTGCTAAAGTGGCTGTGGTGCTTGCTGTTGGCGCTAAACCTAACAAACATGCTTCTTGTTCTACCTTTATGCATACGTGCACATCGGCAAGTGTTGCCATAGTAGAAAGCGGGTTGCCCGTCATCGATATTATTTTTGCACCGAGGCGTTTTAGCACCGGAATAATATTTAGTACTTCACTGGTTTCGCCCGAGTTTGATATAAGCATAACCACATCATTTTTGGTTATCATGCCTAAATCACCATGACTTGCTTCGCCTGGGTGAACAAAAAAAGCAGGGCTGCCTGTACTGGCAAGGGTAGCAGCAATTTTATTACCAATATGGCCTGATTTACCCATACCAATAACAATAATGCGGCCTTGGCAATCAAACATGGCCTGACACGCATTATTAAAGTTTTCATCAACGTATTGTTTAATATCCGCAAGCGCTTGGCGTTCTATGTTTAATACGCGTAAACCTTGCTCTATAAAGTTTAGTTGTGCCATTGTTACCCTACTTGACTAAAAATATAACCTTGGTACGCCAAAAATGCGATGAGTAATAGACCACCTTCTACTCTATTGATACGCTGAGAACCTCTAAAGTTCAATGACATAATAATAAGCGCAAGCGTTGCACCCAACATAATAAGTATGTCGCGGTTTGCAAGTGATGGGTCGACCACTGATGGGTTAATAATACCTGCAAGCGGCAATACCGCTAGAATATTAAATATATTTGAGCCAACAATATTACCTAGCGCTAAATCGTCTTCGTTTTTAAGAACGCCTGCAACAGAAGCCGCAAGTTCAGGCAAGCTTGTGCCAATGGCAATAATAGTTAAACCAATAACTAAATCGCTTAAACCAAAGTATTTTGCTATATCGACAGCTGAACCAACTAAAAAATGGGAGCTTACAGGCAATAAAACCATACCGACAATAAGCCAAAATATTGCTTTTTTAGTGGGAACATCATTAGGGACTTCATCGCATGCTTCTGAAACAAATGGATCATCTTGGTTTTTAGCTCGTAGGGATACAATAATTAAACCACCAATAAACACAATAAAAGCGACTAATAAGGCGATACCTTCGGTGAGTGAAAAGTAGTTATCTGAAAACACATACCACGTAGCCAATGATGCCAACATTACGAGCGGCATTTCGCGTTTTAACGTACTTGAGGAAACACTCAGCGGGCGCAGCAGTGCAGTTATCCCTAACACAAGTAATATATTTGTTATATTTGAGCCCACCGCGTTACCTACCGCTGTGTCGGTTTTATTGGCCAGAGCAGCCGATGCAGACACCATCATTTCAGGGGCCGAAGAACCCATAGCAACAACCGTTAAGCCAACTATTAAAGTGGGCACTCCAAAGTTTTTAGCAAGCGCAGCCGCACCGTATACAAATCGGTCGGCGCTCCATACAAGTGCAGTAAAACCAAGAATTAAAATAACAAACGAGGTAACCATTATGTTAAGCCAGATGTTCAAAATACAGATGGCGCGAATAGTAACAAAAGCCAACATGAAAGTATAAGCAAAAGAGTGGGGTCTACTATAGCAGTGTGCGAATTTTATGCGCTTAAGCAAAGGTTAAGGCAATTTACTTCAGCCTTACAGCGCTTTTTGTAGGCGTATTACAAAATCTTACGAATTGTTTTTTCCATCTTGGTTAAAAAACCCTTAAAATAGGAGCACGAGTGAACATTGTTACGGAGAGCGACTTGTCGCAATCAATAGTAGAAGTCAAGGATGTTAGCTTTTCGCGAGGCGATAGAACCATATATAAAAATATGAGTTTTAGTGTTCCTAAAGGTAAGATAACAGCGATTATGGGGCCAAGCGGAATTGGCAAAACCACAATGCTACGCTTAATTGGTGGGCAGCTTAAGCCTGACGCCGGCGATATTTTATTCGAAGGTGGCAGTATTCCTAAAATGTCGCGCAAAGAGTTATATGCGGCACGAACCAAAATGAGCATGCTGTTTCAAAGCGGTGCGTTATTTACTGATATGTCGGTATTTGACAACATTGCATTTCCTCTGCGAGAGCATACCAAGTTAAGTGAAGCGTTAATAAAACTAGTCGTATTAATGAAACTGCAAGCAGTGGGTTTACGCGGCGCTAAAGACTTAATGCCTTCTGAGCTTTCTGGTGGTATGGCCAGACGAGCAGCACTTGCACGTGCTATTGCGCTGGACCCAGAGCTCATTATGTATGATGAGCCTTTTGCCGGCCAAGACCCAATATCTATGGGCGTATTGGTAAAGCTTATTAAGTCATTAAATGAAGTGCTAGGTTTATCATCCCTTATTGTAACCCACGATGTGACGGAGGTAATGAGTATTGCCGATCACGTTATTATTATTGCCGACCAAGGCGTAATAGGGGCAGGGACACCGGATGAAATGAGAAACCATGAATCTCCATTAGTACAGCAGTTTTTAAAAGGGTTATCGGATGGGCCTGTGCCATTTCATTACCCAGCACAAACGTATGCTGATGAGCTGTTAGGAGAAAACACTTAATGTTGGATTTATTTCAAAAGTTAGGTCATAAAACGCTAGGGCGTTTTGCAGCATTAGGGCGCTCTGCCACCATGCTTTTTAATGCACTGTGGAATATACCTAACTTTAAAAAAGGCACACCGCTGTTAGTACGACAACTTTATATGGTTGGTTCGCAATCATTATTAATTATTATGGTGTCGGGTTTGTTTATTGGTATGGTGCTTGCGCTGCAAGGGTATACCGTACTAGTAGGCTATGGTGCCGAAGACAGCTTAGGCCCATTAGTTGCGCTTAGTTTGTTACGTGAATTAGGTCCTGTGGTAACCGCGCTATTATTTGCGGGGCGCGCCGGCAGTGCACTAACCGCAGAAATTGGTTTAATGAAAGCCACCGAACAACTCTCTTCACTAGAAATGATGGCCATTGACCCTCTTAAGCGCATTATTGCTCCGCGTTTTTGGGCTGGTTTTATTAGTATGCCATTGCTTGCACTTATTTTTTCTGCGGTTGCCATTATCGGTGCTCATTTAGTTGGGGTTGATTGGTTAGGCGTAGATACCGGCAGCTTTTGGTCGATAATGCAATCGCAAGTATCGTTTCAAGAAGATGTATTAAACGGCATGATCAAAAGTTTTGTATTTGCCATGGTAGTGACCTGGATTGCGCTTTATAAGGGCTACGATTGTATTCCAACCTCAGAAGGGATCAGTAAAGCAACAACAGAAACAGTTGTTCACTCATCACTGGCAGTATTAGGGTTTGACTTTATTTTGACAGCGGTAATGTTTACCAGCTAATAGGGTATAGATAATGAATTCACGGAAATTAGAGATTTTAGTTGGCTTTTTTGTCGCATTAGGCATTTTAGCGTTTGCAATGTTAGCACTTAAAGTGGCTAATTCGGGTATTAGCGGGTCGGGCGAAACCTACACGCTAAATGCAAAGTTTGAAAATATTGGCTCACTTAAAGCACGCGCGCCGGTAAAAGTAGGCGGCGTAGTAATTGGGCGTGTTGAATCTATTTATGTCCATCCGCAGGAGTTTTTGCCTGTGGTCAATATGACTATTGATGCACAGTATTTATGTCGTTTTTCAGACACGAGCTCAATCTCAATTTTAACATCGGGAATTTTAGGGGAGCAGTACTTAGGTATTCACCCTGTTATTTCTCCTAACGCAGCAGAACAACGCTGTTTAGGTGAAACAGTGACCGAAAACGCGCAAGATCAAGCAATCGACGAGTTATTTGGCGTAGAAAGCAAAGCGCTAGGTGATGGTGATTCAATCACAGATACGAAGTCTGCACTTGTTTTAGAAGAGTTAATTGGGCAGTTTTTATTCAACCAAGGTAGTGAGTAATTATTATGTTGAAACAGTTTTTAGCCGTTATTGCACTTGGTGCAACCCTTGCTGTGCAAAGTGTTAGCGCAGCCGAAGTAAAATTGACAGATCCTAATAAAATGGTACGCCAAGTATCAGAGCATACTTTTGAGCGGATTAAAAAAGATCAACCGCTTATCGTTAAAGATAAAGAACACCTTCGTGTTATTGTAGAAGAAGAGTTAATGCCTTACATAGACTACAAATATGCAGCATTACGCGTATTAGGTAGTGAAGTGTCTAAAGTACGTGCGATTAAAGATGAAGCGCAAAAAGCCAAAGCGATAAAAGACATCCAAGAATTTATTGGTGCGTTTAGAAGTTATTTAGTCGCAACTTACGCTGGGGTATTTACTCAATATACAGACCAACATGTTGAGTTTGGTGCAGCACAACCATTTAAAGGAAAAGATGTGGTTGTAGTAAAAACTAAAATCATTGAAGATGGTAAACCTGACATAAAAATTGATTTTAAAGTGCGTGAAGATCGCAGTGGCGAGTGGCGTGCATACGATATGATTGCAGAAGGAATTAGCTTACTTGATGCAAAACAAAGTGAGCTACAAGGTATTTTGCGCCAGCAGGGTATTGCGCATGTAAGCAAATTACTAGAGCAAAAGAGTCAGCTACCTGTGCAATTTAGAGGCAACAACAGCAATGACTAAATTGGCAATTAGCCAAGTTGATGAGCAGCATTATAGGGTAAGTGGTGAACTTACCCGCAGCTCAATTGGCAATGAACCGCTTCTGAACGTCCAGTCATTAAGTAAGCATAAAACCATCTATTTTGACCTTTGTGAGGTCATGAGGGTTGACACAGCGGGCTTAGCTTGGTTAATTCACTCTTTTGCTGAATTTAAGCAACAGGGCACACGCCTTGAATTGCAAAACCCACCTGAGCAATTGCAAAATTTAATGCAATTAGGTCAGGTAACAACTTTATTTGAGTGAGAGTTATGGAAACTAGCCAAGTCGAAACGTTATTACGCGATGAACTTCAATTATCTGAAGTAAAAGTAAAAGCCAATGGTAGCCATTATGAAGTAATTGCGGTAGGTGAGTGCTTTGACGGTTTAAGCCGCGTTAAAAAGCAACAGCTAGTTTATGGCCCATTAATGAATACTATTTCAGACGGTACAATTCACGCTGTATCAATTCGTGCATTTACGCCAACTGAGTGGAAGCGTGAACAAAAATTTATTTTACCTCAATAGTTAAGGCCTCTTAATGGATCAGTTTGTAATTCAAGGTGGCACTTCACTTGCTGGTGAAGTAACTATTTCTGGCGCTAAAAATGCCGCATTACCAATTTTGTTCGCTGCATTGCTTGGCGACGGTAAGAGTACATTTACGAATGTACCTCGCCTTCGCGATATTGTAACCACCGAAGCGCTTTTAAGCACCTTAGGCGCGACCGTAAATTGGCAAGGCGATACACTCTACATTGACGGTGCAACCGTTAACAAAACGCTTGCTCCTTATGATTTAGTTAAGCAGATGCGCGCTTCTGTTTTAGCCCTAGGGCCTTTAGTGGCACGTTTTGGTGAGGCGCAGGTATCGCTACCTGGTGGGTGTGCAATAGGCGCCCGCCCAGTTGATATACATATTCAAGGTTTAGAGCGCATGGGCGCGCAAATAAACGTTGAAAACGGTTATATCAATGCAAAAGTAGAAGGTCGTCTTAAAGGCGCTGAAATTTTTATGGAAATGGTGAGTGTTGGCGCAACCGAAAACTTACTAATGGCCGCAGCACTTGCCGATGGTAAAACGGTACTTGAAAACGCAGCACGCGAGCCTGAAATTATTGACCTTGCCAATTGCCTAATTGCAATGGGTGCAAAAATTACTGGTGCAGGTACAAGCCGTATAGAAATTGATGGCGTAGAGCGTTTAGGCGGCTGTGAGCACAGTATTTTACCTGACCGCATTGAAACAGGCACTTTTTTAGTTGCAGCAGCAATGGCTGCAGGCGAAGTACTTTGTAAAAAAACAGATTATCATTCACTTGAGCCTGTTATTGAAAAATTACGTGCCGCGAATGCATTAGTTGAAGTAAACGATGACAGCATTTATTTAGATATGCGTAATCGTGAGCTTAAAGCCGTTAATATTAAAACCATGCCTCACCCTGGTTTTCCAACCGACATGCAAGCGCAGTTTACCGCGTTAAATGTAGTGGCTAATGGCAGTGCAACAATTACCGAAACCATTTTTGAAAACCGTTTTATGCATGTACCTGAATTACAACGCATGGGCGCTAATATTCGTTTAGAAGGGCACACGGCTATTTGTGGTGAAACGCAAAGTTTAAGTGGTGCTCAGGTAATGGCAACTGATTTACGTGCCTCTGCAAGCTTAATTTTAACCGGTATAGTGGCGCAAGGTGAAACGGTAGTCGATCGTATTTACCACGTAGACCGAGGCTATCAACGCATTGAAGATAAACTCAGTGGCTTAGGCGCTAATATTAAGCGCAGAAGTAGCTAATACCCATTCGCAATAATATTTATTTGCTTTGAGGTGAGGGCAAACTTGCTCGCTAAATTAAGCACACTGGGTTAAAGACAGTTTACTTTAGACATAAAAAAGGTCGGATACGCGTATTGCTATCCGACCTTTTTATTGTCACTTTGGTTAGAGTTTAGTCTCGAGTTCTGCAACTCTAACCATTATTTTTTTTATTTTACCGTTTCGATACAGCTCAAATTCTATTTCTTTACCGGGCTGTGTATTGCCTATTTTTTCGAGTACTTTTTGCGGGTTGGCAACGCTTAATCCTGCAATTTTAATAACAATATCTTGCTCTTCAATGCCAGCTTGCCATGCAGGGCCTAATGGGTCTAAATTGGTGATTCGCATGCCTGCAACCGGTGTTAGACTGTCGTTTACTTCTTTGCCTGTGCTATCAACAGCCGTGCCTTCAAACCCTAAATAACCACGTACTACACGGCCATGGCGTATCAGCTTTGCCATTACTTCTTTAGCCAGCGAATAGGGAACAGCAAAAAATATTCCTTGGATATTTAGGTTTTCACGGGTTTTAAACTGCGCAGACGTAATTCCCACTAAATCACCATTAGAATTAACTAAGGCGCCACCAGAGTTACCTACATTTATAGCGGCATCCATTTGTAATAGGTTGTTGTAAGGGCTATCGGTAATTTTTTGTTTACCGGTGGCGCTGATTATACCTTGGGTGATGGTTTGCCCTAAATTGAGTGGGTTACCTATGGCTAGTACTACATCGCCTACACTTGTGGTGTAATTGTCGTTTACCGGAATAACGGGCAGGTGATCGGCGTTAATTTTTAATAAGGCTAAGTCGGTAATAGTGTCAAAGCCAATTAACTGCACATCAAAAAAGCGTCGACCATCGGTTAATATAACCAAAATTTGATCTGCATTATTTATGACGTGGTAGTTAGTTAAAATGTAACCATCTTGGGTCATAATAACCCCAGAGCCCAGCTCTTGAACGGTGTTTTGTTGCTTATACCTAGGCTCTTTAGAAATACTTTCCGAAAAAATGGTTACCACCGACGGTGCAGCACGTTTAACCGCGTCAGAAAAACTAAGATGATTTGAGCTCATAGCACTGGGCAAGGGAACATTAGGGAGTAAAGAGGCGCGCATATTAGGGCTGAAAAAAACCACTAAAAAAGCGATACCTAAACCGACAAACAAGGGGGGAAGTACAAATTTTAGTAATTTCAGCACGAGATTCTTATTGTTAGTGAGCAATTCTTTATGATGGCACAAAAAAAATAACAGCGGCAAGTGCTGCTGTTATTTTTATTGCTTATTTATAGTGTGTTACTTATTGAATAAGTACAAAGATAGACTCTCTGCCACGTTTAACGCCAAGTACAATATTACCTTGGGTATCTTCGATAATTTTGTTCATTTGACGAATGTTTTCTACACGTTGGCGGTTAACTTGTACAATAATATCACCTTCTTCAAGACCTACGCGTGCCGAAGGAGAGCGCGGATCTACTGTGGCTACTTCAATACCTTTAGTGCCATTTTTTTGCACGTTTTCAAGCGTTGCACCTTGGAATGCAGGATGCAGTTCATCGCCTGCAGCTGTTACACCCGATGCGCCATCAAGGGTCACCTTAATAGTTTTTACTTTGCCATCGCGGTAAATACCTAATTTAACTTCACGGCCTTCACCTAAAGTCGCTATTTTGCTACGCAGCTCATGGAAGCCACTAATATCGCTACCATTAATACTAATAATAACATCGCCAGCTTTAATACCTGCTTTACTTGCTGCGGTATCATCCATTACTTGCATAACGTAAGCCCCTTGTTTAACGTCAAGTTGCTGTGCTTTTGCAAGGCCTGCATCAAGTGGGCGGCCAGAAATACCCAGTGAGCCACGGCGAACTTCGCCATGTTCAATAATTTGGTCGACTAGGTTTTTCATCATATTTGATGGAATAGCAAAGCCAATACCTACATTTCCTCCCGAGGCACCTAAAATAGCAGTATTAATACCAATGAGTTCACCATTTAAATTAACTAAAGCGCCTCCTGAGTTACCTTGGTTAATAGCCGCATCGGTTTGAATAAAGTCTTCATAGCCTTCAATATTTAAACCACTACGCCCTAATGCACTTACAATACCTGAGGTTACGGTATGGCTTAAACCAAATGGATTACCAATGGCCACTGCAAAGTCGCCGACACGCAATTTATCTGAATTAGCGAGTTTAACTGCGGTTAAATCATCTGCATCTATTTGTAATAATGCAATATCAGACTCTTTATCTGTACCTATTTTAGTCGCTTCAAATTCACGGCCATCTTCTAGCGTCACCACCATTTTTTCGGCATCTTGAATTACGTGATTATTTGTTACGACATAACCTTCATCGGCATCAATAATAACCCCTGAGCCTAACCCACTAAATTGACGTTTTTGGCTACGTGGTTGGGGGTTACCAAAAAAGTATTCAAGGGGGTCTGCACGACGACGTACTTCTTTTGACCCAGAAACCTGAATGCTCACAACGCCTGGAGTAATTTGCTCAAGCATAGGCGCAAGTGTAGGTAATTGTTGGCCGTTAACAGCAATAGGTAGTTTTGCATAAGAGGCCATAGGGCTTAATAATAAGCTTGTAGATAAGATTGCAGCACTAATAAGTGATAATTTCATTTTCATAGTCAGGGTGTACTCCACATCACAGGAAAAGCAAAAAGGCTGCATAAGCAGCCTCTTCGAATTTAAATATAAAGCTGTTACATTTAAAGACTATGGGGTCAAAAAAAAGTTCCTCAAGATAGCACTAACATTTTAGCGTGCATCGTATATTAAGAGGCTTTTACTGTTTTTGAATCGCTATTTTGTCCTGCAAACAAACCAGACTCGCCCGATACGTAATCGGCAGGTTGTGCCTGTGCAGATGAACGGTCAACTTCGCGTTCTTTTAAAGACGCTTGTAATTGCTCAGTTGTTTCTTTAGAGAAAAACGGCTCACTAGGGGCTTTGTTTTTATCATCAAGTAATAGTTGATTAGTTTCTTCAACATGGCTGAGTAGTTGGTCGTAATTTTCTTTCATTTTATTCACAAGCTTACCCGTGCTTGCTAAATGATCAGCCACATCTTGGCGATACTGCTCAAGCGCGTTTTGTGCTTGCTCTGCTTGTTCTTTTAATTCATCTTGTTTAAATTGTTTTTTAGTAACGAATGCACCAACAAAAAATGCCACTACAGCAGTAATGACAATTAAACCTACCCACGTAACTGTGCCCATAACTTTACCCCTTTGGGAAAAAATATCTAATAATGCCTGATTCAAATATAAATCATCCTGTAGGTAATATACCCCGAGTTAAGATGCGTGTTAATATGCTGAGCAAATTAAACTGTGTTTAAAATGTAATTAGATATGACTCCTTGGCAAACTTACCAGCAAGATCTTAAGCGCGATGACTTTGTACATGACCAAGCACAAGAAAATGCAGTGCGCCATTTACAACGTTTATACGATGACCTGACAAATAAAAAACCGCAGCAGCAAGGTTTTTTTGCAAAGTTGTTTAATAAAAACGAACCTGAGTCAATAAAAGGGCTTTATTTTTGGGGCGGTGTAGGGCGTGGTAAAACCTACCTAGTCGATACCTTTTATGAGGCACTGCCAGGTGAGCGTAAAATGCGCGTGCATTTTCATCGCTTTATGCACCGAGTTCACGATGAACTAAAAAAACTCAATAATAAAAGTAACCCGCTAGAAATTGTTGCCGACATATTTAAAGCCGAAACCGACATTATCTGTTTTGATGAATTTTTTGTGCAAGATATTACCGATGCCATGTTACTCGGCGGCTTAATGCAGGCATTATTTGCACGCAATATCGTATTAGTCGCTACCTCTAATATAGTACCTGATGATTTATATAAAAACGGCCTGCAACGTGCGCGTTTTATTCCGGCCATTGAACTGGTAAAAGCGAACACAGAAATAGTAAACGTAGACTCTGGTATTGATTATCGCTTGCGTACCCTTGAGCAAGCCGAAATATTTCACAGCCCGTTAGATGAGCAAGCCGATAAAAACTTATTTGAATATTTTGATAAACTCTCGCCAGAGGCGGGGGAATGTGACCAACCCATAGAAATAGAAGGGCGCTTAATCAACACACGCAAAGTGGCTAAGTGTGTAGTGATGTTTGAATTTAGCGAATTGTGCGAAACCGCACGTAGCCAAGTCGATTACATGGAAATTAGCCGTTTATATAACACCGTTATACTTTCTAATGTAAAACAGCTTGGGCAAAATAATGACGATGCAGCTAGGCGCTTTATAGCCTTAGTGGATGAATTTTACGAGCGCCATGTCACCTTGATTATTTCGGCTGAAAAGCCAATTACTGAGCTATATACGCAGGGCAACCTTAACTTTGAATTTAAACGTTGTATTAGTCGCCTTCAAGAAATGCAGTCATTAGAGTATTTAGCAAAAGAGCATTTATCGTAGCGCCAGTTTATAAGCGCGTAATAACTCTTTTAACCGGCTTTATTGTGTTTTTATATCAATACATAAATTTTTGTAATTTTCTTGTGGAAAAAACAACCGCTCGGTAGCAATGTGTTTTAAGTGCTGGTATACTCCCGCGTCTGCCACGTTGCGTTCTATGTCCTCATATAGTTTAGCCACTTGTGAGCGGCGCTAAAGTCTAAAACTCGAAGGGGTTATAGCATACTTAGAGCGGTAGTTAATAATAACTGCCTGTGGTTTTAATTGAAAAACATTGGATTTTTATAAATGAAAACGTTTGTTGCTAAACCAGAAACAGTAAAACGTGACTGGTACGTAGTTGACGCTGAAGGTAAAACTTTAGGTCGCATCGCTACTGAAATCGCTCATCGCCTACGCGGTAAGCATAAAGCTGAATACACTCCACACGTAGATACTGGTGATTACATCATCGTTATCAATGCTGAGAAAGTTACTGTAACTGGTAACAAATTCAAAGATAAAGTGTACTACGCTCATACTGGTTTCCCAGGTGGTCTTAAGTCTACTACTTTTGATAAACTTCAAGCTGCAAAGCCTGAAATGATCATCGAAAAAGCTGTTAAAGGCATGTTGCCACGTGGTCCTTTAGGCCGCGCAATGTACCGTAAACTTAAAGTTTACGCAGGTACTGAGCACAACCATGCTGCACAACAGCCTCAGGTTCTAGACATTTAAGGAGCACTATCATGGCAAATCAATACTACGGTACAGGTCGTCGTAAAAGTTCAAGTGCTCGCGTATTCTTACGCCCAGGCACTGGTAACATCGTAATCAACAAGCGCTCTTTAGAAGAGTACTTTGGTCGCGAAACAGCACGCATGGTTGTTCGTCAAGCTCTTGAGCTTGTTGACATGACTGAAAAATTTGACCTTCACATCACCGTTGCCGGTGGTGGTACAACTGGTCAAGCTGGTGCTATCCGTCACGGTATCACTCGTGCACTTATGGAGTTTGACGAGTCATTACGTCCACAACTTCGTAAAGCAGGTTTTGTTACACGTGATGCACGTAAAGTTGAACGTAAGAAAGTGGGTCTTAAGAAAGCGCGTAAGCGTCCACAGTTCTCAAAACGTTAATTTTTACGTTATCAAGAATTCAAAAACCCAGCTTATGCTGGGTTTTTTGTTTTTGGCATTTAAATTTAAGTACTTACCTACCTCCAGCCGCCTTTTTTAAGGCCAGGCGCTGATCATATTTTGTAATTACCGCGTATTTAATGTACGAAAGTTAAAAAATACCCATTTCACTGCAAAAAAGTTAAATAATTATCGTAATTAGTGTAAATCCATCAGTTAATTGGTGGAATTTTTTGCTACAATTGGCTGGCAAGTAGTATGAGCAAGTTCAACATCACCATGTACAGTTTATCTGTTTCCTCTTAGTGGGGTTGATCTTGGTCAGTATATTGTTTTTACAGAAGCGCTATTATAGTCATTCGGCTTTATTCTCGAGCTTACTTTATCAACCTGTTGATCAAGTCGGGTTATTCGAGCGTGAGGCTGTGAATAACCTTGTTTTAATCAAGGGTTTTAATTATGATCGCTTCTATTTTAAAATTTTTGAAAAATTAACCTGCTGTAACTGATGTTCTCAATATAGCAAGTGTTGAGAATCATAGTGGAGATAAGTGGATGAGCAATGCGCCTGTAGACAATGGCCGACGTCGCTTTTTAACCATAGCTACCTCTGTTGTAGGTGGTGTTGGTGCGGCTGGGGCTGCTGTTCCTTTTATTGCGTCTTGGAATCCAAGTGAGCGAGCTAAATCTGCGGGTGCGCCTGTAGAAGTAGATATCAGCAAACTTGAGCCAGGGCAATTAATACGTGTCGAGTGGCGTGGTAAACCTGTATGGGTTGTATCACGTACCCCTAAAATGCTTGAGCAGATGAAAGAACATGAAGGTCAACTTCGTGATCCGCAATCGCAAGAGCCACAACAACTAGAATCATCAACAAATGATTACCGTTCATTACGCCCAGAGATATTTGTCGCTGTGGGTATTTGTACGCATTTAGGGTGCTCGCCAGGTTTCTTACAAGGTAACTTTGGTGAGAAAGTTGAGGGCACTGACGATGGATTTTTCTGTCCGTGTCACGGTTCTAAATTTGATATGGCTGGACGAGTATTTCAATCAGTACCAGCACCATTAAACTTAGAAATACCACCTTATACTTTTCTTGATGATACCACTATTTTAGTGGGCGAAGAAAAAGGGGTAGCCTAATGTTTGGTAAGCTGATTGGTTGGATTGACGACCGTATCCCAATGACACGTGTTTGGAACATGCACATTGCACAGTACCCAGCACCTAAAAACTTTAACTTCTGGTACTTTTTTGGCTCACTAGCTATGTTAGTACTGGTAAACCAAATCCTTACAGGTATTTGGTTAACGATGAACTTTGTTCCATCTGCTGAGGGCGCTTTTGCATCAGTAGAGTACATCATGCGTGATGTGGAATACGGTTGGCTATTACGTTATTTACACTCAACGGGTGCATCTGCGTTCTTTATCGTTGTATATCTGCATATGTTCCGTGGCATGATCTACGGTTCTTACCAAAAACCACGTGAATTACTGTGGCTATTTGGTATGTTTATTTTCTTAGCGTTAATGGCTGAAGCCTTCATGGGTTACTTACTACCATGGGGACAAATGTCGTTCTGGGGTGCACAGGTAATTATTTCACTATTTGGGGCTATCCCGGTTATTGGTGATGACTTAACACTTTGGATCCGTGGTGACTACGTAATATCGGGTGCAACGCTTAATCGCTTCTTTGCATTACACGTTATTGCCCTACCATTGGTTATTGTTATTTTAGTGTTCTTGCACATTGTTGCTCTTCACGAAGTGGGTTCTAACAACCCTGACGGTGTTGAAATAAAACGCAAAAAAGGCACTGTAGCTGAAGAAGATAAGCCTAAATTTAAATTCCATGAGTATTACACCAGCAAGAAAGATATTGTTGATGCGATACCGTTCCACCCATACTACACAGTAAAAGATATTGTGGGTGTTGTTGGCTTCTTGATTTTGTTTTGTTGGGTAGTATTCTTTATGCCTGCAATGAATGGTTTCTTCCTTGAAGCGCCAAACTTTGAAGCGGCAAATCCACTTAAAACACCTGAGCATATTTTCCCTGTTTGGTACTTTACGCCATTTTATGCAATCCTTCGTGCTATCCCAGACAAGTTAATGGGTGTTGCGGCTATGGGTGCGTCTATAGTGGTACTAGCATTGTTACCTTGGATTGACCGTGGTCGTGTTAAATCGGTTCGTTACCGTTGTGGCTTCCACAAGTGGAACATTGCAGGTTTTGTTGTAACTTTCGTTCTTTTAGGTTGGGTGGGTGCAACTCCACAAACTGACTTGAAAACGATAATTTCTCAAGTCTGTACTGTGACTTACTTTATGTTCTTCGTACTGTTATTTGTATACAGTAAGAATGAAAAAACTAAGCCATTGCCTGAGAGGTTAACGAAATGATGAAAAAGCTAATTATCGGTATATTTGCTTTATCAGTAAACTTGCTGCCTAATATGGTTATGGCTGCAGGGCCGTCAGTTCCTTTAATGGAAGCGGGTAACGATATATCTGATCAACCTTCTTTGCAACGCGGCGCTAAGTTGTTCATGAATTACTGCCTTGGTTGTCACCAAATGCAGTACCAACGTTATGAACGTACTTTCCGCGATATTGGTATTCCGACAGAGCTTGGTAAAGAGCAGCTAATTTTTGACGGTTCAAAAGTAGGTGGTCATATTCTTAACGCTATCACTAAAGATGACGCTGCAAAATGGTTTGGAGCGGCTCCGCCGGACTTAACAAATGTGGCGCGTGTGCGCGGTAGTGATTGGATTTATACTTACTTAAAATCGTTTTACAAAGACGAATCACGTCCGTTTGGTGTTAATAATACGTTATTTCCATCAGTAGGTATGCCACATGTTCTTCAAGAGCTACAAGGTTTACCTACACCTATTACTGAAGAAGTAGAACAACACGGTGAAACAGTCATCAAGGTTGTTGGTACTGAAACAGATGGTAAGGGCGAGCTAAGCGTTGATGAATACGATCAAGCTGTTCGTGATTTAACGAATTTCTTAGAGTATGTAGGTGAGCCTACACGCCTTGAGTCAGAAGCGTTAGGTATTAAGGTAATCGGGTTTTTAGTTATCCTGTTTATCTTGGCATTTATGCTTAAGAAAGAATACTGGAGAGATGTTCATTAATTTGAGCATTTTACAAGGTAATTTTGCAATAGGGGCTTAAGCCCCTATTGCTGTTTTAGTTATTTAATGGAGGTATAGGCATGGCCGTAGCTGCCAATAAGCGCCCTGTAATGACCCTTTTTTCTGGTGCTAACTGTATGTATAGCCACCAAGTACGTATTGTACTTGCAGAAAAAGGTGTAAGTGTAGATATTCATTTGGCTGAAAAGGATAACTTGCCAGAGGCACTTCACGAAATTAACCCTTATGGTACAGTACCGACACTGATTGACCGTGAGCTTGGCTTATATCAGGCAAACATCATCATGGAATACCTTGATGAACGTTTCCCTCATCCTCCACTAATGCCTGTTTATCCGGTAATGCGTGGTCGTAGCCGTTTAATGATGCACCGTATTGATACTGATTGGTACAGCTTAGCTGAAAAAATCAATAACAATACTGCAGATGCTGAACAAGCTCGTAAAGAGCTAACAGAAGCACTACTTGCAATTGCACCAATCTTTAACGAAGCACCTTACTTTATGAGTGAAGAGTTTAGCTTAGTAGATTGTTACTTAGCACCGCTATTATGGCGTTTACCAGAGCTTGGTATTGAGCTTAATGGCTCTGGCGCTAAAGAGCTAAAAGAGTACATGATACGCTTATTTGAGCGTGAGTCATTCCAAGCTTCTTTAACTGAAGCAGAGCGTGAGATCCGTTTATAATGACGCCTAATCGTCCTTATTTATTACGTGCTTTTTTTGATTGGATCGTAGATAACGAGTGCACACCGCATTTAGTGGTGGACGCAGATTACCCAGCAGTGCAAGTGCCTACGCAGTTTGTACAAGATGGCCAAATAGTGCTTAATATTAGCCCTTCAGCCGTAACTGGGTTTTCGTTAGATATGGAGCAGCTAAGCTTTAATGCGCGCTTTGGTGGGCAGCCAATGCAGGTATATGTGCCTTTAGGTGCAGTACTTGCTATTTATGCGCGTGAAAATGGCGAAGGAACAGTCTTTACCGCAGAAGAGTTTTTAGAGGACGAAGACGATTTTGCACCTGAGCTTGAAAGTGTAGAGACATCAGATGAACTTATTGATGAGACTCCGCCGCCAGAAAAGCCAGAAAAGAAAAAAGGTTCGCATTTACGCGTTATTAAGTAACGTTTAAATACAAAAAAACCGCTAATTTAGCGGTTTTTTTATGTGCTTTTATAAATATTCAAACACTTTAATAACGCGCTCTACACCTGATACATTGCGTGCAATATTAACCGCTTGGTTAGACTCAGACTCAGATACTAAGCCCATTAAAAATACTTCAGCGTTTTCTGTTACTACTTTAATATTATTACTTGGAATATCTTTCGCTGTTAGCAGCTGCGCTTTTACTTTAGAAGTTAACCATGAGTCGTGTGTTTGTGTGGTAATACCAATATTAGAGCCAATCCTAATTTGATTGTGTATTTTACGTATACCTGAAAGCCCCTCAATGCTTTGCTGAGCTTGGTTTTTCATTTCTTGATTGGCGACTTGCCCAACTAATAAAACAATGCCATTTACGCTTATAGCGTCTACATTAGCAAACTTTTCTAATCGTTCAACTTCACTCAGCGCAATACTGGCTTTAATTTCTATATTATTATCATCTATTTGAGAGCCAATTGTACGGCGATCATTTGCTGCAGTTACTGCACCAGCTGTTCCTGCAACCACTGCGGCTGCACAGCCTTGCAGTAAAACAACAGTACCTAAAACAATAAGAGAGCGTTTAAACATAATTTTCATCCTGCGGGAAAAGAGTTAAATCAACCAGTTCACTTAAACAATGTAAGTTAACTAAGTGAGATTCAATAATGCGGCTAGGTCGCTTAGAAGGCGTACGAATTTCTACATCATTAGGGCCTAATAAGCCAACAAGTTCTCCACCGTCATCACCTACCATCACTATGACCTTCATATCTTTAGTAAGTGCAGCCTCTACAGCAGAAATAATATGTTTTTCGTTACCATTAATGGCAAGCGCAAGTAGTAAGTCGCCTTGTTGTGCAAAGGCGCGTACTTGGCGAGCAAAGGTATCATGCTCATCCACCTGGCTATTTTGTCCTAAATTAATGTTTTCTTGAGATAGCGCAATAGCAGGTAAACAGGGGCGCTCAGTTTCGTAGTGATTAACTAATACGCCGGCTATGTGCTGCGCTAACATATGGCAGTTTGTTGTGCCACAGCAAAGAAGTTTATTCCCATTAATTAAACTTTGTGCAATGGTAAATGCCGCAGACTCAAGTGCGCTGGGCAGTACTTCGCCTGCTGCTATTTGTACTTGAATGCTCTCTGTGAAAATTTCTTTAATTGTATCTTGCATAGACTACCAATAATTTATTCGTCATTTTTGTATGTTGCTGGACGTTTTACTAATCTGTTTGTGGATAATTCTAAAGTACGTTTTTAATCCAGTTTATATTGCCAGCCCCTTGACCTGTAATGGCTACATAGTCGGCTCTGATAGGCTGATTAGTTAAGTTTTTTGCTGCCAAGTAGTGATAAATAGTACGTTTTAATCGCGCTTGTTTTTGTGCACCAAGGGCATAATTTGCGCCGCCTCTGGCATTGTTTTTACGAAACTTAACTTCCACAAATACAAGCGTATCGCCGTGTTTCATAATCACATCAAGCTCACCAAAGGGGCAATAATAATTACGCTCAATAGGCGTTAGCCCCTCACGGATTAAGTATTTTTCTGCTTGGCGTTCATAGTACTGGCCTTTTTCTCGGCTATTTTGCCATAGCGCTTTAAACCACGACATAGCCGCTCCAGATTAATCAAACGTAAGCGAAGTGCTTTCGTTGGCTGATTGCATAAATAAAGGTACGGGCTGCTTTGTTTCTAGTTGTACGGCTTTTATGCGTCTATTTGTGTATTGTGCCCAATCAAGCGTACGCTCTATGTGCCCACTGGTATTAACCGAAAGCTTTCCACTTAAGCCTGTAAACTTATTGCCGGGCATTATGCTCAGCTGCCTAATATCACTTAGCACCGACACTGCATCGTAAGCCATAGCAAATAAGCGCTGGCTTATATCGGCATTTTCAGGCCACAACGTGTTGTATTGGTTGCGTAAATTATGCTGTTTAACTGTTGAATTAAGCATCCAGGGCAGCTCTGTAAAGTAAAGTCCTTCTAAATCGCCTTTGTCGGTACGATCGATTTGTTTACTGTGGCTTTTTGAGCTAGCGTACAATGGAATACGCTCTGCAAAAGTACTGACATTTACATCTAAATAAGGTTTTATCAGGCGTGTTTCTATGGCATCACCTAAAATGTAAATAGCATCGATATCGCTACGTGAGCGGGTTTCACTTTCTACTTCTTGTTTAAATAAAGATTTAACCATTTTAATACGCTGCTTAGATTTATCGACCTCTAACAAGCTTGTAATTGTGTTTGGCATGTCTTTGTTATCGTTATAAAAACCAATTTGCGGTTTGGTTTCGCTATAGCGCTGCCACTGAATATTAAAGTAATCTACCAAACGTTGACCATTAGCATTATTAGGCGCTAATAGCATGGGCTTTTGATAACCTTTAGCTAAAAAGTGCTCCAGCGCTTGCTGTACTTCATGTTCAGGGTTTAAAGCAAAAAAGTAGTGTTGCAGCGAGAGTCGTTCGCCATCAAACGTATTTAAGTGTAATGTTGGCGTATCGATAAGTGTTTTAGCTTGCGCAAGTTTATCAATATTCGCTTTTAATAATGGCCCAATCACAAAGTCTGGATTAAATTGGCTTAGTTGCTCGTTTAACGCTTGAGTTGAGAGGTTTTCATCAATAAAAACGGTATCGCTAATAGTTTGCTTATCAAGCCCTGCTAAAATGCCTGCTTTAAGGGCGTCACCTAAACGCTCATTGGCGCCTGATTGCGGTAAAAGTACAGCTAAACGCTCAATATTTACTGGGGCTAGGTTGGCTAGTGCTTCATCTTGCTCAGGTAAAATAGCCACTGCAGGGTGCCCTGGGTAACGGCGACGCCAGTTATTAATGGCTTGGTCAAGCTCTACACCGCTATTTGCATATACCTGGTGGTACAAAGCTAAATTAGTCCAACCTTGTTGAATAACAGAGCCACGATTAAAGCGCTCTAGCGCATAAGAAGACAGCTTAGTTAAGTTATCCCAAAGCGCTTGTTGCAATGAAGGAATTTCAATGTTGTTTTTATTCGCTGTTTCTGAGGCCCTAAAAAAGTAAGGTGCAGCGCGCTTAGGAAAGTTTTGTGATGCATAAATGCTAGCAGTTAAATATTGATGCCAAGCAAAGTGCTCAGGCTGTTTAAGTTGGCCGTCTAGCGATTGTAAAATAACGAGCGCTTGATCGTTTTTATTTTGCTGCTTTTGCGCATAAGCAATGTATAAGCGGTTTTGAATTTTATCAACGCTTGGGGTTTGCTCAAGCTCATTACAAATATTTTCAAGTAACGGCCAGCTTTGCTCCGAAATTGCGGCATCTCGGGCACTGTAAAGTAATTGAATTTTGTCTGCACCGGTGCGGTTTAAGGCTAATTTATAAATAGCATCGGCACTGGTTGCTTGATTTTGCAGCGCATTCGCACTGGCATTAGTACTATCGCTATTTTTAGTTGGTTTTTCGGTTGTGCTACAGGCCGATAACCCTGACAATATAATTAATAGACTAACAAGTTTAAGTCGCACAATGATTTCCCAATACGTTAACGCGATTTGCTTATATTACTGACTGACGCAGGAGACCTCAATGTTAAATGAGGAGAATTCACAGAAAATTGGCACTCTTTACATTGTAGCCACCCCAATTGGCAATTATGACGACTTAAGCCAGCGTGCCATCGCGACATTATCGCAGGTTGACTTAATCGCTGCTGAAGACACGCGCCACACCGGTAAGCTGCTAAGCCACTTTGGTATAAAGGCTAAAACCTTTGCATTACATGACCATAACGAAAAACAAAAAGCGCAGCAGATTATTGATTGGCTAAACGAAGGCAAAAATATCGCGCTGGTATCAGATGCCGGCACGCCGCTAATAAGCGACCCTGGTTATGCCGTAGTAAACTTGTGCCGCGAGCAAGGCGCACATGTAACGCCCGTGCCTGGTGCGTGTGCTGCGATTACTGCGGTGTGTTGCTCGGGCCTACCAACCGATCGTTTTCAGTTTATTGGCTTTACACCGGCTAAAAGCAAAGCAAGGCAAGACTTTTTTATTGAGGCTGTTAATTCAGGCATTACCAGCATAATGTACGAAAGTACGCACCGTATTATGGCAAGCCTAGATGATTTAGAAGCGGCACTTGGTAATGAGCAACAAGTGGTATTTGCAAAAGAGCTAACCAAAACCTTTGAAACCTTTTTTAACGGCACAGTGAGTGAGCTTAAGCAATTTTTAACTGATGATCCCACTAAGCAACGTGGCGAAATTGTTTTAATGTTGCCAGGCAAACCTAAGCTTGTGGACGATATCCCACCCGAGGCGCGTAAAATGCTGGCGCTACTTGAAAGCGAAATGCCGATGAAAAAAGCCTGTGGAATTGTTGCAGAATACTTTGGAATGAAGAAAAACGCCCTGTATAAAACAATTATTGACGAAAAAGCGTAAATCTTTACTGCGTACAAGGCGCAGCTCATGTATACTGCGCGCCGAGTTAGCCAAGATAATCGCTGCCTGTGACGAAAATGATCAGGGGGAGGAAAGTCCGGGCTCCACAGGGCAGAGTGCCAGCTAACGGCTGGGGGGCGTGAGTCCACGACAAGTGCAGCAGAGAGGAGACCGCCAACTTTCGGGTTGGTAAGGGTGAAAGGGTGCGGTAAGAGCGCACCGGGCCGCTAGTAATAGTCGGTTGCAAGGTAAACTCCACTCGGAGCAAGACCAAATAGGGTTCTATCATTTTAAATAATGAACGCGTGGCCCACGTGAGAACCGGGTAGGTTGCTTGAGCCATAGAGCGATTTATGGCCTAGACGAATGATTATCACTTTCTTCGGAAAGGACAGAACCCGGCTTATATGGCTAACTCACTCATTCAACAAAACAGCCCGCAGTTAACGCTGCGGGCTTTTTTGTGCCTAAAATTTGATTAAGTATTGTGTTGTTTTTTAAGGTTCTGGCTGGCCTTTTTTAAGTCGCTTACTGAGTGCTGGTTGCGATATACCAAGCAACTGGGCTGCTAATGATTGGTTTGAGTTAGCGCGCTTCATTGCCTCTGCGACTAATAACTCTGCCGCTTGTTTTAGTGTAGGCAAAGTGGATGACGACTCAAACAGCGGTTTTGAAAGCTGGGCATGCATATCTAATGCAGGCACGGCGCTGCGTACGCTTTCAAACGCTTTCATAGATAGTGCGCCGCTTTGGTGGGTGCTCATTGCATCAAAGGCCATGGCGCGCAGCTCTCTGATATTGCCAGGGAATGTATAGTTTTCGAGTAAAATTAATAATTCTTTTGGAATACTTGCCATCGGTTTATTAAATTCTTGTGCGGCAAGCGTTAAAAAATGCTCTAGCAGTAAAGGGATGTCTTGTTTGCGCTCCCTAAGTGGTGGAATATTCACATGATGAATTTTTAAACGGTAGTATAAGTCGTTTCTAAATTCGCCTTTTTCTTTTTTAGTGAGTAAGTTTTGGTGAGTGGCTGCAATAATGCGCGCATTAATGCGTTTTGGTGTATCGCTGCCTACTGGGTAATATTCGCCTTCTTGCAAAAGCCTTAATAACTTTACTTGTGAGGCGAGGTTTAAATCGCCAATTTCATCAAGAAATAATATCCCGCCTGATGCACGTTCTATCATCCCTTTACGGGCTTGCTCTGCGCCTGTAAACGCACCTTTTTTGTGGCCAAATAAGGTATCCGAAAACAAGTTATCATCAAGGCCGGCTACGTTTACACACACAAGCTCACCACTGCAACCGCTGGTTTCGTGAATTGCTCTGGCTATGAGCTCTTTGCCTACGCCACTTTCGCCGGTAATTAAAATAGGCTGCTGGCTGTTTGATATAGATTGGATGTAATTAAACACCGAATGCATTTGATGATCCACACTAATAATTTTAGAAAACGCAGGATCCAGGCTTGTTTGATTTTCTAGTAGGTAGCCACGCATGGCTTGGTTTTCTAAGTTTAGCTCTTGAAAACGCACCACCTGCATTATGCTATTACTTAGGCGTTCGGGATCTTCTGTTTTTACATGGTAACCATAAGCGCCTAATTTTATACATTTTACAGCGGCTTCTACTTGATTAATGCCACTGATGATCACCACCGAAATGTGTGGAAAAAGCTCGGTAATTTGCGCTATAAGCTCATCACCACTGATATGTGGCATGTTTAAATCAAGCAATACAACACGAATATTTCCTTGGTTTAGTTTGGCTATTACATCGCGGCTATCGTTACATTGTACAATGTTGTTAATGCCGCAGTAGCGCTCTATTGCAAACGATATGCTTCGTAGAAAGCTGTTGTCGTCATCACAAATAAGGACCTCAAAACTAGGGTATAAATTAGTATTCATAGTTCACTCTCGTGTTGTAATAAGGGTAGTGAAAGCTTTACTTTTGTGCCTTTACCGAGCGTTGATTTGAAGGTGAGTTGGCCTTGGTGATCCGCCACGATCCCCGCTGATACAGATAGCCCTAAACCGGTGCCACCCGATTGCCGTTTGGTGGTATAAAACGGATCGGTAAGCTTAATTAAGTGCTGTTGATCAATACCTACACCTTGATCTTCAATGCTCAGCACAACGTGATTGTGTTTAGTATGGAAATAGCTGGTGATAATGATTTTTTGCGATTTATCTTCAAGCGCTTGGCAAGCATTTAAAATCAAATTAACGATTACCTGTTCGATGCGACTGCCGCTGCCTTTAAACAAAGGTAGCGAATTGGCTAGGTTAACCTCTAAGTGGTTTGTAGCGTTTTTAATTTGGTTTGTAACTAAGCGAATAGAGCGGTTTGTTAGTAAGTTTAAATCTAATTGCTCTGTTTTTTCGTGTGATGTTTCACCTTTTACCGCAAAGCTTTTTAAATCTTCTACTATGCCTTTTACTTTGTTACTGGCGATGTGCATATCGTCTAAAATTTCTGGCAACATTTGTTTAAAACGTGGGTAGCGTACACCCGCAATAAGAAAGTCGCCTCGGCGTGCTTGGTGCTCATCGAGTATGTCTGTTGCATCTTCAAAGGCTTCTTTTATAAACGGAAAATTCAAAGTTAAAATGCTACACGGGTTATTAATTTCGTGGGCCACTCCCGAAACCAACACCCCTAAGGAGGCCATTTTATCTGCATGAAGTAGCTGTAACTGCTGCGCTTGTAGCGCTTTGGTACGGCTTTCTACTTTTTTACGCAGTGCTTTGTTCCATATTATCACCACGATACTAATGAGTAGCAGCACTACTACACATATACCTGCGATTACCCCAGCTTTTGACCACGGCGATACGTTTAACGGGCCAAACCATTTGTCGTAAATTTCTTGCTGGCGACCGGTATTTTTTAAAATAGCTAAACCTTGAGTAAATTGCGATAACAGTGCTTCATCTGCGGTTTTAGTGGCATAACCATAAAGCCTGTTTCTTTCTAGGCTAGAAATAGCCGTAATATTTGATAGCCCTAGTTTTTTACTTAAATACAAACCAGGTAAGTTTGAAACTACAGCAAAATCATAGCGCCCAGAGGCAAGCAAGCGCAGAGCATCGGCGTGCGTTTCAACGGGTATTAGTGTTATTTTTAGGCCAGAGTCTTTTAGCATATCAAAAGCTGAGCCATTATTTTGAACAATCACTCGAAAGCCTTCAAGCTCTGTGTAATTGGTAATTTTAGGGCTATTGCCACGCGCAAAAATAGAGTGGTTCACAAAGGTATGCGGGCTAAAGTTATATAGGTCGGTGCGCTCGGGTGTGGCGGCCATGCCTTGCAAAATATCTACATTTCCGCGGTCAAACTCAGCTCTTATTTCGGCCCAAGGCATCAGCTTTATTTTTATATTAAGCCCCATTACCGCCGCTATTTCTTGGCTAAGCTCTACGTTATAGCCTGTAAGCTCGCCATCTTCGTTAATAAACTCATAGGGTGGGTAGTTAAAATCGCCGCCCACTATAATTTGTTTAGGCTCAGTTAAATTAGCCTGCGCTAAACTGCTTACGCTATTGATCGCCATCAGGCTTAGTAGCGCTATTTTTAGTACATAAAACCAAGCGTTTTGTTTGTTGAGCAAGTGTGTAAACCTCTACATTTTTAGTTGTGTTAGGTCCGTTAGTTAATTGTGTAAGCAATACAAAAAAATGGTGTGTATGTTCCTTTTACAGCTGCAAAATGGTTATTTTTATTTGGCGGAAGGGGACTATAGTCTGTATTTTAATTTTATATAAATTAGGTACTAACGAATTTGGCATGATTTTAGGTCTTATTTATTTGCATTATAAGGTAACTAAAAATAAGTTATCCATGAGTTTTGATGCTAACTAGGTAGGTTATGTCTTTTTACTGCTAAAAATAAAAGCGATTTAATAACAGCTATTAAATCGCTTTTATTTGGTTGGGAGAGAGCGCTTAAAACTTCATGTTTAGATTTACTTGAATGCGATCGCGGCCATTGTTGTTTGTAGGTAAATCGTTATTAATATTATCCACGCTGTACCACCTTAAATCGGCATTTAAGTTATCTGCAATTTTATAATCTAGTTGTACGCGTGTGCCTTTAATATTGGTGTACGAGCCCGGCGTATTGGTTTGCGTAAACGCGCCGTTCATCGGTAATGCATAGGCTTCGGTACGTAGCACATAAAATCGCAGGCCAAACTCTTTATTTATTTGATAGCGTGCGTGTACGGTATAGGCGGTGTTTTCAGTGTCGGCTTCACTGGTGTAGTAATCAGTTGCAAAGCGCACTGGGCCATAACGTACATCAAGGTTGTAGGTCATTACATTACCCGCCTGGTCATCATCAAGGCCTGATTCAGCACTGGCGTAGGCCGTATCGGAGGCACTTACAAAAATGCCGCCGATACCTGCTTTCACTTTTACGTTATTAAATTCAGTAGCGTATACACCTTGCAGCTGTTGCCAGCTGGCATCGCGCTTGCCTTCACCATTATCAACGTTTTCTTCAAGAATAATATGCCCTGCATTAACGCTAAAGGTGTTGTTACTCCAATTAGCTTGTACACCTTCGAGCGCTATATCGTCACGAAAAAGTAGCTCTGATGAGTGCATATAAACGGGGGCCGCTTTACCAATATATACTTGGGTGTTACTAAGGCCTGTGTATTTCATAAAGGCGCGGTCTAATCCAAAGTCATCGTTATCGCTGGTATCGGTGATGCCAAAGGTTTGGTGGGTTGAATCGTGCTGGCTTGAGGTTGTTCTAAAGCGCATTTGTGCTGACCAGTTTTCGGTCGCCGCGTATTTAATGCCAAAACGAGCACGCAAACGAGCGCGGCTTGTTGAGTCAATTGTATCGCCTTCGGTGCGCTCAAAACGCATACGCATATCGCCAAATAGCTTAACGGCTTCAAGGCCATTTAAACCTTCAATTGTAATATCTGCGTGGGCAGGTTTAGCTAAGGCAATAACACCTAATGCAACGGGTAAATATATCAGTTTACTAGTCATGGTTTGTTCTCTATCAAATTACTAAATCGAGGGTTATTGCTTAGCGGGTTGAGCCGCTGTGTTGTTTTGGTTGTAAAGGGTTATGTCAAGCTCGCCTTCGCTTTTGCCAATTAATAAAGTAACCATTAAATCGCCAGTTACATTTATGGTAGTGCGCGCCATATCTAAAATTCGGTCAATACCGGCAACTATTGCAATGCCTTCTAGTGGTAAGCCAACGGTGGTCAGTACTAGCGAAAGCATAATAAGGCCAGCGCCGGGTACACCGGCGGTGCCCACAGAGGCTAAAGTGGCTGTAGCAATAATGGTTAAGTAATCTGTTGTGGTGAGGTCAATGCCAAAGGCTTGGGCAATAAACAGAGCTAGCACACCTTGGTATAAAGCGGTGCCATCCATGTTAATAGTGGCGCCTACTGGCAGTACAAAGCTTGATACAGTACGTGATACCCCTAAGTTTTGGGTGGCGCATTTAATGCTGGCAGGTAAGGTACCTGAGCTACTTGTGGTAGTAAAAGCAATTATTTGCGCTTCAATAATACCTTTATAAAAACGCTGTGGATTAAGCTTACCTATTAGGCCTACAAAGCCGCCCCCCAACACTAAAACGTGAATAATGCAGCCTAGGTACACTAAGCCAATTACCTTTATAAGTGGTAGTAATACATCCAGACCGTATTTGCCAGATACCCACGCCATTAATGCAAATACACCGTATGGCGCTAGCTTCATTACAAGCTCAGTTAACTTGTACATTGCATCGGCTAGGCTTTCAAACATTTTGCTAGCGGGTTCGCCTTTTTCACCAATTAGGTTTAAAGCAATGCCTAAGCTCAACGCAAACACAATAATTTGTAATATATTACCTGAAGCGAGTGAGCCTACAGGGTTTTTAGGTACTAAACCGACAATGGTGTCTACTAGGGTAGGGCTAGGTTTAGCATCAGCCACAGTGGTTGCAACCATATTTAAGCCTGCGCCAGGTTCAAACAACAGCCCAAGGCCTAAACCAATCGAAATAGCTACGGCGGTGGTGGCTAAATAAAATACGATTGATTTAACACCAATACGACCCATTTTGGTGGTGTCTTTCATTGAGGTAACGCCAACAATTAATGAGCAAAATATAAGAGGAACAATTAACATTTTTATGGCGCTAATAAATAGCTGGCCAAGGGGTTTTATATATTCAGCATTATTGCCAAGCAGCATGCCGGCAATAATACCCGCTATCATACCTATGAGTATTTTTAGCCAGAGCGCCATCTTTTTAGGCTCGTTGTTATTAATACTTGTTGTACTGGTCATAATGTTATTCCAATTATTTATAATTTTAGTGGGAGCTATTTAACTTTTGCTTAGGACGTCAACGCGTATACGCTTACCGCACAGGTACGTGCACAGGTCATACAAGGGGCTTGCAATGATATGGGTAAGCGCTCGTTAGCCTTTTTAGATAGGGGTTGTTTGTACACGTGCATAATTAAGCTCTAAAGTTGTTAGATTATTGTTATTGCATTAATAATGCCAAGCACTGTTTTGTTAATAACGTATTGAATGTTATAGATTTTGTTGTTTTTGGTTGGTGGTTTGTTAATATAACTTTTTGAATAATTATTAATAATGAAAGGCGGGTTAAAGGCGGCTTAAATGATGGTTTATAAATAACTCATTTAAAATCAATGGGTTGATTGTTGTATAACTTTTGTTATTGATATAACAAAAGTTATACTCCCTGCATTAATTAATCATATTTCTCATTTTGAAAGAGTTTAAAACATTATTAAGTTGTAAATAGACTATTTATGGCTGTATTTTTTCTTGTACCTTGAACTTAGATAATATTTTTACCCTGTTCAGGATCGCGCGACTTTTCAGCTTGGTCGCGAATTTCGTCGGTATCGCTACTTACATCATCAAGGGTTTCATTTTGTTGTTGCAGCTGTTTAGTGGTTTGCTGAGCAGTTGAAGGCTGCTCAGTTTTGCTGGTGGGCTTTTGTGTATCACTCTCATCAGGTGTACTGAGTAAAATACGCTCACGTGCATCATCAGGCATGCTAATGCTTTGATTAGTAAACTCGGTTACAAGCTCACGCATTAACTGCGAGGCCACTTTTAAAGGGCTATGCTGTTCGCTGTTAACCCAAAAAAATAGATTAAAGTTAATTGTTGAACTGCCTAAATTGTTAATCAGTACTTGGGCTGGTGGCTCACTAAGCACACCCGTTTGCTTGTTAGCGATTTCAAGTGCGAGTGTTTGGCAATAACGAATATCGTTATCGTAACCTATACCAATCACCACCTTTGCACGCATTTTTGGATTTGCTGTTAGGTTTTTAATGGTATTTTTGTAAACCGTGGCATTAGGTATTTGTATATGGTTGCCATCGTAATCAACTAAGGTGGTTGCGCGGGCTGTGACCTTTTTAACCACCCCTAAGCGGCCATCTACCTCTATTACATCGTCTATTTTAAATGGCCGCTGTACGCTCAATAGTAAACTAGCAATAAAGTTCTCTGCTATGTCTCTAAAGGCAAAGCCTAATATTAAGCCTATTAACCCGGTACCGCTCATAATGGCAATAGCAAATTCGGTCAGCCCTGCTAAACGTAAAAATAAATACACACCCAGTAATAAAATTAAAATACTAATACCGCGTTTGGCCACAAGGTGTACAAGTTTACTGTTGGTCATATAATGAAGTGGCTTTACTAATAGCTTAGACAATGGACTTGCAACAAAGTAGCTAAGAGTTAAAAGAATAAAACCTAATAAAAGAGTGGGTAATATTTGCGCTGTTGCGTGAAGTAATTGCAAGCATTGGCTATATAAATACTGCCAACTTAGCACGTTTTGTTCGGTGTTTAAGGCATTAACAGCCGTGGTGTTCAGTGCAATTAGCATGGTTATAGGGCTGTTCATGGGGATTTACCTAAAATTTGTAATAATCTTACAATCAGCAATTTTAGTACCAATGTTAAGCGTGCAGCTTGGCAGACTTTTTGCTCAATAATAGGCTAAAAAGGAGTAGATGATGAGCAAAGCAAAACGAGGGCAACATGCCGAGCAACCAGTACACATTCCAGTTGTCGGCTGGTGGGACATAGCCAAACGCATTTTTAAGCAAATGAGCCAAGATAACTTATCGTTGGTTGCAGCGGGCGTTGCATTTTATGCCTTGCTTGCCATTTTTCCTGCTATTGCTGCCATGGTTTCTGTGTATGCGTACTTTTCATCGCCCACCGATATTAGTGAACACTTGAGTAAAATAGTTACCTTATTACCACAAAGCACCAGCGATTTAATTTTATCGCAGGTCTCGAGCTTAGCTCAAACCTCTAACGCCAGTTTAAGCTTAAGTGCAATTGGTACACTTATTCTAACTATATGGAGTAGCTCCAAAGGCAGTCAGGCGCTGATTACGGCGTGTAATATTAGTTATCATGAATATGAAAAACGCTCATTTTTTCATGCTCAAGTTGTGCGTTTTTTATTTTCGGTAGGGGCTATTTTAGTGGCTATTTTTGCTTTGCTAATTATAGGTATTTTGCCCATAGTACTTAATTTGGTAGGCTTAAAAGAAAGTATAGACTTACTAATAAAGTTAATATCGTGGCCATTACTCGCCTTTATGTTTAACTTTGCATTGGTGCTTTTGTATCGCTATGCACCACACAGAAAACCCGCTAAATGGCGGTGGATCACTCTTGGCTCTTGTATTGCGACTGTATTATGGATTTTAGCCTCAATTGGTTTTTCGTTTTATGTCTCTCACTTTGCAAGCTACAACGAAACCTATGGTTCGTTAGGTGGGGTAGTGATTATGCTAATGTGGCTTTATATAAGTGCCTATATTATTACGCTTGGGGCGGTAATCAATGCGGCAACCGAACAACAAACAGCGAAAGATAGTACCAAAGGCCCCGCTAAAGAGCGCGGTAAACGCGGCGCCTATGTAGCTGATCACCTTGATGTAGATGAACCAACAAACTCTTAGTTGTGTTTGTTATTACACAAGCTTATTAAATGCTGAGTAAATGCTTGGCCAACAGGACCTAAACGGTCACTGTCGTTGCACATTAAGTAAAGCTTTAGGGAGCGGGTTGTTCCTTGCTCTAAATTAAGGGGCTTAAGTGTATTGTTTTTAAGGTAGGGTTGAATCTGCGCACTAGGCAACCACGCATAACCAAAGTTTTGGCTAACCATCTCGATAGAGTTACGTAAGTGGCTTACTGTCCAGCGCATATCAGCGCCAAGCCAGCCATCGTCGTGGCTGGTGAGAGTGGCTGAATCGCGAACAACTATTTGCCTGTGTAATTTAAGCTCTCTGAAGGTTAGAGGCTCAGTGCGCTGATGTAAGGGGTGGTCAGGGTGCGCAACAGCAATAAATTCTATATCGCACAGGCTATGGCAATTAATACCATAAAGCGCAATAGAGGTTATAGCTAGGTCGACCACTGCATTTGTAAGTAATTCGTTTGCGCCGTTAAGTACGCTCTCTATTAATTCTATTTTTACCAGTGGGTATTGCTCATTAATATGGCGTAGCGCTTGATACAATAAATGCTGCGGAAACACTTCATCTACCGCTATTTTTAATGTGCTTTCAATGCCTTCGCTCAACGTTGCGGCAACCGACTCTATTTTACTGGCTTCGTCTATTAAAAACTCGGCGCGGCGTAATATAAGCTTACCGTTATCGGTTAAATACGCTTTACGGCCTTTTACTTCAAGCAACTTTACTTGTAATGCAGATTCTAACTTTTGTACTGCATGGTGCACGGTTGATTGGCTTTTAAATACTACGGTGCTAGCACCAGCAAATCCACCATGTTCTACAACAGCTTTAAACATTCTCCATTGCTCGAGTGTTGCCTTTGCCATTTTAAACCTTGTTACTACTTACTATTAATTAAATAACCTGACCGTGTAGATACACTATTTATTGCGTAATGGCTTATTTATCATTGGCAATTACCATTTTTTTGCTGATCAGCAATGACATAAACTCTTTTTTAGGCACGGGCTTTGAAAATAAATAACCTTGTCCGTAGTCGCATCCTGCCTTTAACAGTAGTTGCATTTGTTGCTGCGTTTCAATTCCTTCGGCAATAACTTTAAGACCAAGCTGGTGGGCCATTACAATTATGGCTTCACATAAAGCAAGCTCTTGGCTTCCTGCTTTTATATTGTCAACAAAGCGTTTATCTATTTTTAGGTAATCGGTATCCATTTCTTGCAGGTAAGCAAGTGATGAATAGCCAGTACCAAAGTCATCTAGAGCCAGTTGCATTCCTGATTGTACTAGTGTTTTTAAGCGACTTTGTGTGAGTGGCTCTGGGTTGACCATAAGGCCTTCTGTGATCTCAGCTACTATGGAAGAAGCGGGCAGTTTTGCAGCCTTTAGCATATCGCACCAATCATCAATTCCGCTGTCGGTTGTCGATAGCTGCACAGGCGAAACATTGATACTAATTTGAAATTGCTCACCCATAGTGGTGTTTATTTCTTTTAGGGTGTGTATTGCTTGAGTAAATACAAATTGACCCAGCGCATTTATTTGCCTAGTTTCCTCTGCAAGCGGTATAAATGTCGCCGGCGAGACTAACCCCTTTTTAGGGTGGTGCCAGCGAATAAGCCCTTCGGCTTTGTGAATGTGTAAATCATTTAAGGCCACAATAGGCTGATAAAATAGCTCAAATTGTTCAAGCTCTATGGCGGAGCGTAAATCTTTTAAAAGCTGCATACGCGCTTGTGCGTGAATACGCATATCTTTTGAGAAAAATTCAAACCCGTTACGGCCGTTATTTTTAGCCTTATACATGGCTTGGTCGGCAGCTTTTAAAAGCAGCTCTGTGCTTTGGCCATCGTTAGGTGCGCATGCAATACCCATACTGGCGCTGATAAACAGCTCTTCGTCTTCAAGCTGTATGCTTGATGAAAGACTTTGCAATACATTGCTGGCAATTTGGTTTATATGGCGAGCGCTTTTAACTTGATCGTAAACAATTACAAACTCGTCCCCGCCAATACGCGCAACAAAGCTAGCGTTTACTGCTGCTTGAATTATTCGCTGAGAAACTAATTTAAGTAGATTATCACCATAATGATGGCCTAACGTGTCGTTAATATCTTTAAAGTGATCAATATCGAGCAACATCACGACAAGTTCGCACGTTTCATCAGTTACATTTTCAAAGCGTTTATTTAAACGCTCTTTAAGCTCTAACCTATTAGGTAGGTCGGTTAAGTGATCAAAGTGAGTTTTTCGCCATATGGTTTCATCGGCTTGTTTTTTTTCTGTTAGGTCGGTAAATATAGCCACCCGGCGAGTAGGCATGTTTTTATCGTCGTAAACGGTATCTATGATCAGAAATTCGGTATAGGTGTCGCCATTCTTTTTGCGATTAATTATCTCACCCTGCCAACGGCCTGTTTCCCTGAGCTCTTCCCACATTTTTTCATAAAATGCTTTTGAATGTTTACCCGACGCTAAAATGCGACTGGTTTTACCAATTGCTTCTTCTTTGCTGTATTGAGTTGTTTCGCAAAACGCAGGGTTTACATCATAAATAACGCCATCAGGGTCTGTAATCATCATCCCTTCACTGCTATTACTGTATACAAGCGACGCTAAATGAAGTGCTTTTTCGTTGACCTTTTTTTGGCTAATATCTCTAAGCACAATAATGTATTCATTATTAGTAAGGGTATTAATTCTTGCTTCGAAAAAGTGCTCTTTAGATTTTTTACTTAATGAAAGCTCGAGTGTTTGCGAGCTCTGCAAACTCCCTAAATGAGAAAGTAATAGCTCGGCACTGGCCTTAGGCAGTACATCAGCTAATTTAAGCGCGGAGCTAGGGTCAACGCTTAGCACAGGGCTAATATGCCCGCCAATATAAAGTACTTCACCTTGGGTGTTTATACGTATGTAGGTATCGGGTAAAGCATTTAATAAGCTCATTAATTCGTTGTGCTTGTTTTTTAATTTTGCCTCTGCAGATAGTCGGGTCTGCGCCATAACAGCAAAACGGTCGTAAAGTGCTTTTAATTCTGGGCTATTGGGCTTTTTAATATGTTTAGGCATAGCACCATCTGCAAGCTCATCAGTGGCTTTAGTTAAATTAGCGATAGGTTTAAATATACTTTGTTTAATTAAACGCCTAGCAAGTAATACTAATAAGGCAATAGCCAATAAAAATGCAAAAATAGTTTTAGCAAAGCTTTCATTAACCTTATTAATAAAATCCTCAACTGAAACAGCAATATGAATGTCTAAATTATTACCATGCCCGTCTTCATATATAACTGAGCGATGAAAAATTTGGTTTTCGCCTTTTGCATTTTTAAATACGGTTAATGAACTTTTAGCATGAAGTAAATCTACATCGGTAATTTTTTGGCCTAAATCACGTGGTTGATTAGGGTAATTGGCGAGTATTAAGCCGTTAGAGTCGGCAATAACAGCTTTAGCGTTGTTAGGTAATTTAGCTTCGCTTAGTACTATGTTCCACCAGTTCAATGCTATAACAGTAACTAGTGTGCCTTTTAGTTGGTTATTAGAGTCTATAATCGGGTAGGCAAAATTGACACTTTGCGCTTGAATACTCCGGTCGTATTGAAAATACCCCACCGAAAAGCTTTTATTATTAATAGCATTTTGAAAATAAGTACGATCGCTAATATTAATATTCTTACTACGCCCATTTGTTACACACTGAAGGTCGCCGTTTTTATCAACAATACCTATATTTGCAATATTTTTATACAGGGCTTTTATTTCATAAAAGTAGCCAGGGCAGGTCTTAGGGAGCGTGTTACTTTTTGCCGTTTTATCGGCTAAATAAATAGTCACCCGTTTAACATCATCAACCATCGTTTTTTGATGCTGTGTCAATTGCTTAGCTATATTTACTATTCTTTCTTCACTTTTTTCTATAGCAGCATCACGCTCATACCATAGCGTAAATACCGTCACTGCAGCGCCCGGAATGCTAAGCAGGATAAGTAATCTATAGAGCTGGCTTTTAAGCGATGAAGTAAAGATAAGATCTCCTTGGACTTTATGTTCCTAAAAAATGATTGTAGACATAAAAGCTGAAAATAACCATACAAAATATAGGGTTGTATTAAAAAGTTATTATAAATCAGCCCAAGCCTGAGCTTTTAATCATTAAGCCTATTATGCAACATAACCGAATTATCGCCATTATCAAGGTGGCTTCTAAAAATTAGAACGATTTACTCGATTTAAAGACATGGTTGTCTGGTTTTATCAATGTTTTAATAAGCTCATTAATTAATCTACTACAGTATTTTAAATATGAATATAGCAAAAGTGTTAACAGCTTATGCAACACAAGATGGGGATGGTGTAAATATCAGCCGAATACCTGGTTTTGATGGCAAATATCTCGACCCCTTTTTGATGATTGATGAGCTAAAGTCTAATAATGAAAGTGACTATATTGGTGGTTTTCCCCCGCACCCTCATCGTGGCATAGAAACCTTTACATACATTATTAAAGGTGGTTTTGAGCACCAAGATCAAATGGGCAATAAAAAAGCGATCCGCTCTGGCGATGTACAGTGGATGAGTACAGGTAGAGGCGTTATGCACAGTGAAATGCCATTGGCAGATACAAAAGAGGGGCTGCATGGCTTTCAAGTTTGGATCAATATGCCCAGCGACGAAAAAATGCGTGCGCCACGCTATCAAGACACAACACAAAATCCAGCTCCTGTAGTAACTAACAAGCAAGGCGTTATCTTTACTGCACTTGCGGGGAGTTGGCAGTTTGACAATTACACGCTAACGTCGAGTTTGCAAAGCTTAGCGGCCAATGCCGCACTGGCTAATGTTACTCTCCCTATCAATACACGCATACAGTTAGCAAGGCTTAAACAGCGTAAAGTAATGATTTATGTTCATGCAGGCGAGCTTATTTCGGGTGATGGGCAAACCTTTAATGCTGGCAAGTTACTTATATTAAATGAAAACAGTGACATTGACGTTTCTTCAAAAAAAGGCGCGGGAATACTTATTTTAGCGGGTAACCCGCTTGAGCAGCCTATTGCACATATGGGCCCGTTTGTAATGACCACGCAAGAGGAAATTAAACAAGCGGTGCGTGATTATCAAAACGGTGAATTTGGCACCATTTAATCGTTAACTGAGGAGGTTATTATGGGTTTATTAGTTGATGGCCAATGGCAAGATAAATGGTACGACACTGACTCGAATAATGGTAAATTTAAACGCGAGGCAGCAAAGCTTCGTAATTGGATCACAAAAGATGGTAGCCCCGGGCCTACAGGAAGCGGCGGATTTAAAGCGCAAGCAAATCGTTACCACTTATATGTTTCCTTAGCATGCCCGTGGGCGCATCGCACACTTATATTTAGACAGCTAAAAGGCCTAAGCGATGTTATTAGCGTATCGGTCGTCAGTCCTGATATGTTAGATAAGGGCTGGAGCTTTGATATAAATAAGCTAAGTAGCGGCGATGATTTATTTAATAGTGAATACTTACATCAAATTTATACTAAGCACGATGCAAATTACAGTGGGCGAGTAACTGTACCTGTACTTTGGGATAAGCAGCAAAATAAAATTGTTAGTAATGAGTCTGCAGATATTATTCGTATGTTTAATAGTGCATTTAACGAGATTACTCATAATCCGGATGACTATTACCCGCAATCACTTCAAGCTGATATTGACGAAATTAACGACCTTGTTTATACCAATATTAATAACGGGGTATATAAAGCGGGTTTTGCAACCACGCAAATAGCATACGAAGATGCATTTACTGCGTTATTTAAAGCACTTAATAAAGTAGAGGACATACTAAGTAAAAATCGTTACCTGATGGGGGGCACATTAACCGAGGCAGATTGGCGTTTATTTACAACACTCATCCGATTTGACAGCGTATATGTAGGGCATTTTAAGTGTAATTTACGCACTATAGAAAGCTACCCAGCGCTCAGTAACTATGTTCGTGAATTATACCAAATAGAGGGAGTGGCCAGTACGGTAGACTTTGAGCATATTAAGCGACATTACTATTTTAGCCACAAAATGATTAATCCAACGCAAGTTATCCCAAAAGGGCCTGCCCTGAACTTTACCCAAAACCATAACAGATCGTCGTTAGGCTAAGTGCTATTTGAGTACAGCACAATAAGTAGCAATTGCACTCATAAAAAAGCGTGTATGCTTGCAATTGCTGCTATGCAAATAATTTTACTAGCCAGCCGTATTTACGCACAAAGCTGTTTTCACTTTTACCTGCCTGCAGCGTTGCACCAGCTATAAAAGCAGAGGCCAATCCCACCTTAGTCGCTGCAAAACGTTTAAAGCGGTACTTTATTGCTGCATTGTGCTGGCGCTTTAATGCGTGCTGTAAATCCATTTGTTTATTTAACGTGTCAACGTTCTCATTAGGTTCTTTAATTAGAAAATTAACGAGCATGGTTATTTCCTTAAAGATTTAAAAGTTGCTTAATACTTTTAATCGTTTTACTAAAACCAATTTTGTTGCTTAGGTAAACGGTATTTCGCCAAAGCCAAACTAAACAGATTATCTGCGCGAGTGCAGCCGTAGCAAAACTTAGCCAAACCGAGCCAAATAAATCGTATACACCGTAACCAATTGCACCTAGTAAGCCGGCCCACAACAAAATCAAACCACTGGCAAAGCACCCTAAAAATATAGTGATCAACGCCATTGATCGTAACGACAGCTTCCACTCAGCCTTTGCAAGTTGGTGGGTAAGCTTTCCTTGCGTTTTATAATCCTCCTTGAGCTGGTCAGAGTATTCAATGATCTTTGCTATATGATCCTGCCAATCGTCCTTTTGAGTAGGGTCTTCAGTCGTTTGATTTTGAGCATTACCGTCCGTGGTTGCAGTTGTTTGTGAGCTACTCATTATTTTTACTTACGACGAAATAATGACGTTACAAGCATACCAGCCGCAAAAGCAATACCTGCTGTCGCTAGTGGATTTTCTGAAGCAAAAGCACGCGTTTTAGCGCTGCACTCAGATAATTTTTCACGGGCAATAAGCTGTTTTTCACTTAGCGCTTCTGCAGAGCTTGAAGCACCTTTGCGAACGCTAGATTCAGCAATCGAAGCCTTGCTTGAAAGCGCATCTACCGCATCATGTGCCACAGAGGTTGCCTTTTCTGTAAGCGGAGCTTCACTTTCTTTTTGTTTAAGATCAGGTTTCATGTTTGTTTCAGTATTCGGTTTTGTATTTGTTGCAGTAGCCATAATCAATCCTTAATAAATAAAATAAAAAATTTAACTGGTGCTATAGCAGATGCAACGATCAAACCAACCATTAAAAATATTTTAACTGTTTGATTTAGTTGTTTTTATTGTTTTATGGTAGGGCGCGGTAGATTAAATTAAAAGCAGCATGAAGTAAGTATTGCTGCCGTGCTAAGTAAATTTTACATGGCTATAAACTATGGCCTGTTTACCTTTCGAAGTTTAATTTGCAGCAGTCTGTTTGGGATTTAGGCAAGGTAGAGCCTATGTAGTGTGGTTATTCCCCATAAATAGGCGATAACGACGTATAAATGTCAAACAGGCGCTGCCCGAAGGGTTCTGCCTAGGGCAATTTACTCTCTGTTACTCGGTTTTTACTTAGCCCACTAGGTTACAAACCTCACGCCGCGATTAAATGCCCCCTAGATTGAACAAATTATAATCCTTAAAGGTCAACAGGCCCTAGATTCATTTTTTTGTAATTATTCATTGATTATTCAGTAAGCAAATTATGTAAACCAAACGTTATTAGCAACGCTTTAAAAAAATTTTATCTACTACCTCCACTTTTTCCCACGTAATTCAATCGCTTTGCGTAAAGCCTTATTTTTTCTAGCTTAGCGAGACGTTAAAGCTGGTCAGCTTACTTGACAAAAAGGCTTGTCAAGCCCTAAACTGGAGCACTGTGGTAAAAAGTGGTTTTTAGTGGATCTAACTGGATCAAATTAATCGAAACGCGATTACACAATTTAAAAGTAGGCTTTTTATGTTTCGTGGCGCTAGTTCACTGAGCTTGGATGATAAAGGACGTTTTGCGGTACCGACTAAGTACCGAGACGCTTTGCTGTCTGAAGATCAAGGAACGGTAATATGTACCATTGCGCTAAACGAACCGTGTTTATGGTTGTATCCTCTTGCACAGTGGCAAGAAATAGAAAGCCGCTTGTCTAAAATCTCTAATATGAATCCACGTGCTCGCCGAATGCAACGTATGTTGTTAGGTAATGCCACAGAGTATCAACTTGATAAAAATGGTCGGATTTTGCTGGCGCCTTCATTGCGTAGCCACGCAGAACTTGGCAAAAAGATCATGCTAGTTGGTTTAATGAATAAATTTGAAATTTGGGATGAAGCGCGTTGGCACGAACAAATGCGCCAAGACACTGAGCTGGAAAGGCTTGGCGATTTTGAAGCAAACCAAGATTTAGATAATTTCACACTCTAACGGCACTAAAAAAGGCAAACACAAGCTAATGACTGCGCAATTTGAACACGTATCCGTATTAATGGACGAAACCATCGATGCTCTTGCAATTAAGCCAGACGGCATATACATGGATGGTACTTTTGGACGTGGCGGACACTCGGGTCAAATACTTGCTCGCCTTGGAGAACAAGGGCGTTTACAAGCCATTGATCAAGACCCTCAAGCGATAAAATCGGCTGAAAAATTTGCTGATGACAGTCGCTTTGCTATAGCTCACACCCGCTTTTCCAATTTATACGATGTTGCAGAGCAAAACGATCTGTTAGGTAAAGTTGATGGCATTTTGTTAGATATTGGTGTTTCTTCACCTCAACTTGATGACGCAGAGCGTGGCTTTAGCTTTATGAAAGACGGCCCCCTCGATATGCGTATGGACCCAACAAGTGGCCGCAGTGCAGCACAATGGCTGGCCGAAGCTGAACTTGAAGACATTACCCATGTAATTAAAACCTACGGTGAAGAAAAGTTTGGCAAGCGTATAGCCCATAAAGTACTAGAAGTTAGAGAACACACACCCATTACCACAACCAAACAGCTTGCCGATTTAGTCGATGAAGCGGTGCCTGTAAAAGATAAATTTAAACACCCAGCCACACGTACATTTCAGGCAATCAGAATTTACATAAACAGTGAACTGGAAGAAATTCAAACCGCATTGCAAGCCGCTGTAAAAGTTTTAAAGCCGGGTGGGCGTTTAGTGGTGATTTCGTTTCATTCACTTGAAGACAGAATTGTGAAGCAATTTATTAGAAAACAGAGTAAGGGAGAAGCGATACCCAGAGGTCTGCCTTTAACCGACGCACAAATAAATAAAAACCTGACGTTAAAAGCAGTGGGTAAAGCTATTAAACCAAGTGCTGAAGAAATTGAGCGTAATCCACGCTCTCGCAGCTCAGTACTTAGGATTGCACAGAGGCTTGGATGAACACTAAAGCGAATAATCGCCAACCCAATTTATTTTTAGAAATATTAAAAGGCCTAGGAGCTAATAAGCTAACCTCGGCCTTGTTGGTTGTGATATTCGCTTCAAGCCTTGCGGTCGTGCAGGTTACTCACTCTGCTCGTGCGCAGCTAATTAAACAAGATACGCTTTTACAAGAGCGTGATGAACTTGATTTAGAGTGGCGCTATTTACTTGTAGAAGAAGAGTTCTATTCGCAGCATGCGCGCATTGAAGAAGTGGCTACCACACAGCTTGAAATGAAGCGCCCTACCAGTCAGGACGAACAGGTAATAATAATACAATGAGAAATCGCGGCAAAAAGCAGGTCAATAACTTAATCACATGGCGTTTTATGCTGGTATGCACTGTGGTGTTTTTAGTGTTTGTAACACTGGTGTCGCGTGCTGCCTATTTACAAGTTATTGAGCCAGATAAAGCCCGTTCAGAAAGCGATAAACGCACCGTACGCGTTGAAAAACTGCATGTACAACGCGGAATGATCTTCGACCGTCAAGGTAAAGAGCTTGCTGTTAGTGTGCCAGTCGTTAGTGTGTATGCCGATCCTAAAGCATTGCATAAGTCGCTTGTTGCTAAAGTTATAAAACAGGCGCGCAAAAACGGTGAAGATCATAAAACCTTGGCTGAAAATGTAGCCGAGCTAGATAAACGAACTTCAGCATACTACGCAAATGATCTACGCTGGCGTGAGCTGGCAGATGTATTACGTATTGATCCTAACAAAATTAACTCGCGGTTATTAAACGATCCCACCCGTCGATTTGTGTATTTAAAGCGCCAAGTAACCCCTGCTGTTGCCAACTACATTAGCCAATTACGTTTACCTGGTATTCATTTATTAGATGAGTCTAAACGGTATTACCCGGCAGGAGAGGTAACAGCGCACATCATAGGTTTTACAAATATAGATGGAAAAGGCATAGAAGGTATTGAAAAGCTTTACGAAAATGCCTTAACGGGCGAAGAAGGTCGCCGTACTATTCGTAAAGATGCCCAAGGGCGCGAAGTTGAAGTACTTGATGAGCGTGAACGTGTAGAGCCAGAAAACATTCAGCTAAGTATCGATCAGCGCATTCAAGCGATTGCTTATAAAGCAGTTAAATCTGCCGTGCTCACGTATAAAGCGACCTCAGGGTCAGCCATGGTGGTTGATGTTAAAACTGGTGAAGTACTGGCCATGGTAAATAGCCCATCATTTAACCCTAATAACTTAAACGACGCACAACCTCATAAACGTCGTAATCGTGCAATTACCGATTTGTTTGAACCAGGTTCAACCGTTAAGCCACTAGCCATTTTAGCTGGGCTAGACTACGGCGCAATTAAAGCCGACGACACCATTGATACCTACCCAGGTTGGATGCGTTTAGGCGGCAGTTTAGTAAAAGATACCCGTAACCACGGTGAAATGACGCTTCGTGAAATTTTAAAGTACTCATCAAACATGGGCGTGGCTAAAGTAACGCAACAAGTACCTAAAGATTACTTAGTTGGTTTATATCAAAAAGTTGGGTTTGGTAGCGATACGGGCACAGGTATGGTTGGCGAAAGCAGCGGCTTATTTTACCCAAACCGCCGCTGGTCTGATTTTGAAATTGCCACGTTATCGTTTGGCTATGCTATTTCGGTAAGTACGGCGCAAATGGCCCGTTTTTACACCATGTTAGGTGCCGGTGGGATTAATCGCCCACTTACTATTTTAAAGCAAGATGGTGTGCCAGAAGGTGAACGTATTTTTAAACAAAAAGACGTAGAAGCCGTTGTTCACATGATGGAAAGCGTGTTTGAAAAAGACGGTACAGCGCGTAACGTTAAAGTAGATGGCTACCGTGCAGCAGGTAAAACTGGTACATCTAAAAAAGCAGTTGCTGGTGGTTACGGTGATGAATACGTAGGTTATTTTGCAGGTGTAGCGCCGGCAAGTAACCCACGCTTGGCTGTGGTAGTGATGATCAATGAGCCTGGCGGCGATGTGTACTATGGAGGTGCCACCGCAGGCCCTGCATTTGCAGAAATCGTCTCTAACGCATTAAGAATATTAAACGTAGCCCCTGATAAGGAAGAAGTGGCGTACGTAAAAGGTAAAGATAACGATGCGTGATTTAAAGGCTATTTTAAAATACATCGACATAGATGCACCTTCGCAGCTAGTTAAAAATTTACGCCTTGATAGCCGTGATGTAACACCAGGTGATGTATTTGTGGCGATAAAAGGCCATGCACTTGATGGCGGCCAGTTTATTGCCAAAGCAATCGAAAATGGTGCTATAGCCATTATTGCCGATAGACTGTGCGAATTTGACGTTGAATTTGAGCCTCTTTATTTAGTAACAGAGCTTGATAAAAAGCTCCCAGAGCTGGCAAGCCAATTTTATGAAAACCCAAGCCAGTCACTTGATTTAATTGGCGTAACGGGCACTAATGGTAAATCAACAACAACAGCCATGATGGCGCATTTAGCGCAGTTTTGTAGTACAGATTCGGCCATTATAGGCACATTAGGCTATGGCCACCCAGATACACTAACGCCACTTATTAATACCACGCCTTCGGCTGTTGATTTGCAGCACATATTGCATGACTTAAAGCAGCAGCATAAAAAGCTTGTCGCGATGGAGGTTTCATCGCACGGATTAGTGCAGCAGCGCGTGGCTCAATGCCAATTTAAAGCGGCGGTGTTTACTAATTTATCGCGTGATCACCTTGATTACCATGGTGATATGGCAAGTTATGGCGACGCTAAGCTAATGCTTTTTCGCGATTTTGACCCCGAACTTGTGGTACTAAATCAAGACGATGGGCAAGCAGAGCGATGGCTTGAAAAATACAGTTTTAATAACCTTATTTGTTATGGTCGGAAAAATTTAGCGCCGCAATATGCGCGTTATGTTTATTTTTCTGATGTGGAATACTCTAAAAATGGTATTTCGGCGCAATTGAGCACAAGTTGGGGTGACATTAGCGTAACATCGCCTCTATTTGGTGAGTTTAACTTATATAATTTAACGGCAGCACTGGCAACATTGCTAGGGCTCGGTTACCCGCTTGAGCAATTAGCTGCAGGATGCGCACATTTGCACCCTGTAGCAGGGCGTATGCAAGCGTTTAGCGAAGTGAATTTACCTACGTGCGTTGTTGATTACGCTCATACCCCCGATGCACTTGCATTGGCTTTACAGGCATTACAAAAGCATGTGCCTGGTGGGGTTAGCTGTGTTTTTGGCTGTGGCGGCGACAGAGATAAAGGCAAGCGTGCTTTAATGGCACAAGCAGCAGAGCAAAATGCAGATAAGGTGATTGTTACCAGCGACAACCCCCGTTCAGAAAACCCAGATGCTATTTTAGCAGATGTAGCTGCGGGCTTATCGCAGCCTGAAAAAGCCCATTTAGAGGCTGACAGAGCAAAAGCCATTCGCTATGCAATAGAAAATGCAAATGCGGATGACGTAATTTTAATTGCTGGCAAAGGCCACGAGGATTACCAAATTATTGGCGATCAACGTATCGACTTTTGCGATCGCAGTTATGTAAAAGAACAACTAAAAAAAGCAGTAAGAGGGATAACTCAATGATCCCGATGGATTTTGATTGGCTGGCAAATGTGCTAGCAACCGATTATCCAGGTGATAATCTCAATGTAGTAAATATTAATACCGATACCCGCAGTATTTGCGAAGGAGAGGTGTTTTTAGCGTTAAAAGGGCCTAATTTTGATGGCCATAAATTTATTGCTGATGCTAAACAAAAAGGCGCTATTGGCGTTATTGTGCAGCACAAAGTAGATATAGATATACCGCAGTTTGTTGTTAGCGATACCCGTATTGCATTAGGCAATATAGGTGCAGCAGTTATGGCGCAGGTTAATCCTAAAACCATTGCTATTACGGGCAGCGTAGGTAAAACAACGGTAAAAGAAATGTGCGCTGCGATTTTATCGGTGCATGGAGATGTGCTTGCTACAAGAGGTAATTTTAATAACGATATTGGCGTGCCACTTACGTTATTACGTTTAGAGCCACAGCACCGTTTTGCTGTTATAGAGCTTGGTGCCAACCACTTAGGCGAAATTGCTTATACAACCGCCATGGCAAAACCCGATGTAGCTGTGGTGTGTAATGTCGCCGCTGCGCATTTAGAAGGCTTTGGTAGCCTAATGGGCGTTGCTAAGGCAAAAGGTGAGATTTTTGATGGCCTAAAAGAGGATGGCGTTGCCATTGTTAACTGCGATAGCGAATTTAGCCAGTACTGGCTTGATAAATTAAAAGGGCGCACTGTTAAGTGTTTTTCAAGTACTGAAAAACTTGATATTTGGGCTGAAAATATCAGCCTAGACGAAAACGCTCGCGCGAGCTTTTTATTGTGTACACCAGATCAAAAAGTACCCGTAACGCTTGCTCTTCCAGGTAAGCACAACGTAAGCAATGCGCTTATTGCCGCGGCTTTAACCAGCGAGTTTGACGTATCGCTTGAAGAAATAGCCACAGCACTTGCCACCATGGGGGATGTAAAAGGACGTGTAAATTTAATAACAGTGAGTGACTCACTCACTGTTATTGATGACACCTATAACGCTAATGTTAAGTCGGTAAAAGCTGCCATTGATTTATTAAGTGATATTCAAGGGCACCGTATTTTCGCACTTGGCGATATGGGAGAGCTTGGTGAAGATGCCAGAACTTTCCATCAAGAAGTAGGTGAATACGCCAAACAGCAAGGTATAGATGAGCTGTATACGCTGGGTGTGTTAAGTAAATATGCAAGCGATGTGTTTGATAAGCCAAATCGTCATTTTTCTAATCGCGAAGAAATGCTCAAGCAAATTCAAACCAGTCTTAATAATACAAATAGTAAAACCACACTTGTGGTGAAAGGATCGCGCAGTTCTCGCATGGAATTATTAGTAACCGATTTAGTAAATGGCCAGCAACAAGCCATCAATGGAGTATCATAATGTTAGTTTGGCTGGCAGAGTATTTAACTCAATATTACAGTGGCTTTAATGTTTTTTCGTATTTAACCCTACGCGCCATTTTAGGTATATTAACAGCGTTAATGATGTCGCTTTATTTTGGTCCTAAGCTCATTCGCTCATTACAAAAAATGCAAATTGGCCAAGTAGTGCGTGATGATGGTCCAGAATCTCACTTATCTAAAAAAGGCACTCCTACAATGGGGGGCTTACTCATTTTAGGCGCCATATTTACCAGCACCTTATTATGGGCTGACCTATCGAATAAATACGTATGGGCAACTTTATTTGTAATTGGCTCATTAGGTTTAGTTGGCTTTATAGATGACTACCGCAAAGTAATACGCAAAGACCCTAAAGGACTAATTGCTAAATGGAAGTATTTTTGGCAATCGGTTATTGCTTTAGTGGTTGCAACTGCATTGTATACCACCAGTACACACGCATCAGAAACCTCATTGGTTGTGCCATTTTTTAAAGATGTATTGCCACAGTTAGGCTTGTTATACATTGTGATTACTTATTTTGCATTAGTGGGAACTTCAAACGCGGTAAACCTGACTGATGGCTTAGATGGCCTAGCGATTGTACCTACTATTTTAGTGGCTGCCGCACTGGCCATCATTGCTTATTTGACCGGTAATATTAATTTTTCGGCTTATTTACATATCCCGCATTTACCGCTTGCCAGTGAGCTTGTGGTTGTATGTACCGCTATTGTTGGCGCGGGCTTAGGCTTTTTATGGTTTAACACGTACCCAGCCCAGGTGTTTATGGGCGATGTAGGGTCTTTGGCACTTGGCGGCGCGCTAGGCATAATTGCAATTTTAGTACGCCAAGAATTACTGCTAATTATTATGGGCGGTGTGTTTGTAATGGAGGCCTTGTCGGTAATTTTACAGGTTGGCTCATATAAACTACGCGGACAGCGCATTTTTAGAATGGCGCCTATTCATCATCATTACGAGTTAAAAGGTTGGCCAGAGCCACGTGTTATTGTGCGCTTTTGGATTATTTCAATTGTGCTAGTGCTTGCTGGCCTTGCGACATTAAAGATTCGATAAATGCAGTATTTAAACGAGATAAAAAACAAACATATAACAGTGCTCGGACTCGGTGTAACCGGTCTGGGCATTGTACGTTTTTTATTATCTCATGGTTTTGCACCAAAGGTTGTTGATAGCCGTGTTGCGCCACCAGGTGTGGACTGGCTTAGCGAACACGCACCTGAGCTTGATACGCATTTTGGTGACTTAGGGAACGCTACACTTTGTAAAACCGACATGATCATCATAAGCCCTGGGCTTAGCTTAAAAATCCCCGCAATTGCTCAAGCAATAGAGTCTGGCGTTGAGGTCATTGGTGATGTTGAGCTGTTTGCTCGTATAAATACTAACCCCGTTGTTGCTGTCACAGGCTCTAATGGTAAATCAACCGTTGTTACGCTTGCGTATGAAGTGCTTAAAGCTGCAGGTTACAAAGTGGCATTAGGTGGCAATATTGGTACTGCGGTACTTGACTTATTAAACGATGATTTTGATGTTTATGTGCTGGAGCTTTCAAGTTTTCAGCTGGATACTTGCTCGAGCTTAAAACCAATAAGCGCAGCGGTATTAAATATATCTGAAGATCATTTAGATCGTTACGACAGTTACCAAGCCTATATCGACTCTAAATTAAGTATTTATAACAATGCTGAGCTTTTAGTAACAAACGCAGATGACATTCAAACGCAGCCTATTCGCCACTCTTTAGCGCCACAAATGAGTTTTGGCACCGACCAAGGTGATTATCGCTTAGCCCAACATAATAATAAGCTACACTTTATAGTAAAAGGTGAAGCGTTTTTACCTGTTAGCACGCTTTCGGTAGTTGGTAAGCACAATTACTTAAATACACTGGCGGTAATGGCGTTATTAAGCCCGTTTGATATTAGTAAAGATCAATATACTGCAGCGCTTGGCCAATTTAATGGTTTAGCGCACCGTTGTCAGTTTGTTGGTGAGCAAAATGGGGTCAAATATTTTAACGACTCTAAAGCTACCAATGTGGGTGCTACTATGGCAGCTATAGATAGTTTGGCCTCAGCTCATGAAAACCTAATTGTAATAGCCGGTGGTGATGCCAAAGGCGCTGATTTAAGTGCGTTAACGCCTTATATAAAAAATCATGTAAAAGCACTTGTTTGCTTTGGCAAAGATGCAGATAAACTTGCTGCACTGAGCAGTAAATCGCACTTAGTAAACACAATGCAAGAGGCGGTATCGCTGGCTAAAGTGCTCAGTAAGCGCGGCGATATTGTATTACTTGCGCCTGCCTGCGCCAGCATTGATATGTATAACAACTACATGCAACGCGGTGATGACTTTGTGCAATGCGTTAAGGAAGGGCTAATATGATTGCCTTTGCCGATTTAAAAGAAACGCTCACTCCAAAACCTTCAGCACAGCTTTATGACGTGCCACTGCTTTATTGCATGCTCATGCTTATAGGTGTGGGTTTTGTAATGGTGACCAGTGCCTCTATGCCTACAGCCGAAAGGCTGTTTGATAACTCATACCATATTACCATTCGCCACAGCCTGTTTTTAGCAATGGCATTTATTTTATTTTGGATTGCCGCCAGTGTCCCTATGGATTGGTGGAAGCGCTCAAACCCGTATTTGTTATTACTTGGCATGGTGCTGCTTATTGCAGTATTAATTATAGGCCGCGAAGTTAACGGCGCAAAACGTTGGATTCCCATTGGACCTGTTGGTTTTCAGGTGGCTGAGGCCGCCAAATTATACTTTTTCAGTTATATAGCTGGCTACTTGGTAAGAAAGCGTGAAGAAGTACAAGAAAATATTAAAGGCTTTGCAAAGCCTATTGCTGTATTTGCGGTGTATGCCTTACTCATTTTATTGCAGCCCGATTTAGGGACCGTAGTCGTTATGTTTGTAACAACAGTAGGGCTGTTATTTTTGGCCGGCGCGAAGCTGTGGCAGTTTTTTGTACTCATTTTAACGGGCATAGGGCTTGTTGTATTACTGATTATTGTAGAGCCATACAGAATGGCGCGAGTTGTAGGCTTTTTAGACCCTTGGGAAGACCCATTTGGAAAAGGGTATCAGTTAGTGCAGTCGCTTATGGCCTACAGCCAAGGGGGCTGGTTTGGCCAAGGGTTAGGTAACAGCGTTCAAAAGTTACAGTATTTACCCGAGGCTCATAACGACTTTATTTTTGCTGTTATAGGTGAAGAGCTAGGCCTTGTAGGTGTAGCAAGTATTTTATGTGTGTTGGCTGTGTTTGTATTTAGGGCGCTTTTAATAGGTCAGCAAGCGTTAAAGTGTGGCAAAGAATACGAAGGCTATTTTGCGTTTGCTATTGGCATTTGGTTTGCGTTTCAAACCATGGTTAATGTAGGCGCCAGTGCAGGGTTATTACCGACTAAAGGGTTAACCTTGCCGTTTATTTCGTATGGTGGTTCAAGTTTGTTAATAATGACGATTGCCACCGGTATTTTATTGCGTGTTGATTTTGAAACTAAAATGGCAACCAAACAAGCCACCTCACGCGGAGGTAAACGATGAGTAAAAAATTAGTAGTTGTGGCTGGTGGTACAGGTGGGCATATATTCCCTGGTATTGCTGTAGCCGATTATTTAAAAGAGCAAGGCTGGCAAGTAAGCTGGATAGGCACGCCAGACAGAATGGAAGCGGATGTTGTACCAAAGCATAACATTGAGATTGATTTTATTAATGTAAAAGGCGTTCGCGGTAATGGTTTAAAGCGTCTTATTAAAGCTCCATTCATGGTACTTAATGCAATATTGCAAGCGCGTAAGGTATTGAAATTTCAGCAACCAGATGTTGTGCTTGCTATGGGCGGCTATGTAACTGGACCAACGGGGATAGCGGCTAAAAGTTTAGGTATCCCACTGGTGATTCATGAGCAAAATGCAGTGGCAGGTATGAGCAACAAATGGTTGGCAAAATTTGCTAACAAAGTACTTGCTGCGTTTCCAAGTGCCTTTGCACCAGGGCAAGCTGAATTAGTCGGTAATCCAGTACGTGCAAGCGTTGCTAATGTCGCTAAACGTGATGTTTCAAGCCCTATAAATATTTTAGTGGTGGGGGGCTCGTTAGGCGCACAAGTGCTTAACCAAACACTGCCAGAGGCATTTAGTTTACTTGCTAAAACAGCGCCAATTAAAGTGTGGCACCAAACAGGTAAAGGCCATATTGAGAGCGTACAAAGCGCGTATGCGCAAAACAACATTGCAGATGAAGACCTAAAAGTTGCTGAATTTATAGATGATATGGACGCCGCCTACGCGTGGGCCGATATTGTTATTTGCCGTGCCGGTGCACTGACTGTTAGTGAAATCGCCGCCGCGGGTAAAATGGCTGTGTTTGTGCCGTTTCCACATGCGGTAGACGATCATCAAACCGCTAACGCAAAGTATTTAGTAACCGCAAGTGGCGCGCTTTTAATGCCTCAGCCCCAGTTTAATAAAGACTCGATAGTTGAGCTATTAACCCCGTATTTGGCAAAGCCTATATTAATTAAACAAATGGCCAGTAATGCTAAGCAGCAAGCCATTTTAGATGCCACAGCAAGCGTTGCCTCGCACTGTGAGCAAGTAACAAATAAGAGAAAATAAGTGAAAGATAAGTCAATACAAGAACAACAAACTCGACCTGCTATGCGTCGAATAGAGACCATCCATTTTATTGGTATTGGCGGTGCGGGTATGGGCGGCATTGCCGAAGTACTGGCTTGTGAAGGCTACCGTATTACAGGCTCAGATATAGCGCACAGCGCAATGACCGAACGTTTAATTAAAGCAGGTGCTGAAGTATTTATAGGCCATCACGAAAACAACGTAAAAGATGCCAACGTCGTTGTTGTTTCAAGTGCTATTGACGAAACAAACCCTGAAATTATTGCAGCAAAAGCGGCACGTATACCGGTAGTTCGCCGTGCAGAAATGCTTGCCGAATTAATGCGTTTTCGCCATGGCATTGCCATTGCGGGCACACATGGTAAAACCACAACAACGAGTTTAATTGCCAGCATTTATGCTCAAGCAGGACTTGATCCTACCTTTATTATTGGCGGCTTATTAAATAGCGCAGGCAGTAACGCAAAAGTAGGTAAGAGCGACTTTTTAATTGCTGAGGCAGATGAAAGCGATGCATCGTTTTTACATTTACAGCCAATGGTATCGGTGATCACCAATATTGAAGAAGATCACATGGAAACCTATGGCGGCAGCCTTGAGAAAATGAAAGACACTTATGTGGACTTTATTCATAACCTGCCATTTTATGGCTTAGCCGTTGTGTGTATAGACTCGCAGGTAGCCAGTGAGTTGATCCCACGTTTTGCTCGCCCTGTAATCACGTATGGCGAGTCAAAAGATGCCGACTACCGCATGAGCGATTTTAGTCAATCAGCAAGTACTTGTACTTTTACAGTGACTAATAAGAATGGCGATAGCCTAACAGCTACGCTTAACATGCCGGGTAAGCACAATGCACTTAATGCCACGGCGGCAATTGCAGTGGCTAAAGATCAAAACATTGCTAACCACGCAATTTTAGAGGCATTGCAAAAATTTGAAGGCATAGGACGTCGTTTTCAGCACTACGGTGAATTTGAAAATGAGCGCGGCAATGTCATGCTGGTGGATGACTACGGACATCACCCATCAGAAGTTGCAGCCACCATTGCAGCGGTACGCGAAGGCTGGCCAGAAAAACGCTTAGTTATGGTTTATCAACCACACCGATTTACCCGTACACGCGATTTATACGAAGACTTTGTAAAAGTATTGGCTGATGTCGATCAACTTTTATTACTAGATGTGTACAGTGCCGGTGAAGATCCTATTGTGGGCGCAGACAGTAAAAGCCTGTGCCGCAGCCTACGTCAACGCGGAAAAGAGCCTCTACACGTAGCAACGAGCGCAGAGCTTGCTGGTGTGCTGGCCGATAACTTACAAAATAACGACTTAGTTTTAACGCAAGGCGCTGGTAATATAGGACAATTGGTTAAAACATTAGCGGCAACAGGTATGTCGGTTGAAAAATTAAAGCAAGGTGAAGTATGACGCAGCAAAACGCGCAATTTGGTAAAGTAGCAGTACTGCTAGGGGGTAACTCAGCAGAGCGTGAAGTGTCACTACGTTCAGGGCAAGCAGTGCTTAATGCACTACAAAATGCTGGTGTTGATGCCATTGCTTTTGACCCGCAAAATCGTTCATTGTGGGAATTAAAAGAGTTAAACATAGATCGTGTCTTTATTGCATTGCATGGCCGTGGTGGCGAAGATGGAACAGTGCAAGGTGCGCTTGAATTTATGAACTTGCCATACACAGGCAGTAATGTATTGGGTTCAGCCTTAGCAATGGATAAAGTCCGTTGTAAGCATTTATTTAAATCTGCAGGACTAAGCACAGCGCCTTATGCAGTTGTTGATGCTAAAAAAGGCTTTGATGCAAAAGCCATTATGGATGAGTTTAAAAAAGTAATGGTGAAGCCATCACACGAAGGCTCAAGCATAGGTATGGCGCAAGCAAGTACCGCTCAAGAGCTTGAAGATGCACTAACACACGCCTTTAAGTTTGATAGCCAAGTGTTAGTGGAGCAGTGGATAACCGGACGCGAGTTTACAGTGACTGTATTAGGCGACGCAGTGCAACCTGTTATTGAAATGACGACCCCAAATGGCTTTTACGATTATCAAGCTAAGTATCAGTCAAACACAACGCAGTATCATTGCCCTGCCGATTTATCGGCGCAAGATACACAGTGTATACAAGCTATGTCATTAGAAGCGTTTGAGTTAGTAGGTGCAAGCGGCTGGGGCCGTGTAGATGCGATGCAAGATGAGCAGGGAAATTTTTATTTGTTAGAAGTAAATACAGTCCCTGGCATGACCGAAAAATCGCTGGTGCCCATGGCGGCAAAAGCAAACGGGGCAACATTTGAGCAATTAGTTATTCGCATTTTGGAGCAAACGCTTTAATATGCACACCCTTTTAGAAAAAGCTCAACAGTTAAAACAGCAACTTAACTTTAATTGGTCGCTAATTTTTGGTGTGAGCTTTTTTCTAGTAGTAGTGATAGGGCTGGTGCAAATAACGACCGGTGTATCTGATTGGCTAGTAGAGAACAAAGATGCACAAATAAAGCACTTAACGGTGCTAGGAAAGCCCAAATACACTGACGAAAAGGCCATAATAAAAGCAATAAAAAAGGCCGATTTAAGCAGTTTTTTTGAGCTAGATGTAAAACGCGTACAGCAACTAGTAAAAGATTTACCTTGGGTTGCAACCGTATCGGTTCGCAAGCAGTGGCCTGATACAATACAAGTGTACGTAGTTGAACACGAAGCCGTAGCCCATTGGAATAGCGATTTACTGCTAAACCAAAGTGGCGATGCTTTTGAAGCAAGCAGCGATAAACTTGCCAATGATTTACCGCAACTTTATGGCCCAGAGGGTAGCGAAAAAGAAGCGTGGATTGCTTTTAAGCAATTTGACGAAATGCTAAAGGTAAATGCGTTAACATTAAAAAGCTTGGCACTTTCGGAGCGTTTTTCGTGGCAGTTGTGGTTAGATAATGGTGTGCGCTTAAATTTAGGGCGCAAAGATAAAGCAAAGCGAGTACAGCGGTTTATAGATGTGTACCCGCGCATGGAAAAGCGTGCAGATGCACAAATAGATGCAATAGATTTACGCTATGATACCGGCCTTGCAGTTAGCTATAAGCCTGTGCAAGAACAGCAATTACAAAATAAGAGTAAGGCATGACTAAGTCAGCAGAAAGAAACCTAGTGATTGGATTAGACGTTGGTACCTCAAAAGTGGTGGCCACGGTAGGTGAAATCACCGCAGATAACAAGCTCAGCATTGTTGGTGTGGGCAGCCAAGTATCTCATGGTATGGATAAAGGCGGCGTAAACGATTTAAACTTAGTGTCTGAGTCGATTCGCCGAGCAATAGATGAAGCCGAATTAATGGCTGATTGTCGTATTAGCTCAGTGTACTTAGGGATCTCTGGCAAACACATACAATGTCAAAACGAAAGCGGCGTGGTTGCAATTAATAATACCGAAGTAACTGATGAAGACATTGAAAATGTAATTCATATAGCGCGCTCTGTGCCTATTTCGGCTGAGCGTAAAATGCTGCATGCATTACCGCAAGAATATAGCATTGATATGCAAGAGGGTATTAAAAACCCCCTTGGTATGAGCGGCGTGCGTATGGAAGCACGTGCACACATTATTACTTGTTCAAACGATATGGCTAAAAATATCGAAAAATGCGTAGAGCGCTGTGGCTTAGAGGTTGATCAGCTTATATTTACCGCACTCGCATCGTGTTATTCAGTATTAACTGATGATGAAAAAGAGCTTGGCGTAGCGGTGCTCGATATTGGTGGTGGTACAATGGATATCACTATTTATATTAACGGTGCATTGCGTCATTCTTCAGTGATTCCGGTGGCGGGCAATCAAGTAACCGGTGATATTGCAAAAATATTTCGTACACCTATATCACATGCTGAGTCACTCAAAGTACAATATGCATGCGCAAGTAGCCAAATGGCCAGTAACGAAGACACCATAGAAGTACCCAGTGTAGGCGGGCGACCAGCACGTTTAATGTCGCGTCATACTTTATCTGAAGTGGTAGAGCCTCGTTTTAGAGAATTATTTGAGCTAGCGATGGAAGAAATTCGTCGCTCAGGTTTAGAAGACCAAATTGCGGCAGGCCTCGTTATTACAGGCGGGACTGCTAAAATGACTGGCGCAATGGAAGTGGCTGAAGACATTTTCCAAATGCCAGTGAGAATAGGCAAACCAATCGGGATAGTTGGTTTGACAGACTACGTAGACGATCCTTCGTACGCAACCGCTGTAGGTTTGTTACAATACGGGCGCACTATGCAATCGATGAATGCACAAAAGTCGAAAGCAGAGGATAATAATAATTGGTGGAACCGCATTACTAAATGGTTCCAAGGTGAGTTTTAAAGTACTCAAGTCGGAGAGTAAACATGTTTGATATGATGGAACAACACAGCGAAGAAGCTGTAATTAAGGTAATTGGCGTGGGCGGTGGCGGCGGTAACGCTGTTGAGCACATGGTAAAACAACAAATAGAAGGTGTGCGCTTTATAGCCGCAAATACGGATGCACAAGCATTACGTAATTCCGCTGCCGATATTACCGTACAACTAGGCACGCAAATTACCTCAGGGTTAGGTGCAGGCGCAAACCCAGAAGTAGGTCGTGAGTCGGCTGAAGAAGATGCAGAAACCATTCGTGCCAGCCTTGAAGGCGCAGATATGGTATTTATTGCTGCCGGCATGGGCGGTGGTACAGGTACCGGTGCTGCACCTGTGGTTGCTAAAATTGCTAAAGATCTCGATATTTTAACGGTTGCTGTAGTAACGCGTCCTTTTGACTTTGAAGGTAAAAAACGCGCCGCAGCGGCTGAACAAGGCATTAACGAATTGTCAGAAATTGTAGACTCACTTATTACAATTCCGAACAATAAATTGCTTAAAGTTTTAGGCAAAGGGACTACACTGTTAGATGCCTTCGCTAAAGCAAACGATGTACTTTTTGGTGCGGTTCAAGGTATTGCGGAGCTAATTACACGTTCTGGTTTAATTAACGTGGATTTCGCCGACGTACGTACCGTAATGTCAGCAATGGGTACTGCCATGATGGGCACAGCTTCTGCATCAGGCCCAGATCGTGCTCAAGAAGCTGCAGAAGCGGCTATCTCAAGCCCATTACTAGAAGACGTTGATTTAACCGGTGCTAAAGGTATTTTGGTTAATATTACCGCGGGTATGGACATCGCGATTGAAGAATTTGAAATTGTGGGTAACCACGTTAAAGCGCTAGCGTCTGAAAATGCAACTGTGGTTGTGGGTGCAGTTATTGACCCTGAAATGAGCGACGAGTTACGTGTAACCGTGGTTGCTACAGGGCTAGGTGGCGATCGTCGTCCGCAGTTTGGTATTGTTGATAACGGCTTTAAAAAGGCATCAGGCTCTGATGTAGCAAGTTCATCAAACCAATCTAGCAGCATGTACGTACCAAGCTTTGCAAGCCAAGGCACAAGCACTGAAGAAACGACGCCAAGCACGCAAGTAGAAAGCAAAGAACAAGCGCCATCTACAAGCTCAAGCAACACGGCAAGTTCATCAGCGCAAAACAGTAAAAAAGCGGATAAATCAGAAGGCGGAGATTATTTTGATATTCCGGCTTTTTTACGTAAGCAGGCTGATTAACATTTACTAATGCTTTTGTTTGAAATATGTACAAATATTGAAAGGCAAAAGGATTTATGTTAAACTCCGCCGTCTAACTGTAATTGATTTAAAAGTGAGCGAACCTATGATTAAACAGCGTACGATTGCACAAGTAGTCAAAGCCATAGGAATTGGACTTCATAAAGGTGAGAAGGTCACAATAACTCTCCGACCTGCGAGCGCAAATACCGGGATTGTATTTCGTCGTGTGGACCTTGATCCGGTTGTTGATTTTGAAACAACACCTGAAGCCGTTGGTGATACGCAATTATGTACCTGTTTAATTAACAAAGATGGTGTTCGCTTATCAACGACTGAGCACTTAATTGCAGCGGTTGCTGCAATGGGTATTGATAATCTAATTGTTGAATTAGATAGCTCAGAAGTGCCGATTATGGATGGTAGTGCATTACCGTTCATTTATTTGTTACAAAAAGGCGGCATTGAAGAGCAAAATGTTGCGAAACGCTTTATTCGTATAAAAGAAAAAGTACGTATTGAAGAAGGCGATAAATGGGCCGAAGTAGAACCGTATGATGGTTTTCATATCGACTTTGAAATTGCCTTTGATCACCCGGCTATTAACGAAAGCCGTCAGCGCATTGGTTTAGATATTACTGCGCAAAGCTTTACTGAAGAAATTAGCCGTGCACGTACGTTTGGCTTTATGAAAGATATTGAATACATGCATGCTAATAACCTAGCACTGGGTGGCAGCATGGACAGCGCAGTAGTACTTGATGATTTTAAAGTACTAAACCCAAATGGTTTGCGCTACAGCGATGAATTTGTAAAACACAAAATATTAGACTGTGTGGGCGACATGTTTATGACAGGTCATAACCTACTAGGTAAAGTAACTGCTTATAAATCGGGTCACGATTTAAATAACAAGTTACTTCGCAAAATTATGGCAACTGAGTCAGCATGGGAGTGGGCAACATTTGAAACGCCTGTTACGATGCCTGCACCCGGCCTTGAATTAGCGACTGCCTAATTTAGTATTTTTTAAAAATACACGCTCACAAACAGTTATAAAAAATGACGCTAACAGCGTCATTTTTTTTGCTTTTAATTTAGCTAAATTTTAAGAATAGACTGCAATTGATCTAAGTTAGCTATTGTGTAAGTAGGAGTTATGCCTTCAGGTAACTGCTCGCCTGGGTGCTGTAGCCAACAGGTATCAATACCGGCATTATTGCCTCCCAAAATATCGCTAGAGGCAGTGTCGCCCACCATCAATATTTTGCTTTTATCTGGATTACCCATAAGCTTAAATGTGTGCTCAAAAATAGCCTTGTTAGGTTTAGCAATGCCTACTAGTTCAGAAATAACCAACCAATCAAACATCTCTTTTAAACCTGTGTGTTCTAAACGCACCGTTTGCAAGCGGGCAAAGCCGTTGGTTATGATACCTAATTTAGCATGTGGCTTTAGTTTATTTAACAGCGCTACGGCGCCGGGTAAAGGCTCGCAAATTTGCGCCATAGCATCTAAAAATGCATCGTTTAATTCTTTTGCTGGTACATTTAATTTTGCAGCCCATTCATTAAAGCGAGTTACTTGTAAGTAATCGGCGCTAATTTTTCCATCTTGATAATCTAACCACAGCTGCTTATTGGTTTTTTGATAATGGAGGTAATCGGCTTGGGTAAATTGTACATCGTACGTTTTAAACATGCGGGTCATACCCGCTAAAATATCAAATCTGAATAGTGTTTCGTCTGCATCAAACAGTACATAACTGTATTTCATTAATTTTCCTGATAAAGGCTAGGGTGTAAAAAAGGCGCCATAGCTAAGGTAAGCGCTTGGGTGTAGGTGCTTTGTCGGGTTGCATGATTATTTGTAAGTAGTCCTATTGCGCCGCCTTTTTGCTTAACATTATGGGTGTTAAATGCTTTATCCATCACATCGCCAAGCTCTTCACCTTTTAATAGCGCGTTATATAACACTTGCGGTAACGGCAGGTTACTGCTGCGTCCTATCGCTTGCTCAGAGCCATTACTAATAACAACATAGGCAAAGGTTGCAGCCCCATAGCTAAATTGCTCTGCACCGCCTTCCATTGCACAGTAGTAATCTGCTTGGTACATATTTTTGCAGTAAGTAACTCGGTTTTGTGCGCCTATACGGGTTTGCTCTTCGCCAATGGGTTGATCGGGAACATTTGAGGGAGCATCAACGCCTTGGCAATCAATTTCGTAACTAGGAAAGTACATTGCAAAAATATGTTTTGCAGCGTTAATTTTTACTGGGTTTTTAGAGCCCACAATAATTTTTAATGAGTGCGACACGTTTTCCCTCACTGTTAGCAAAAGCAGCAGTGTACGTCAGAAGTGTAAATCATAAAAGAGGGGCTAAATGGGTATATCTAATGGAGCAAGGTTTTCAAGCGCACGCTTTTTAACAATAATGTCTTTAATAAGCGGGGTAAGCACCAGCTCCATTGCTAAACCCATTTTACCGCCTGGCACCACAAGGGTATTTATACGCGACATAAAGCTGCCTTCAATCATTTGTAAATAATACGGAAAATCAACGTCATCAATTCCTCTAAAGCGAATAACTACAAAGCTTTCATCAAGTGAAGGGATATCTTTTGCGCTAAATGGGTTTGACGTATCAACCGTTGGCACACGTTGAAAGTTAATATGGGTGCGCGAAAACTGCGGTGTGATGTGGTTAATGTAGTCATCCATACTGCGTACAATTGAGTCCATTACTTTTTCGCGAGAGTGGCCGCGGTCTTGCGTATCGCGGATCAATTTTTGGATCCACTCAAGGTTAATAATTGGCACCATGCCTATAAGCAAGTCTACGTGCTTAGCCACATCGTGATCCTGATCAACCACGCCTCCGTGCAAACCTTCGTAAAACATTAAATCAGTGTTTGTTTCAAGATCTTGCCAAGGAGTAAATGTACCGGGTAATTGATTATAAGGCACGGCTTCATCAAAGGTGTGTAAATATCGGCGTAACTTGCCTTGGCCTGTTTCGCCATAGGTGCTAAATAAGGTTTCTAATGCGCCAAAGTCATTGGCTTCGCGGCCAAAGTAACTAATGTGCTTACCTTCTTGCTGTGCCTCGCGTATTTTTTTGTCCATTTCTGGGCGTGTGTAACGATGAAAGCTATCTCCTTCGATAAAAGCCGCATCAATATTAAGGCTACGAAAAATATGTTTAATTGCATTGGTGGTGGTTGTAGTACCCGCACCCGATGAACCGGTTATTGCAATGATAGGATGTTTAGCAGACATGTTTTTTCTCTTTTTTAGGACCAAGACAGTTATAAAGAGTTGACTGACTGAGGTCAAGTGACGCCATCGGCAAATAACGTTATCATGAGGTGCTTAAAATTAAAACGAGAGAAAGCATGAAACTTATTAAACCATGGCTTGGGCTAGCTTCTATAGCGGCGCTAAGCCTAGCGAATGCACAGGCTAGCATGCCAAAAAGCCAAATTTTGTTGGCCGATTTAAATACACCTTACGGTATGCAAGTAAGTATAGTGAGCGACAAAAACAGCTATAACAACCAACCTTATTTAACAAACCAAGGTATTTATTTTACGCACGAAGTTATTTCAAGCGAGCAAAGTCAAACCGATATTGCCTATTATGATTTAGTAACTAAACAAGTAAGCAACATAACAAATACGCCAGTGAGCGAATATTCGCCCACTGTTATGCCCTCAAAACAAAGTTTATCGGCCATTGTGGTAGAGCAAGATAGCAAACAAAAGCTGTGGCAATACCCACTCGATACTGAGCAAGCTCCGAGCCGTATTTTTGATTGGATTGAACCTGTTGGCTACCATGCATGGGGCACTCAAAGCGACTTAGTGATGTTTATTTTAGGTGAGCCACATACATTGCAATATACGTCGGTTGCTGCGGCAAAAGGCGAGGTGGTAGCAAGCAACATAGGTCGTACGCTTATTTATAACAGTAAAACCGCAACATTTTTATTTAGTTACACAAAAAATGATCAGCATATTTTAGCAAGTTTTAACCCCCAATCTAAACAGGTGGAAGATTTACTAAGATTGCCAGAGCAAGTACAAGACTTTGTTTTAAAAGATGCTAATACAGTGGCTTATGCGGTTAAAAACCGTGTATATATGCGTAGTTTAAGCGGCACCAATGAAGTTTCTCAATGGCTTAACTTAAGCCCGTATTGCGAGACAAACATAACAAGAATGAGTTATAAAAACGACAAACTTGCCTTTGTATGCGATGTAAAATAATTCGGACTTTGCGGCGCGTATAGGCTAATGTAATGCACTATTAAACATTAAAGGGAGCACCACGTGGCGTATAGTTCAGATGAGTTAACAGAGCAGCTCATTCAGTTAAAGTGCAGAAGTAACTTTAAAATTAAAAACATTGCTGAGTACATGTTAGCAAATTCTAAAGAAGCCATTTATACCCACAGCGAAGCGGGTAAAGGCAAAATAATTATTCGCCCAGCCTTTGAGGTGTTTAGCGATGACTTTGCAACAATTGATGAGGTAACACGAGTACAAGGTTATTTTCATAGTAGCGAGATGACGCGCTTTCCTACACGTATTCACAAAAGTGCGCAGCCGATTCACTATGGTGTGGCCTTTAAAATTAACTCAGCGCAAGCAGCAAAAGACTTTATTGCCAAGCTAACACAGATTATTAACGGGTAAATAAAAGCCGCTGAGTGGATAACTCAGCGGCTTTTTTAATTATGCATATTTACTGTTAATTAAGCTTATTTGCTTTTTAAAAAGTCATTAACTGATGCAAGCTCTCGCGCTTTAAGCGCAATACAGTCGTTAGTACTTTCTTCAAGCTTGCTTAAGGTACGCGCATAGCCCGGTGTTTCTTCAATTTTATCTTTAAAGAATGCTTGCGTGGTTGCTAAACTTTGTTGATCACAACGCGCGGTCGTAAAGTACGGTAAGTTAGGTACAAAAAACGGCGGTAAGCTTTGTGTTACCTTGTCGTAATTGTTGTATATCCACTCAATAAATAGTGCTTGGCGTGACTCGCTATAACTTTGACCTGCTAAAATAGTACGCATGTCAGATGCCGTTACGTCGTCAGTGAGGGTATACGCTAACACTTGCTTTTGTAACTGCGGCTTGCCCATAAAACCCATTGCTGCCAACATGTTTGTGCGTACTTGTGGATCTTTAGTGGTTTTAAAGGTTGCCATAAATTGTTCAAGTAAGGCTTTATCCCCATTATAGGCGGCAAGTTTTAAGTAGGTAGCTGCTAAATACGGATCCACTTTTTGCGGATCGTTTAAGTACACTTGCGTTTGCTCTTTTGCTTTGCTGATCACGCGTTGATCTTCGCCATCAAAACCAAGTAAGGACACAACACCTGCACGTAGTTGTGATACAGCACCGTCTTCGCCAGCTTGTGCTTCAAGTGAATATTTTTTAGCTGCAGGCATTACTGCACTGCGAATAAACTCAGGCCATAACGCTTCGTTGCTTTCATCTTTAAAGGTATTTTTTTGCGATACTAAATAGCCCAGCGCTGTATTAGCAACACGAGGGTGATCATCGCTTACAAATACTTCTAGAGTTTGCATTAGTTTAGCGGCCGATATTACACCTGCATCAAGCAGTGCATCAGTGGCAGAAAGCAGCGCTAAACGCTCACGATCATTCAGTGCTTGCGGCGCATGTTTTATCAGTGAGTCAAATTGCGCATCGTCCATTACCCAGCGGTAATAACCTAGTGCGCCTTCATCGGGGTAAATCCACTCTGGCTCAAAATCAAGCGTCAAAGTTTGGCTTTGCTTATTAAGTAAAATACTGGCTGTTTTTACTTTATCGCCAGCGCCATATTTTATCCCAACAGGGACATTCCAAAGCTGTGCAGGAGCATCTACACCGGCATTAGCAAAGCGACTTTGCGATACAGTAATTTTTTTACCGTCTTGTTTTACATTTACAAGCGGAAAAGAAGACTGTTCAATAAATGATTTTAAAACACTGGCAACATCTTTATTAGACGCTTTACCAAGTGCTTCCCATAAATCGGCTGCTTCGGCGTTTTTATATGAGAATTTTTTTAGATAACTTTGAATCCCTTTTTGGAATGCCTCTTCACCAATCCAGTTTTCAACCATAGCAAGCACCGCGCTACCTTTACTGTAGGCAAGCCCTAAACCATCCATAATATCGGCTTCGGTTTTAATCGGTTTACGAATAGGCTTAGTGCTTAAGCGAGCATCTAATGCCATTACGTTGTTTTGTGGTAAATCAAGGTGAGATTCAAATTCAGGATTAAGCTGTTTAGTAATTTTTGCCGCCATCCAGCTAGCAAATGCTTCGTTTAACCATAAGTCGTTCCACCATTTCATGGTCACTAAGTTACCGTACCATTGGTGAGCCAGCTCGTGCGCAATAATCGACACATTACGCTGTTTTTTACTGCGTGTAGCGGCTGCTAAATCAACCAGTAATATATCTTCGCGGTAGGTGACTAGGCCTGAGTTTTCCATTGCACCAAAAGGAAACTCGGGTACGGCTACCGAGTCGAGCTTTTTATAAATATAAGGAATACCAAAATACGCCTCAAGTGCAGCAAGTACTTTGGGCATGTTCTCTTTTGCGTAATCAGCTAAATGAATTTTACCCTGCGGGGTAATAACACGCCCTGGAATTGGCATGTCTTTTATTTCAAGCTCTTCAAAAGGGCCCACGGCCATAGCCACTAAATAAGAAGGAATAGGGGGCGTTTTATCAAAGTAATGTGTTGTCATATCGCCATTGACTGTGGTTTTAAGCTCTGGCGTATTGGCATAAACCTTTTGAGACGTTGGCGCTGTAATCGTTAATTGAAACGGTATTTTATAACTTGGTTCATCAAATACCGGAAAGGCTCGGCGCGCATCATTCATTTCAAACTGAGTAAATAAATAAGGTGTGCCCTGATCAATTGTTTTGTATAAGCCCACACTTTGGCGATTATACGGCGCCGAAAAATCTATTTTAAGGGTGTACTTACCCGGTTGAATTTTCTCATCACAGCTAAATTTTACTTTTTCTGTTTTTAGCATTTCGTTGTTTAAGTCGCAGTTTTCATTGCCTAATAACTGCGCCATTTTAACAGCGTAAGCCACGCCGTTAAGTTCAATGTAATGAGTGGGTTTTAACACTTCTAGGGCTATTTCTGTCATCCCTGTAAAGGTGTCTTGGCTTGGGTCGAGTGTTAACGACACCTTTTGTGAACTTGGTTTAGCAAGCTTTTCGATAACGAACTCGTTAGCGTTGGCAGTAGTCATTGCTAAAGCAACGCTTACTGTTAATAGGCTTTTTAAAAACATAGTGATCCCTAGATTGTTGTTGTTAGAAACTGTCTCAAATAGGCATTTCTATGCCCTTAAAAGTTGAGATTTAGATATCCTAGCAGCTTTTTTTACGAGAGTAATTTAATAAAGTAGCTACTTGGATTTAAAATAGTAACAAATAGTGTCAGTGACTTTGGCGCTGGTTAAAGCGCTGCCAATGCAGTTGTGGATTAATAGTACGAATTTGCTGTATTACAGTGTTTAGTAGGGCTACATCGTCAAATTTTTCATTAGGGTATTCGTTAAATCCCATTAAATAATTAAAAGCATCTTTTGAATTCGCTTGTAATGCATAAATACGTACTTGTTGCTCAAAATTAAGTCGCAGGCTACTTATGGCGGTTTTCATACCGAGTTGATCAACAGTGGGAATCGCGCATTTTTGCAAATAACCTGCACGCTCACCTTCACCTGTAAACCAGATGCGCACTTTTTCGCTATAACGGCCTGACTTAGCTGGTAAATCAAATAACAATCGTGTGTGATTATGTGCTTTAACAAAGGCAATAAAGTCGTTAAGCCCTGCATCAACTAAGGCTTGATGCACCGGGACTAAGCGCGCTTTTATTTTTCCATTAGTATGAAAATTAAAACACAAAATGCCATTTTTAAGCTCAAGATCGTCAAGCGTTAAACAGCCAATTTCATCACTATATGCGCCACTGTAATAGGCAATTAAAGGCAACCAAAAATGCCAATGCTTTGCTTGCTCTCTTGCTACTTTAAAGTCGCTATAAATGTAGCCGTTATAAAGCGTATGCAGTTCCATTGCTGAAAAAGGGCGGCGACCAAGATGGGTTTTCAACGTAATCCCTTGAAATTAATGACACGATATATTTTATACTTAAAATAGATAAACATGCGAGTATCGATTTACAAACAAAAACACCTACTTAAAAAGCAGGTGTTATATTCACTATTATATAAAAAGCGATAATTATTCGCTTAGTGCGCGTGCTAAGCCAACAGGCTCAATTTCTACACACACTTGGTCGTCATTCCAATTTAAACCAACTAATGCGCTGTCTTCGTTTAAATCTTCTACCCACTCATCTAAAAATTCATCTAAATTAATTTCTACAGGCGTAAACTCTTGCCACTCTTCTTTACACTGGGCCTTTGCAGCCTCTTCGCTTTCCCATAAAAGCAGTACATCTGTTTCAGCAAACTGGTTAGATTCGCACACTACAAAGCCGCCGTCGTCGCCACCTAGCGCCCACACTTGCTCGCTTAAACGTACTTTTTCTACAAAGCTAACTAGTTGTGATTCAATTTCAATATCGCTCATGTGTTTACCTTATTTGTTTAGAGTCTAGGATCGGTGCTTATTGCAGCTTGATGCGTGCCATAGTCGTTATAAAAACTGACTAAAGCAGCGTGCTGGCTAAAGTCTGTTAATTCACGAAAGCAAATCCAATCAAGTAGGCAGTATAAACTGATGTTAAGGCATTCACAGCCTTTAAATTCATCATCGTTTAAATGATTATTTAAATAGCTTAATGTTTGTGCAACTCGTTCGTTTTGCAGATTAAAAAATAATTTATCGTCGCTAGTATCAAATCCTGAGCGTCTGCTAAGTGCTAATTCTACTAACGAGTCGTTACAGGCGTTGATAATATTAAGTAGGTGTTCTTGCGACCAAGTTAGTGGGGGTTTTTTAGCCTTGGCGATGAGGTAACGCAAAATAATAGTTGAGTCGCTTAGCGTTAAATCGCCATCAATTAAAACCGGTATTTTACTTGCGGGATTGTTACTGGCTAAGGTAGGGCGGTCTTGCTCAGAAAAAATATCGAGGTTTACTAGCGCTAAGTCAACATTGTTTTGTGCTGCCCACATTCTTACTCTGCGTACAAATGGAGACGGGGTAGATCCTATAAGTTTCATAATTGCTCCTAAAAAAAGCCGCATAAGCGGCTTTTATATTGTGATAACTCAACGTTATTCTGAGCGGCTTGTCACTTCTAGTAAGTGATAGCCAAACTGTGTTTGTACAGGACCTTGTACTTGGTTAATGGGCGCTGAAAATACGACTTTATCAAACTCAGGCACCATCATACCCGGGCCAAACTCGCCCAGTGCACCGCCGTCTTGACCAGAAGGGCAGTTTGAATAGGATTTTGCAAGCTCTGCAAAGTCTTCGCCTTGTTCAATCTTAGCTTTTAAATCTAAGCACTCTGCTTCGCTGTCTACTAAAATGTGCCTTGCACTTGCCACTGCCATAAAATCTCCTGTTTAAAGTTGGTGTATTTAACCATTAAAGCCAGTCTAGTTAGTTTTAACGCGCAGTACCAGTATAAACTTAATTGATGAGTAGCGTATTTTCAATTGCATCAATTAATTCTTTTGAAGTAGGGGCAACTTTACTGTTAAAACGTTTAATGGTTTTACGGTCAGCCGATACTAAGTATTTATAAAAGTTCCAGTTAGGTGAGCTGGTTTGCGCGTTTAAATGTTTAAATAGTGGGTTTGCATCACTGCCGCGTACTTCGCTGGCAGCAAACATATTAAAAGTGACGCCGTAGTTAATAAAGCACACTTTTGCTATGTCTTTTTCATCGTTTTCTTCTTGAAAAAAATCATCAGAAGGAAAACCTAATACCACTAAACCTTTGTCTTTGTATTGTTGGTGTACTTTTTCTAGGCCTTCAAATTGAGAGGTAAAACCACAATTACTTGCTGTATTTACAATAAGTAAAGGGCGGTCTTTAAATTGGCATAAGTTTAAGGATTCTTTCGAACGCAGTTTACGAAACTCAACATTTGTAAAGTCTTCGCATTGTGGCTGTTGTTTGTGGGGTAATGTGTCATTTGCTTGGGCACTTAAGCTGGTAATAAAAATACTCAGCCCCAGTAACGTTTTTTTTAACATACTCAACGCCTAAATTTATAATTGTTTGACTGGTCTATCTTACGCTAATATGCACAAAAGTGATCAACAATATTAAGCGCTTATGACTACACGATTAGCCACTATCGAAGATTTACCTACCATTGTAGCAATATACAACGAAACCATCGCTTCGCGTATGGTGACCGCCGATACTGAGGAAGTATCTGTAGAAAGTAAGCTAGAGTGGTTTAATAGCCACTCTAAAAAACGCCCGATTTATGTTTATTGCGAAAATGGTCAAGTACTTGCTTGGTTAAGCTATAAATCGTTTTATGGGCGTCCCGCATATGATGGCACTGTCGAAATAAGTATCTATATTACCAAAGCGGCACAAGGTAAAGGACTTGGTAAAAGGTTGATGGAGTTTGCGCAAAAAGAGGCTAAACAACTAAAAATTGAAGTGTTGCTTGGTTTTATTTTTAGCCACAATTTACCAAGTATTAAGCTATTTAAGCATTTCGGATTTAGCGTATGGGGAGAGTTGCCAAATATCGCGGTAATGGACAATACACACTATAGCTTAACTATTTTCGGCAAGCATCTACCAAAATAGTTGTGGAGCTTATCGGTAAAAAAATTAAAATTAAGTCTAACAACCTATACCAACTAAGAAATTATAGGCTACGCTATTAACATATAAAGTGTTTACGATAGTGTGGCTTAATGAGTCGAAAAATTTTAATTGTAGATAGCAGCAGTGTTATCGCAATGAGAGTAAAAGTTTTACTAGAATTAATAGGTTGTGAGGCTGAGCTCGTTCATTACTCTATGATCGATTTATACTCTAACACCAGCCAGTATGATTTGGTAATTGGTGCCTACGGAGTGCCGTGTGAAGTAGTAAAGTCGTTAGCTCAAACAATCTCACAAGACCGCTGCGTTTTACTTGCCCCTAAAGCCGAAAGCGGCGAACAACTTACCGCCTTTAGTGAGCTTAATAAACTTGTACCAGATGCAACGGTTATTTATCCGTTTTTCTCAAATAAAGAAATTACCTCATTACTTGAAAACCTCTTAGAGCTTGGCTCTAGCCATGTTTTAAAACTTCCTACTATTTTACTTGTTGATCATATACCCGAGCGCCTTGAAAAAATGAAAAGTAATTTAGTCGGCGCGCATATCAAAACGCTAACCGCAACCAGCGCAACAGACGCAGTGGCAGTGGCCAATAATAATAGTATAGATATTTTAATTAGTGACTTTAGCTTTGAAGATGGTACCGGTTTAAATATTTTTTCTGCTATTAAAATGTCTCAGCCAGATTGCCGCTGCTTATTATTTACTGCACACCCTGAGCAAGTTTCAATGATTGAGGCGATTCGTAAAGGGGTTGAAGATGTTTTAATAAAGCCCCTCACCGATAGTGTTCTGCTGCAATCAGTACATAAATTGTGGCAAACAGAGCTTTTAAAACGCCGAAATGCGGAGCTTGTAGAGCGTTTACAAGATACTGTTGATGCGTTAATTGAAAAAGACAGCCTACTACAAGTTATTTATAAAAATACGCCAGACGCCATTATGTTATTTGAGCGCAACGGCAAAGTAATTGAAGCAAACGATGCCTGCTTAAGGCTGTTTAAGCTGCCCTTTGACAAACTCGCGGGTTTTTCTGTATTTGAATTTTTAGATGAGGAATCAAGTGCTGAAATAAAAAATAAGATCACAACATTAAACAGTAATCGCCAGTTTAGCAGCGATCTGCGTTTGCAAAAAACAGATGGTGGGTATATTCCACTGGTTGGCTCATTTAACGAAATTGACCACCATGGCGAAATAGCGTTAGCGGTTATATTTAAAAATGTCACGCATTTAAAAGAAAAAGAAGAATTGCTCTTAGAAGCTAAAGACCTACTTGAAGAGCAAGTACGCGCGCGCACTTCTCAGTTAGAGCACGCCAAAAATGTAGCCGAAGCCGCCAATTTAAGTAAATCAGAATTTTTGGCAAACATGTCGCATGAGCTACGCACTCCTATGCACTCTATATTGAGCTTTTCTCGGTTTGGTTTGAGTAAGTTAGAAGCAGGCGATTTTGCTAAAGATAAACTTTTAAAGTATTTGTCGCGTATAGAAAGTAGCGGCGAGCGTTTGCTTTCGCTACTAAATAACTTACTTGATTTATCAAAACTGGATGTAGGGAAGTTTCCTTTTAATCCACGTCCGTACAACATAGAAAATATTATTAAAACCAGTATTGATGATGTATCTGGTACAGCGATGGAAAAAGAAATTGAAATTGTTTTTTCAAAGCCAGGGCCAGTGGTTGTGCAGTGTGATGAAGAGCAAATAAATCAACTACTGCGCAATGTTTTAGGTAACGCACTTAAATTTAGTGAACCTAAAAGTCGTATTCAAGTGAACTTAATGGCTGATGAAAACAGTGCCATTATTGATGTAATAGACAATGGAATAGGTATACCCGAGGATGAATTAGAGCACGTGTTTACTAAATTTGTACAAAGCAGCAAAACAAATAGTGGCGCTGGTGGTACAGGTTTAGGACTTGCGCTTTGTAGAGAATTTGTAGCGCTTCATCAAGGTGAAATTACGGCAAGTAATAATAGCGATGGTGGTGCAACAATTAGGATTCAGGTACCCCTAGAAATAGATTTAGATGAGCATTTAGCCGATGATAAGCTAGCAGTGCAAGATAGCTAATTATTTGTGAATTAATGTTTAAATGATATTTAATTGGATGATGAAAATATGGCCTTAACTAAAATTCTTGCTGTAGATGATGAACCTTTCAACCTAGAAATTATTGAAGAAATTTTAGAAGATCTTGATTTCGAATTACAAGTTGCCACAAGCGGCCCTGAGTGTTTAGCCATGGTAGAAGGCTACATGCCCCAAGTTATTTTACTTGATGTGAGTATGCCGCAAATGAATGGCTATGAAGTGTGTAAAGCATTAAAGGCAAATCCAAATACAGCGCATATAATTGTTATGTTTGTCTCCGCAAGAGGAACGGTTGAAGAGCGTATGGAAGGCTACTCAGTAGGTGCTGAGGATTACATAGTAAAGCCGTTTGGGCATGATGAGCTTAAATCAAAACTTAAAAATTTAAATCAAGTATTAATAGAAAAACAGAGCCTCGAAAAACAAGTAGAAGATGCAACATCTACGGCATTTAACGCTATGGCAAATAGTAGCGAAATGGGGCAAATAGTTAATTACATTGAAAATATTGGGTTTATTAACAATCCGCAAGACTTGGGCAAAGCCCTAATAGACTGTCTGCAAACATTTGACTTACAAAGCAATGTTGAATTTAGGTATGACGACACAATAGAGCACTTTGCCCTTAATGGTGTGTGTTCGCCTATTGTGGTTGAGCTGTTTGACATGCTTAAAAACAAAGGCCGCTTACATGAGTTCTCTCACCGTATATTAGTGAACTACGAAATGATAAGCCTATTAATACTTAACATGCCAGATCACGACCCAGATAAACACGGGCGTATTCGTGACCATGTTTGCTTTATTGTCAGTGTGACTGAACAGCAACTGCGCGCAATTATGACCAAGCAAATGCTTGAGTCGCAGCAGCAAAAGTTAAATGATGTAGCCAGCACGGTGCATAGTAAGTTTCATGGTTTAATTGGGTTACTTAACGAAAACCGAGAAAGTAACGAAAAAGTATTTAAGCAGTTACAAGAAGACCTTGAAATACGCATACCTACAATGGGGTTAGATGAAGATCAAGAGATATTTATTTACAAAAAAGTAGATGAAACTATTCAAAATTCGATTGCCAGAGAAGAGTCGGTTAAGCAAGTTAAAGCCGCCTTTGCTGAAATTGAACAAGATTTGTCTTTGTTACTTAAAAAATAAGCCTCTCAGACAAAAAGGCTCACATAAGTGATTTACGCATCACGAGGTAAGCCTTTTTCCACTATTCTTATTAGGCGCTGTGTTTTACGAAGTTGTTCTCGTTGTTTATTATTTTGTTGCTTAAGCGCCCACTCTATATGCTCTTTTACTAGCAGCGAGCTAGACTCATGTTTGCTTTCTAAAGCGTAAATAATGCTGGGGCTAAAATCAGCATTGCCTAACCCCACCGCTAAATTACGAAGCCAACGTTCGTGGCCAATACGGCGAATAGGGCTGCCTTCGGTATTTTTTAAAAAAGTAGGTTCGTCCCAGGCAAATAGCTCAATTAAGTCTTTATTTTTTAGTTGCGTACGGGGGTGAAAGTCTTGCTCATCGGTAATTTGACCATAACGGTTCCATGGGCAAACCAATTGGCAATCGTCGCAGCCGTAAACTCTATTTCCCAATAACGCACGGTATTTCTCAGGTATAGGCCCTTGGTGTTCAATGGTTAAGTAAGAAATGCATTTACGTGCATCTACCACATAGGGCTCTACAATTGCGCCTGTTGGGCAAAGCGTAATGCAAGCAACGCATTTACCGCAGCCTTCAAACGTATTTTCAGCATCAATTGGCAGCGGTAAATCAACAAAAAGCTCACCTAAAAAAAACCACGAGCCCGCTTCTTGATTTATTAATAAAGAGTGCTTACCTCGCCAACCCAATCCCGCTTTTTCAGCCAGTTGACGCTCAAGTACTGGTGCGGAGTCTACAAATGGCCTAAAACCGTAATCGCCAATTGCTTGTTCTATTTTTTGGCCTAGCTTTTTTAGTCGGTTGCGCATTAATTTATGATAGTCACGCCCTAATGCATAGCGGCTAATATAGGCTTTTTCGGTGTTTTTTAATGTTTTGGCAAAACTAGCATCAGGGGGCAGGTAATTCATTTTCACCGAAATAACCCGCTGTGTACCAGGTACTAGTTCAGCGGGGCGAGCGCGTTTCATGCCGTGAGCTGCCATATAGTCCATTGAGCCATGGAAGCCTGCATCTAACCAGCGCTGTAATTGTGCTTCGTGTTTAGATAGATCAATATCGGTAATACCAACCTCACTAAAGCCGAGTTCTTGGCCCCAGGTTTTAATATTTTTGGCTAGCTGTTGATAGTTGGGGGTTGAGTTACTCACACACATTACACACTTAAATAATTAGCTGCGTAATTTACCATATTTATAAAGCGCTGTTGAATGTTGCCTTTAAAATAGTAGGAAATTCACAGCCCAGCATTGTTTTGTAATCGCTATTGTACAAAGCGCTTTAACTGCTGCTGCGTTTGCTGGCTAAGGGCATGAGATTGCTGACTATTGCTTAGTGCATGATCAATGGCGCTTTTAGCTTGTTCGCCTAAAGTAACAATTTGCTCTACTGATTGGTGAGTGTGTTGCTGCGCTTGCTCTAGAGTATGCACTGCATCTGCTATTTGCTGAAGCTGCTGTTGGTTTTGTTCAAACTCACTTAGCATTGCTTTAAACCCTTCAGAGGTATTACTAATGGCACTTTGTGCGGTACTAGAGTGGCTAATTAACTGCTCGCTTTCTTGGTTAGTTTCGTTAACTAGTTCATTCATTTGATTAATAAAGTCGCTTATTTGTCGGGTTGCGCCACTTACTTTTACCGATAGTGTACGTACTTCATCAGCAACAACAGCAAATCCTCTGCCAGCTTCGCCAGCGCGCGCCGCTTCAATGGCAGCGTTAAGTGCTAGTAAATTAGTTTGATCCGAAAACTCCTCAACCATTTTTAAAATGCTGCGAATGTTTTCGCTGTTTTCTTTAAGGCCAGACACCGTTTTAGAAAATCTTTGTAGTAAGGTACCAATAAGCGACACTTTCTCGACTAAGCTTGCAAGCTCTTGCGACGAAAGCTTAACAAAGTCTAAGTGCTCGCTGTTAACACTATGCACGCTATCAGTATTACTCACTATGCCCTCTAAGCTTTGCACTATTTGGTTGCTCGCATTAATTATAGTGTGGCTTAGTTGAGTTTGCTGTTCACTTAATTGCTGTGTATTTTGCATAGCGGTATTTACATCAACATTACTTTGCTCGCTGGCTTTAGCGCTGGCATGAGTTGTACTTAGTAAATCACTTAAGTGGTTAGTAAATAAGTTATATTGCGTACTTAGTTCTTTAAATTCATCGAACGAAAATTGCGGTAAGTTGGCGGCTAAATTAGCCTCTTGCTGGTTTATGTTTATTAATGTGTCGCACATCGCTTTTACAGGGCGCACTATTAAATAGCGCATATAAAAAATAGTAAAGGCAAAGCCTGCAACAATAACCAAGGTTAACAACCAAAATGCGCTAGTGCTGTGCTGATCACTTAAGCTTTTATATAACCAAAATAAGGTAATGGCCTGAAACAAAAATACAAAGCTTAAATTGCCCACTATTTTACGCGTAAGCGTATAAAAAAATGTTTGCTCAATATAATTATAAAATTGCATTACACCACTCATTTATTGCTTACCCCATTTAGAGATTATCGACTAAGTTACCGTTAACTCAAGTAATAATGTTTGCTAAATATTTTTTAGACCGAGCAGGGTAATTAGTAAAAATACCATGCACCCCAATTTTAAGCATAAAATCTATATCTTCGGGTCTATCTACGGTGTAGGCGTAAACGTGTAAACCCCGCGCTATGGCATCATCTACAAAGGCTTTATTTACAAAGCTTTTGTCTACATGAACACTAAACGCATTAAGCTTTTGTGCAAACTGTGCATAATCTAATGGAATTGATGAGGTTAATGCGCCAATCTGTAACCACGGTAACCTATTTTTTAGCCAATGAATTTGATGGTGATCAAACGACGACACTAAAATATTACCTTTAGTAATAATGCCTTTAGCAATATTACTATTTAAAATGCTGACAAACTTTTCAAGCTCAAAGGTATGTTTTAGCTCTATATTGAGTAATGTTCTATTGTTATTCCAATCGAGTAATTGCTGTAAAGTGGGAATTTGCTCGCCGTTACCGGCATCCAGCAGGCTTAGTTGCTGCGCCGTAAAGTCGCTTACTTTACCGTGCCCGCTGGTGGTTCTATCTAACCACGAGTCGTGTATGAGCATATAATCATCAAGCGCACTTTGAATATCAACTTCAATACCATCTACTCCCACATTTAACGCTTCTAAAATAGCGCTTTTAGTGTTTTCTGGGTAATGGCCGCTTGCCCCTCGGTGCGCAAATATTTTCATTTTTTAGCCTTTTGAGTAATAGACCACGTTTCAAAGCAGGCTGCACTGACTATGAGTGCTCCACCAATAAGTGTTAGTAGCGTTGGGCGTTCATGAATAATAACAATAGCCAGCAACGTGCCGTAAAGCGGCTGCAAGCACGAAATTAACCCCGCAGTAGCGGCCGATAAGTGTTTTAAACTCGCTGCAAATAGCGAGTGCGGTGTAGCGGTAAAAATAATACCCGCCACAGCAATTAAAATAAGGTCGTGGTTACTCACCTCATACACCGGCACTTCAATAAAAGCGCAAAGCATAACACTTGCCACTAAGGTTTGGTAAAGCATGGTTTGTGGGCCGCCATATTGGCTAAAAAAACGTTTATGGGTAATATTTCTAATCGAAAAAAACAACGCTGATACCACACCCATAATAACCCCTAAGGTTACATCGTCACCCAAATTGGCACTGGGCACGAGTAAATATATACCAACTACAACCACCGCTGCGCTTACAATATCTTTTGCTTGGGGCCTGCTTTTATTAAACAAGGGCTCTAAGAACACCGTCATTACTGGATAACTAAAAAAAGCCATCATGCCGACGGTTACGCCCGCCATTTGCATACCCGCAAAGTAAGTAACCCAATGCATGCCTACTGCCACACCTAAAAATAACGCAATAAGGTAGTCTTTTGGCTTGTTTAACTTAATGTGTTTTTTTTGAAAATACAGCATCGCTAAAAGTGCCATACCAGCAATAGCGGTACGGTACACCGTAATATCAATGGCATTTAACCCTATTAACTTTGCAAACAGGGCAGTGCCCCCAAAAAGTAATACGGCAATGTGTAAGTAAATCAGGCTTTGCTGTTGTGGCTGCATTTAAATGAGAACTCCTTTTTTTATTATCTTATCACTGGGTGCGAACTCACAGGATGAAATTTTTAAAACATGACAAATGTCAGCAAAGTTGATGACATTTGACACGCTTATTATTTTTTGGCTTTGGCATAGTTAACTTATCTTAATGGGAGGTGGCTATGAATACGTTAATTTTAATAAGTCTCGCTATTAGTGAGTTTTTAGAATCATTTAGCTTAAGTGTTTCAATAAATGATTACTTTATACTCATTAGTATTTTTGTGTTATTTATATTTATTAATAAAAATAGTGTTATAAACAAAAATAATGAACTAAGGGCACTGGCATGAGTACAACAAATACGCTTTCAAAGCCCAGTAATAAAAAGTTTTGGGAATATGCGCCCCTAATTTTTACTGGGTTTTATTTACTTCCCACGCTTTTTAACTTATCTAACTTACCAGTCAATACCATTGTCATGAGCGTGGCCTTTTATATTGTATTTATTTTGCTTTACGTAAAAGCCATGCATTGTGAAACAAAGCACATAACAACATTGTTTATTGTTATGCTTTTGGTATGTTTTAGCGCCACATTTTATACCACAGGCACCTCTACTTTATATGGTTTTATCGCGTTTATAGCGGGTGAATCGTATGTTAAAAAAAGCAGGTTATATGCCGTTTTTAGCCTTATATTTACGGTGGCGTTAAGTGCTTATTTGGCAGATATAGCAAACATAAAATACTTTTTAGCCGGCACTTTATTAATATCAGGAGCGCTGCTGGCCTTTGGTATTGCAACCCAAAAAGAGCGCCTGCATAAAAAGCGTGAACAAGAAAGCGCAAACCAATTAGAGCAGTTAGCCGCTATTGCAGAGCGTGAGCGAATAGCCCGCGACCTGCACGACATTTTAGGCCACTCACTTTCATCTATTGCATTAAAAGCCGAACTTGCTAATAAGCTAAACCAAGGGGAGCGATACGAGCAAGCCAATAACGAAATAGCACAAGTAGCAGATCTAGCAAGACAGTTACTTAGCGATGTAAGAAACGCCGTGAGCGATTTAAAGCAACTCAATTTAATAAGTCAAATAGCACAACTAAAACAAAGGCTAATAGAACAAGACTTTAACGTTAACTTTAATGTTGTATTAGATACTTTACCTCCCAAAGTAGAAGGGATCGCAGGGCTTATAATTAAAGAAGCAGTCACTAATTTATTACGTCATAGCAGTAATAAAAACTGTGAGATACACATAGAGCAAACACAGCATCAGCTGCAAATAAGTGTGATTGATAACGCACCTTGCAGCACGTTAAACACAGGTAACGGTTTAAATGGTATTAAAGAGCGCGCAGAGCAACTTAATGGCCATGCCACGTTTACTTGTGGCGATAAGTTTACTTTAAACGTAATGCTGCCAATTTCAGCTAAGGATTAACAATGATCAAAGTATATTTAGTGGAAGATCAAGCACTCGTGCGCGACGCAGTAGGGGCATTGTTAAGCCTTGATTTTAATATCGAAGTGATAGGCCAAGCCAGTAACGGCCAAGATGCCTTTAATGCAATAAAAGCACTGGCCGATGAAGCATTACCAGACATAATTTTAACCGATATTGAAATGCCACACATGAGCGGTATAGAGCTAAGTGAGCAAATAGCGGCCACGTTCCCGTCTATTAAAATGGTTATTATGACCACGTTTTCGCGAGCGGGTTATATTAGGCGCTCGCTCGCCCTAGGTGTTAAAGGGTTTATTTTAAAAGAAGCACCCAGTGATGAGCTTATCAATGCACTTAAAAAAGTAATGCAAGGGCAAAAGGTGATAGATCCAGAGCTTGCCATTAACGCGCTTGATGACGCCGACCCGCTCACCGATAAAGAGCGCAAAGCCCTTAAGCTTGCAAGCGATGGCTTAAAAACAAGCGACATAGCCAAACAGCTGTTTATAAGCGAGGGCACAACACGTAATTATTTATCCGATGCTATCGCAAAACTCAACGCCACTAACCGTGTAGATGCAGCGCGTATTGCCAAGCAAAAAGGCTGGTTATAGTCGCGCTTATATTAAGTGATGATTAAGGCCATAGAGCGTATGTTTTACTCATTAAACGGTTTATTAAAAGTTTCATACGCTTTTACCTGTCTCATTTTACGTATATGGGTTAAAATACCTACATAACCAACTAACAAGATAGTGAATGTCAAACCAAGATCCAAATCTCAGCCGAGAACAAGAAAAGTACGAAAACCCAGTCCCTAGTCGTGAGTTTATACTTACTCACCTTCAAGAGCGTTCAAAACCTGCTAACTTCACGCAACTTTGTGATGAATTAGCTGTAAACGACACCGAACGCCAAATTGCATTTAAGCGCCGCCTTCGTGCCATGGAGCGCGATGGCCAATTGTATTTTAATAAGTTTAAATGTTACGCCCTAATTGACGAAGCCGGTTTAACTAAAGGCAAAGTAATTGGCCACAGAGACGGTTTTGGCTTTTTAGAAGTTGAAGGCGAGAGCAAAGATTGGTTTATAGCCAAGCATCAAATGAACATGGTGCTGCATGGTGACATTGTACTTGCTAAAGGCACAAAGCGTGGCTCAGGCTCAAAATGTGATGCCCGCATAATTAAAGTCCTTACCAATGAGCGCGCTCCTATTGTGGGGCGTTACTTTGTTGAGCATGGTATTGCCGTTGTTGTAGCAGAAGACCCACGTATTACCCAAGATATTATTATTTTGCCAGGCAGTGAAAACGGCGCGCGCCATAACCAAATGGTGCAAGTGCAAATTACGCAAAACCCTAGCCGTAACATGAACGCAGTAGGTAAAATTATTGACGTACTGGGCGAGCACTTAGCGCCAGGTATGGAAATAGAAGTGGCACTGCGCAATCACGATATTCCTCATGTTTGGCCAGAAGAAGTGGAAGAGCAAGTTGCTCATTTAGGTGAGTTTGTTGAAGAAGCCGACAAACAAGGCCGTGTAGATCTACGCGACCTGCCACTGGTCACCATAGATGGTGAAGACGCTCGCGACTTTGATGATGCCGTATATTGTGAGCGTAAAAAATCGGGTGGCTGGCGCTTATGGGTAGCCATTGCCGATGTATCGCATTATGTAGGTATGAACACGCCACTAAATAAAGAAGCGATAGCCCGCGGTAACTCAGTGTATTTTCCTGAGCAAGTAATTCCGATGCTGCCTAAAGTGTTGTCTAACGGTTTGTGTTCGCTTAACCCTAAAGTAGACCGCCTTTGTATGGTGGCCGAAATGACGGTATCAGATGCAGGTAAGCTTTCGGGCTATAAGTTTTACGAAGCGGTGATGAACTCGCATGCACGTTTAACTTACACCAAAGTAAATGCCATTTTACAAGGCGATGAAAAACTACGCGAAGAATACGCACCCGTAGTGCCACATTTAACTGATTTACAGCAAATGTATATGGCGCTTAAGTCGGCGCGCCAAACCCGTGGTGCTATTGAGTTTGAAACACTCGAAACGCGTTTTGTATTTAACGCACACCGTAAAATAGAATCAATAGTGCCGGTTGTTCGTAACGACGCGCACAAATTGATTGAAGAATGTATGATTTTAGCCAACGTATCGGCGGCTAAATTATTAGAAAAACACGAAGCCAGCGCGCTTTACCGTGTGCACGATGAGCCAGATCAAGAAAAACTAGGTAACTTTACGCAGTTTTTAAGTGAACTTGGCATTCAAAGCACATTAAGTGATGAGCCAACACCGAAAGAAATTACCCAAGTGTTAGCCCGTTTAGGCGACCGCCCAGAGGCCGAGCTTATTCAAACCATGCTACTTCGCTCTATGAAGCAAGCGGTTTATCAGCCAGACAATATAGGCCACTTTGGCTTAGCGCTGCCTGCGTACGCCCACTTTACCTCACCGATTCGCCGTTACCCTGATTTAGTGGTACACCGTGCAATTAAAGCGGTAATAAAAGCACAAGGTCAGCAAACATCGGGGGCATACGCGTACACCGATGATGAAGTAGACCAACTAGGCGAGCAGTGTTCAACCACCGAGCGCCGCGCAGACGACGCAACGCGTGAAGTTGCCGACTGGCTTAAATGTGAGTTTATGCAAGACCACGTGGGTGATGAGTTTAACGGGGTTATTTCATCCGTTACTAACTTTGGTTTATTTATACGCCTAGACGACTTACAAATTGATGGTCTGATCCATGTTACTAATTTAGGTGATGAATACTTCCATCATGATGGGGCAAAACACACCCTTATTGGTGAGCATACACATACCGTTTACCGCCTTGGTGATAAAGTAACAGTGCAAGTGGCTTCGGTAAGCTTAGATGAGCGCCGTATAAATTTAACGCTCAGTGGTGATGTAGCTCAAGATAGATACGCCCGTCGCCGTGGTGCAGCTAAAGGGCGCGGTAAACCAAGCCATGTACCGGCAAGTGTAAGATCGCAGCTTAAAGCGGGTAAAATCCCTGGAAAAAACACATCAGGTGATGAAAAACCTAAAGCAGGTAAAAAACCAGCCAGCAAAAGTAAAGGTAAACCTGCAGGTAAGTCTGGCGCAAAGCCAGCCGGTAAAAAAGCCGCTGAAAAAACCACCGCTAAGAAAAAATCGAAAAAAAAGGCTGTTAAAAAGCCTAAAAGACCAGGCAAAAACGCCCGTAAACGTAATAGCTCAGGAGCAAATAATACGTGAGTAATGAATTAATTTTTGGCTTTCACTCTGTTGAAGCAATTTTAGCAAAAGAGCCAGAGCGTTTTTTAGAAATTTACGCCCTAAAAGGCCGTGATGATAAGCGCTTAACCCCGATTATTAATGAAGCACGTAAATTTGGTATTTCTGTACAATTTATGCAGCGAAAAGCGTTAGACAACAAAGCAAACGGTGAGCAACACCAGGGTATAATTGCTAATGTAAAAGCAGCGCGTGTTTATAACGAAAAAGATTTAGATGAGATCATTGCTCGCGAAGACACGCCGTTTTTATTGGTGTTAGATGGCATAACCGATCCGCATAATTTAGGTGCTTGCTTACGTAGTGCCGATGCTGCAGGCGTACACGCCATTATTGTACCTAAAGATAAGTCGGCCAAGCTTAACGGCACAGCACGTAAAGTAGCCTGTGGCGCAGCCGAAACCGTACCGCTTATTCAGGTAACAAACCTTGCACGTACGCTGCGTGAAATTAAAGATGCAGGCGTATGGGTTGTGGGCACTGCGGGCGAAACAGACACCCACGTGTTTGATGCAAACCTGACTGGGCCAATGGCCATTGTAATGGGCGCAGAAGGTGAGGGCATGCGCCGTTTAACGCGTGAGCATTGCGATGTATTAGTTAAAATTCCAATGGCAGGTACTGTGTCTAGCTTAAATGTATCGGTAGCAACGGGTATTTGTTTATTTGAAGTGCTACGCCAACGTAACGCAAATAACTAAGTTGCTCTATTATATTGCGTATTGGTAAAAACCTAACGCAAAATGAGTAAAACGCCGAGGTTTATTTAATCTCGGCGTTTTTATTTTCAGGCTGTTAAATTAGTATTAAACGTAGATTAATAGCCTAAACGTAAGGCTATAAACTCAGCGAGTTTGTCTACTGCGTGCTCTGACTCCCCCCCGCTTTTTATTAAGCTAATGCCTATGCTACCAAGGGCAGGTAAATGTTTACTTTGTGCCTGAAAATTAAGATCGCTTGGTACCGTGCTTTTAGCCAGCACAGTAATTCCTAATCCCTCTTTTATGGCGGCTATTAACCCAGTTAAGTCGGCATTACTGTATACAATACGATACTTAATACCAGCGCTTTTAAGTGCATCGGTAGCACGGCGCCTATAAATACAGCCCTCGGGCGCAGTTACTAAGGTAACTACCTCATTTTTAGCCTGCGCTAAATCGCCCACCCAAACTAGCTCATCTTGCATAAAAATAGGAAACTTGTCTGAATTAAGGCGCTCGTTAAGCGCTAAAACAAGATCAAATTGATCCTGCCTTGAAGCCGACAGCAAATGCTTACTCAAGCGTGATTTAACTTCTAACGATACCTCTGGATAAAGCGAAACAAAGTCACCAATGATAGAGGGCAAAATACGCGCAGCAAATTCGCTAGGAATACCCAAGCGCACCTTACCGGTTATGCTCTCTGAGGTGAATTGCTGCAAAATAGCATCGTTATACTGCATCATTTGTTTTGCCATAGGCAAAAGTAGCTCACCGTACTGGTTAAGCACCTGGCGCTGGCCTTGTTTTTTAAATAATTTATAACCGAGTAAATCTTCAAGGCGTTTAATTTGCAAGCTTACCGCAGGCTGCGACAAGCCCAGCAGGTCGCCAGCTTTTGCAAATCCACCTACCTCAACAACCATGATAAAGGTACGCAAACTGTCGGTTGATATGTTTTTCATATTTAAAATTACAATTTATATAGCCATATATATAAGTATTATTTATCAATTGATTAATAATTACAATTTGTTGTTGTCACAGTGGCGCAATATACTTTTGGTATCAAAAATACACAGGTGTTTGTTATGACTTTTAACCCAATAATGTTTGCCCGCCACAGCAATGCTGCAAGTGCAGTGACTAATGCCGTGCAAGCTAATAACAACCTGGTTGTAATGGATTTTAGTGGCAGTGAAGCCAGTGTATTTTTAAGCACTATTTTAGGGTTAGATCTAACAAAGCTTACAGCAAGCGGCTTAGGCCTAAAAGGCACGCTTGATGGCGATTTAAATTCAGACTATAGCTTTGCCGTTTATTACTTTAGCGAAACCGCATTTAGATTTGTATTGCCATATAGCGCAAGCTTGCAATTACAAGCACTTATAAACGAACAACAACTTCGTTTTGATATTGACTATGTACTACGTAGCGACCTTGCAACCCTTGCGCTGTGTGGAGAAAATGCCTTTGATGCCCTAATTAGCGCGTTTAAATTAACGCCTGGGCTGCGTTTATCAAACCCGCAACTATGCTATGGCGCACAAAGCGGTGATGTATTTATTACTGCAATAGACAAAAACGACGAACAACATTTTGTGTTAGTCGCCAAGCAACAAGCACTACAAAAATGGCAACAGCACTTACAAGCACAAGGTTTTGCACTAATGCAAAACCAAGCTGCTTAATACATAAAATAACCGGTAAACATAACTATGTTTGCCTGTTTAGTTAAACCTATTTAAGCCACGCCCGCACAGGGTTAATTTAAAAGTGAAGGAATGTTATGACTTCTAAAACTGTACTACATGCTAAGCACCTTGAAGCAGGCGCAAAAATGGTTGATTTTCATGGCTGGGAAATGCCAATCAACTACGGCTCACAAATAGAAGAACACAATGCCGTGCGTACCGATGCAGGTATGTTTGACGTATCGCACATGACGATTGTGGATGTTGAAGGCGAGCAAGCAAAAGCATTTTTACGTAAGTTAGTAGCAAACGACGTGGCAAAATTAACTGTCCCAGGTAAAGCGCTTTACACTGGCATGCTTAACGAGCAAGGCGGCGTAATCGACGACTTAATTATTTACTACTTTAGCGAAACCTTTTACCGCTTAGTGGTAAATTCTGCCACCCGCGAAAAAGATTTAGCACACTTAGCTAAGGTATCTGCCGACTTTACAGTAACCGTTACTGAGCGCCCAGAGTTTGCAATGATTGCAGTACAAGGCCCTAACGCAAAAGCAAAAACAGCCACACTTTTAAATGCCGAGCAACAAGCCGCTGTTGAAGGAATGAAGCCATTTTTTGGTGTACAAGTGGGTGATTTATTTATTGCCACAACGGGTTATACTGGCGAAGACGGTTACGAAATTGTAGTACCGAGCGAGCAAGCAGCTGATTTATGGCAGCAACTGCTAGATGCAGGTGTTAAGCCTGCTGGTTTAGGTGCACGCGACACGCTACGTTTAGAAGCAGGTATGAACCTTTACGGCCTAGATATGGACGAGAGCGTATCGCCACTTGCAGCTAACATGGCATGGACTATTGCATGGGAACCAGAAGATCGTGACTTTATTGGTCGTGACGTACTTGTTAAGCAACGCGCTGAAAAAAGCACCGACAAGCTTGTTGGCCTAGTGCTTGAAGAAAAAGGCGTATTGCGTAGCGGCTCAAAAGTAATCGTTGAAGGTGGAGAAGGGGTTATTACCTCAGGTACTTTCTCACCAACGCTTGGTTTTAGTGTAGCCCTTGCACGTGTACCGCGTTCAACAGGGGATACAGCCCAAGTAGAAATGCGCAAAAAATTAGTTAACGTTAAAGTAGTAAAGCCTAGCTTTGTACGTAACGGCAAATCAATCATTTAAAAATTTGGTTATACCAATCACAATAATTTTGTGATTGGTATCCTCCCAATATAAACCAAAGGAACAAAATAATGAGCAATATCCCTAGCGATTTAAAATACGCCTCTTCTCACGAGTGGGTTCGCAACGAAGGTGACGGTACATTTACTGTGGGTATTTCTGAGCACGCACAAGAGCTGCTTGGCGACATGGTATTTGTAGAGCTACCTGAAGTAGGCGACGAAGTAGATGCAGGCGAAGACTGTGCAGTAGCAGAGTCGGTTAAAGCTGCATCAGACATTTACGCGCCAATTGGCGGCGAAATTGTAGCGATTAACGAAGAGCTAGAAGACGCACCAGAAACGGTTAACAACGACCCATACGGTGACGGCTGGTTATTCCGCATTAAAGCAACTGACGAGTCAGAGCTTGAAAACCTACTTAGCGCAGAAGACTACGCTAACACAATCGACGAAGAGTAATACTCTAAGTAGATGACAAAAGCCCCATTCACTGTTTTTGGGGCTTTTATGATTTAACGGCCTACTCCCCATACACAGTAAGTTATTAAATCATCACATATTTTAATCAATACTAATTACCCGTTAGTATTTAGGATCATAGGAATCTAGACGCATGTCAAACGCCAAATCTCTTGAACAGTTAGAGCAAAAGCAAGATTTTATTCGCCGCCACATTGGGCCAAGCCCAGCACAAGTAAGCGATATGCTAAGTGCTTTAGAAGTATCAAGTGTGCAAGAGCTGATCGACCAAACTGTACCTGCAAGCATTCGCTTAGCGCAGCCATTAACAGTTGGCGAAAGCCGTACTGAAGTTGAAACACTAAGCTACTTAAAATCGGTAGCAAGCAAAAATAAAGTTTTCAAATCGTACATTGGCCAAGGCTACCACCCAACGCACGTACCGCACGTAATTTTACGTAACGTACTAGAAAACCCAGGTTGGTATACTGCGTACACGCCGTACCAGCCAGAAATTGCGCAAGGGCGTTTAGAGTCGTTATTAAACTTTCAAACTATGACCCTAGATTTAACAGGCCTAGATTTAGCAAGTGCCTCGTTACTTGACGAATCAACCGCTGCTGCTGAGGCTATGGGCCTTGCAAAACGCGTATCTAAAGCTAAAAAAGCCAATGCCTTTTTTATTGCCGACGACGTACACACACAAACTATTGACGTAGTCAGCACCCGTGCTGAGCAGTTTGGTTTTGAAATAATTGTAGGTAAAGCAGAAGATGCCGTTAACCACGACATTTTTGGTGCACTTTTCCAATACCCATCTACATCGGGTGAAGTAGTCGATGTAACCGACCTAATTGCTGGCGTACAAAGCAAAAAGGCCATTGCCTGTGTTGCTGCCGACATTATGAGTTTATTACTATTAAAAGCACCGGGTAAACTAGGTGCTGACGTAGTACTTGGTTCGGCTCAGCGTTTTGGTGTACCTATGGGTTACGGCGGTCCACACGCTGCATTTTTTGCAACACGTGATGCTTACAAACGTTCATTACCAGGGCGTATTATTGGTGTATCTAAAGACCGTTTAGGTAACGATGCACTACGTATGGCAATGCAAACGCGCGAACAACACATTCGCCGCGACAAAGCCAACTCAAACATTTGTACAGCGCAGGTACTACTTGCCAACATGGCAGCGTTTTACGCGGTGTACCACGGCCCACAAGGCTTAAAAACTATCGCGCAGCGTATACATCGCTTTGCTGATATTTTAGCAGCTGGCTTAAAAGCTAAAGGTGTCGCACTTAAGCACAGCACTTGGTTTGATACGCTAACAATCGTTGGCGACAGCAAAGATGACGTAATAGCACGCGCCCTTACTAAAGGCGTTAACTTTGCTACAAACCACGACAGTGAATACTCAATTTCAGTTTCAGAAACCACCACACGTGAAGACGTAGCTGAGCTATTTGATATTGTACTTGGTGAAGGCCACGGCCTGAGTGTAGACGCTATTGCTGCCGATATTGAAGCAAACGGTAGCGACTCTATTCCAGCTAGTTTAGTACGTGATGACGAAGTATTAACGCATCCAAATTTTAACAGCTACCACAGCGAAACAGACATGCTTCGCTATATTAAGCGTCTAGAAAACAAAGATTTAGCGCTTAACCACTCAATGATCTCGTTAGGTTCATGTACCATGAAACTAAACGCGACCGCTGAGATGATCCCTATTACTTGGCCTGAATTTGCAAACCTTCACCCATTCTGCCCGCTAGACCAAGCAGAAGGTTACCAAATAATGATTAACGAGCTGCACGACTGGCTAGTTAACATTACCGGTTACGATGCGGTTTCACTACAGCCAAACTCTGGCGCACAAGGTGAATACGCAGGCTTAATTGCTATTCGTAAATACCATGAGTCACGCGGCGATGCGCACCGTAACGTATGTTTAATTCCAAGCTCAGCACACGGTACTAACCCTGCATCTGCGCAAATGGCTAGCATGAAAATTGTCGTGGTAGATTGCGATAAAAACGGTAACGTAGACATGGCAGATCTTAAAGCGAAAGCAGAAGAAGTGTCTGAAAACTTATCGTGTATCATGATCACATACCCGTCTACACACGGTGTTTACGAAGAAACCATTCGCGAAATTTGTGACATTATTCATCAGCACGGCGGCCAAGTTTACATGGACGGCGCAAACATGAACGCACAAGTAGGCGTAACAAGCCCAGGCTTTATTGGCTCAGATGTATCGCACTTAAACTTGCATAAAACATTTTGTATTCCACACGGCGGCGGCGGCCCAGGTGTAGGCCCAATTGGTGTTAAATCGCACCTTGCGCCATTTATGCCAAACCACAGCGTAATTAACGTACCAGGTACAAATATTAACAACGGTGCGGTATCGGCAGCGCCTTACGGCTCAGCGGCTATTTTACCTATTTCATGGGCTTACATTACCATGATGGGTTCAGAGGGCTTAAAACAAGCCACTGAAATGGCAATCGTTAATGCTAACTACTTAACACACGAGCTAAGCCAGCACTTCCCAATTTTATACCGTGGCCGCAACAACCGCGTTGCGCACGAATGTATTGTTGACTTACGCCCATTAAAAGAAGCGTCAGGCATTACTGAAATGGACGTCGCTAAGCGCCTACAAGATTACGGCTTCCACTCACCAACTATGTCGTTCCCAGTAGCGGGCACATTGATGATTGAGCCAACTGAGTCTGAGTCAAAAGGCGAGATAGACCGCTTTATCGAAGCAATGGTATCTATCAAAGGTGAAATCGACAAAGTAATCTCTGGCGAATGGTCAATCGAAAACAACCCACTTGTGTTTGCACCGCATACACAAGCAGATGTACTTGGTAACGAATGGGATCGCGCGTACGACCGTTTTTACGCAGCCTTCCCAGTACCAAGCGTTGCTAAAGACAAGTTTTGGCCAACCGTTACACGAATAGATGACGTATACGGCGACCGTAACTTAGTGTGTTCATGCCCAGCGGTAGAGACTTACCGTGATTAAGAGCAGAGATGTGATCATGTAATTAAGTTGGTTAACGCTTTAATTAAGATGGTTATCTTATTTAAGTTGGTTAACTTAGCTTAAGAACAAAGTTGAAAAGCGGATCTTAATGATCCGCTTTTTTGCTTAAAAATTGTTAATTGCAGCCTTAATAAGAGCTTTTGCGTAGTTTTTGTTAGTACCATCATATGTTAACTGTCTGACAGCATAGGAATACACGGAAACAATGTACTGTCTGTTCATAAATGAACTGTCTGATTTCCAGTCTCTTAAGAACTTTGAAACTTCAGGAGTCGGAGAGTTTTTTAAATAGTAATCATCATTAAACCAATTTTCGAATAACTCTATTGAAGGTGAAAACCTCTCTCTAATAGAAGGATGAAAATACTGGCTGAGTTCCAACGTAACAATGTCTATGTCACTGCTTTGTTCATTAACGTCACCATAATCTATAATAATTGGATGTTTATCTTCGGAAATAAGGATGTTTTTACCGTGAAGATCACAATGCTGAATACACGAATAAGCAGAAATTTGATTTTTTTCAAAAGTATTAACATCTATGCCGTCAATACTTGCCAATTCATGCTGTATAGTTTCAAATTTAACATCGGAACACAATTTTCTT